>NZ_JAQITG010000002.1:0-220387 GCF_028618615.1 Bartonella sp. AU15XJBT
GTAACAGATCCGGGCTTCGCCAATACTTGACCTCGCTCAATCCCTTCACGGTCAACACCGCGAAGCAGAGCACCAATATTATCACCCGCTTGACCTTGATCTAAAAGCTTACGGAACATTTCAACACCTGTGACTGTTGTCTTAGATGTTGGACGAATTCCGATAATCTCGATTTCTTCCCCAACCTTAATAACACCGCGCTCAACACGACCCGTAACAACTGTTCCACGACCTGAAATCGAAAAGACATCTTCTATCGGCATCAAGAATGGTTGATCAACAGGACGTTCAGGGGTTGGAATATACTTATCAACCTCACTCATCAAAAGACGAACCGCATCTTCACCAATGCTTTTATCCTTGTCCTCAAGGGCAGCCAACGCTGAACCTTTAACAATTGGCACATCATCACCAGGAAAATCATATTTAGATAAAAGTTCCCGAACCTCAAGCTCTACAAGATCTAAAAGTTCGCTATCATCAACCTGATCAACTTTATTAAGAAAAACAACAATCGCAGGAACACCAACCTGACGGGCTAGCAAAATATGCTCACGCGTCTGAGGCATTGGGCCATCAGCCGCAGAAACAACCAGAATAGCACCATCCATCTGAGCTGCCCCTGTGATCATGTTTTTCACATAATCTGCGTGTCCGGGGCAATCAACGTGGGCATAGTGACGATTTTCTGTTTCATACTCAACGTGGGCTGTAGAAATGGTAATTCCACGGGCGCGCTCTTCTGGTGCTGCATCAATTTGGTCATATGCTTTAAACTCACCAAAAAATTTCGTAATCGCTGCTGTCAATGATGTCTTCCCATGATCAACGTGACCAATCGTACCTATATTAACATGCGGTTTTGTACGTTCAAATTTGCTCTTCGCCATTGCTATTAATCTCTTGTTTTATTCTCTATCTTTGTTAGCACCTAGAAACAGGCCTGCAAAACTGAATTCAACTGGACCGTACACCAAGCCCAATCACCACAACTCTTAACCTTAGACGGAAAATCCCGCCCACTTTAATAATGGAATACCTTCCATCATACCTACTTGCCTAATCATCAACAACCATTTGGAGCGGGTAGCGGGAATCGAACCCGCATATTCAGCTTGGAAGGCTGCTGCTCTACCATTGAGCTATACCCGCATGATCCACCTACTAACACTCCTTCGATGAATGGTGGAGGGGGTTGGATTCGAACCAACGTAGCATACGCAACGGATTTACAGTCCGCCCCCTTTAACCACTCGGGCACCCCTCCATTACACCGGCAAAGTCGCGCGATGAGGCATCACGACAATCATCTCGAACACCCATTCAATTCAATCTGATTGCGAAGTGGTTATGACGATTACGATTGTATCTGTCAACAGAATAAATACAATTCTGTACAAATTTCCTGCTCATATTTTTAAATCATAGATTTTTTCTAGCACTTTTTCTTATTAAAACGCTATAAAGAAGTTATGAAAGAAAAAACATCACAAAATTCTCATTATGCTCGTTTACGTCGCCGATATCGGGATACGAAAGGCTCTCCTTCTCGATCTTCCACAAATCTGAAGAAGGGAGCTGCTTCTTTACAGCAAGGGATAATCCATCTTTATGGCATTCATGCCGTTCAGGCTGCTTTAAAAAACCCAAAAAGAATTTTTAAATGTCTGTACGTTACACAAAATGCCTTAAAAAGATTAAATATATCCGAATCAGATTATCCTTGCTCTGTTAAATTATGCGCCCCCAAATATCTTGATTCGCTTGTTGGAAGTGAGGCAGTTCATCAAGGGGTTGTTTTGGAAACCTCTCCTCTCAAACCATGCAAACTATCGGAATTAACCAATACTGATCTGGTCATTGTCATGGATCAAATTACTGATCCACATAATGTTGGCGCTATTATGCGCTCTGCCGTTGCATTTAAAGCGAAGGCACTTATTACCACTTTCCGTCATTCTCCCCACGAAAGTGGCGTTCTTGCAAAAGCAGCATCAGGGGCTCTAGAAATGATTCATTATATTACCGTACGAAACCTCGCTGAAACTCTTCAAGAACTCCACCAAACAGGTTTTACAAGCTTTGGTCTCGATTCAGAAGGGGATCAACCTCTAGAAACAACATTAACAGGGAATAAAATTGCTCTTGTTTTAGGAGCAGAAGGTAAAGGTTTACGAAAAAAAACACGTGAAACCGTTTGTGCTCTAGCGCGCCTTGATATGCCTGGAAATATTAAATCATTAAATGTTTCAAACGCAGCAACAATAGCGCTTTATGTGGCGCATAAATATCTTAGATTCTAGTTTTTAATTTTTTTTGTGAAACATCAAAAAAGCCAACCAACAAAAAACCCGCTAAAAACCCGCCAATATGCGCTTCCCATGCTATTGAGAGACCATTTTCTTCAAACAGAATGGAAGAAATACCTATGATAAAATCAGCTGCCAGCCATACACTTATATAAATAAGTACGCCTTTGGAACAAAGGGCTTTTTTGATGGATAATAAAGACCCAAAAGGTTTTTCGTTCTGCGCATTGACACCTAAATAGCTGCTAGGGAAACCGTAACGTGCAATAGCTCCCATCATTCCAGATACGGAACCTGATGCCCCAACAAGTGATATGATACTTTCTTGATGAAATGTAAAATAAGTCAAAACAGAAATAACTGCCGTTAACACCCAAAAAACTAAAAAACGTAAAACACCAAAATGCCTTACTAAAGGAGAGCCAAAAACCAAAAGCCAAACCATATTAAGAGCAACATGTTTAAAACTACCATGCATAAATGAATAACTCACCATGGTATAGAAAAATGCGATAGGATCCTTCTTAAACAATGCTGGTGTAAATGAAAAAAACTCAAAACTCTCAATATAAAGCTGACGAGAAAAAAAATACTGAGGAATGCAATAAAGACAAAAACAAAATGCTATCAAGACAACAATAATAAACGGAACATTCAATAAAGGTTCTTTAGATTGTCTCGGCAATCGGGAAACATTCTTATATTGATGACGAGAATCTTTCATTATATAAAATCTCATATTCTTTAAAATAACTGGTTATTCTTTACACAAAATAAAGATACTACTATCCAAGTAATAAGGAATCTTTTAGCGCCTCTTAGCCCCCCTTTTTAATCTTCAATAGCTCACCGTAAAAACATGTGTCTCTTATACAAAAGATTTTGAAAAGTATGGATATCAAAAATATGATTCACAAAATGAGCGATATCCTGCTTATTGAAATATGAAGGTTTTCACGCAATATGCAAGAGCTTATGAATAAAGAAAATCACTTATAAAGCAGTCTATAATGAAAATGTAAAATACATAAATATTGCTTTTGCCAGAAATGTACCAATTTTTGCATTTTTTAATCAACCTATACTTCAATTGAAACTTTAAATAATCTTAAACTTCAATTGTTCCAACAACAGCGCTTGAATTACTTCTACTTTTTGAATAAAAAAGAAATCTCCATGAGAAGAAAGGCTCACCCAACACAGTTGTTTTCTCTCGATATAATCATTGGTGTTTCATAAATTACGCAATTGAATCAATCAAAACCATTCGCTTGCACATTACAAGCGGGAAGAGTCGTGTTGATAAAAACTGTACAAGAGAGGAATAAAAATATCTCTTATGAAGAGTCTTCAAGTGCCAAGGACTATCCGGTAATATTGGGCGCTGGCAGAGTGTGTGATGGTGTCTACTTGCTCCTTTACATGCGTAAAGGGAGAGAATACTCAATGGATTTATCGTTATAACATTCATGGGTTCTGTTGCAAAACGGATGTGACGAGCCTTAAGAGAAGAGGTCTCTTTAAAACAAGCCCGTAAATATGTAATACAATGACGTTCTGTTTTTCATGAGAGATGCAACCTATTCAATGCAAAAGAGTCAATTCATCTCTTGAACAAATATAAACAAACCTTTCATTTCTACCTCTAACAGATATAACTCAAGAATTTTTTCTATGGAACACTCAAAAAAATACGTTGATTTGCATAGTGAATCCTTGGATTTAAACGTTTCATAAGAGAAACTTTCATTCCTTTCTTAAACAGTAGTATTCACACGTCCACCGCTTGTAACAAATAAGGCAATAATTTTGATCGTTTCAATATAAGAAAGTTTGAAATGAGAAAATCATAGAAATGCGAACCTCTCATTCAAATTGTAAAATGATAAATCATCATTATAAATCAATGTATTATAAATAGATAACACACTATTCCTGAAGAGGTATATTTTGGGAATTTTGCTTGCAATCTTTTAACCACACATCATAAATAGGATGTTCAACAGCGTTCAAACCAGGACTATCTGCAAACATCCATCCTGTAAAAATACGCCGTATTTTTTTATCTAATGTTACTTCGTTGACTTCCACAAAACCTGTTGTACGCGTTGGTTCATCTTTAGAGCTCGTATAACAAGCACGGGGTGTTACCTGTAATGCACCGTACTGATAAATTTCACCAAGAGAAACTTCAAAACGTGTCGTCCGCCCCGTAATTTTATCAAGACCTGCAAAAACTGCAATTCCATTGCTAATACGCTCAGCCCGCCCCCCACTATTTAAGAATAAAAATACTAAAATTCCTATTAAAAAAATATGTATAAAATGCCTTAACCTTAACAATAAAAAAAAACTCACCATATCAAAACCAATCGCACCTTAAAAATAACTTTTGTCATAACGTAGAGCCAAACAAAACAAAAATACACGCGCCCATTAAAACATTTTATTTTTTAGGTGACCACGCATCATAATCTTCATGCACACAAGGACGCTCATCATTGTAAGGAATAGCCCCCTTTGGCCGATAAGCCTCACTTGTTCCTGTCATATTTGCGACATGAGGTTTTTCCCATTCATAGGGATGATAATCTTCTTGGGTTGGTGGACACTCAAAGCGATGATGAATCCAGCCGTGCCAACCTGGTGGAATAGTAGAGGCTTCAGAATAGTCTTTATAAATAACCCAACGACGCGGATAACCATCCTTATGAAGTCCCCCTTCATAATATATATTCCCAAATTGATCTTCCCCTATCCGCTTACCTTTGCGCCATGTAAAAAAACGCGTACCAATGGTATTACCACCCCACCACGTAAAGATTTGCTTAAAAAAACGAGCCATTTTCTATTCCATTTCTTCAGCATACTCATGAAATCAATCGCTGGAATAAACTTGCTAATGCTTGAAATTACCGAAAAAGTTACTGGTAATTCAGCCGCAACTTCAATTGATAGGATAACTCTCCATCCCTTAATTTCAAGAAGATATCATATTTATAGATTCTTCTCCACCCCATAAAATTTAATCTATGCCAAGTTTCATCTTAACCAACTCATTAACAGTTTGAGGATTTGCCTTACCCCCAGTTGCTTTCATTACTTGTCCAACAAACCAACCAGCTAAAGCAGGTTTTTGCTTTGCCTGCACAACTTTATCATAATTATTGGCAACGATCTCATCAACTGCTCTTTCAATAGCCTTTGTATCTGTTACCTGCTTCATATTGCGCTCTTCTACAATTTGGCGTGGATCTCCCCCCTCATTCCAAACAATCTCAAAAAGATCTTTGGCAATTTTTCCAGAAATTGTTCCCTCTTTTATAAGATCAATAATGCTTCCCAACTGATTTGGCGATACTGGTGATTCTTCAATTTCACGATTATCTTTATTTAAAGCCCCTAAAAGATCATTAATCACCCAATTGGCAACTATTTTTCCATCACGCCCATACGCTACTTCTTCAAAATAATCAGCAATAGCTTTTTCTGTCACAAGAATGGAAGCATCATACACCGTCAATCCCATTTCCTTAATAAAACGTGCTTTTATCGCGTCAGGTAATTCTGGTAAATCCGCTGCCAAAGCATCCACAAATGCTTGATTAAATTCTAATGGTAAAAGATCAGGATCAGGGAAATAACGATAGTCATGCGCTTCTTCCTTTGAGCGCATAGAGCGGGTTTCACCTTTAGTTGCATCAAAAAGCCGAGTTTCTTGCTCTATGATGCCGCCATCTTCTAAAATTGCGATCTGACGACGCGCTTCATACTCAATCGCTTGACCAATAAAACGAATAGAATTAACATTTTTTATTTCACAACGCGTTCCAAAATCTTCACCAGGACGACGAACAGATACATTAACATCCGCACGCATAGAACCTTCATCCATATTGCCATCGCAAGTCCCTAAATAACGGACAATCGTACGTAATTTTGTCATATAAGCTTTGGCTTCATCTGATGAGCGCATATCAGGTTTGGAAACAATTTCCATAAGAGCAACACCAGAGCGATTAAGATCCACGAAAGACATCGTTGGATGTTGATCATGCATCGATTTCCCAGCATCCTGTTCAAGATGTAATCTCTCAATTCCTACTTCGATATCCTCGAACTGGCCATTCGAATCTGGACCAACAGATATGATAATCTTCCCCTCTCCTACAATGGGATAGCGAAACTGAGAAATCTGATACCCCTGCGGTAAATCTGGATAAAAATAATTTTTACGATCAAAAACAGATTTTAAATTAATACGCGCTTTTAATCCCAAACCTGTTCGAACAGCTTGACGAACACATTCTTCATTCAAAACTGGCAACATCCCTGGCATAGCCGCATCAATAAGTGATACATGATTGTTCGGCTCTGCACCAAATTTGGTTGATGCTCCTGAAAAAAGTTTCGAATTTGATATGATTTGCGCATGAACCTCCATGCCAATGATGACTTCCCAATCACCTGTAACGCCAGAAATAAAACGCTTAGAATCAGGAATACGCGTATCAATGATGCTCATTGCCAATCCACTACCAATATTTTAAAATCTATCCCATGGTTTATCTAAAACCGTTCACAGTGCAAGCTCAAAATACAATCTCACAACAAGTCCGATTTTATCGGGCTTGTTATGTTTGCATAAATATTAAGCTTTTTTAGGAGCCTTTTTCTTAGCTGATGTTTTTTCTGCAGACTTTTCTTTCACAGTAGATTTTTTCTTTGCCGGCTTTTCTTCAGGGAGATCTAATTCATCATATTCTTTCATCAACTCTTCAATCGTCACTTCTTTATCTGTGACTTTTATCTGAGCTAACAAATGATCAATAACCTTTTCTTCAAAAATCGGAGCACGTAGATTTTCAACAGCTTCCGGAGTCTTCCGGAAAAAGTCCATAATCTCTTTTTCTTGTCCAGGATACTGACGAACTTGCTCAAAAACAGCCGCTTTTAGTTCATCTTCATTAACTTTAACACCAACCTTCATTCCAATTTCAGAAAGTACCAAACCAAGACGAACACGACGTTGTGCAAGGATACGATACTCCTCCCGTGCCTTTTCTTCTGTAATACCCTCATCCTCAAAACTACGTCCAGCCTTTTTCAAATCATCATTAACCTGAGCCCATATATTATTGAACTCAATTTCTAAAAGTCCTTCAGGAATCTCAAAATCATAATCAGCATCTAAAGCATCAAGAATTTGACGCTTAACTTTTTGACGTGTCATTGAACCGTATTGGCTTTCTATCTGCCCACGAACAACCTCACGCAAACGATCTAGAGATTCTAAACCAACTTTTTTCGCCGCTTCATCATCAATTTTTAATTCATCTGGCTTAAAGACAGCTTTGATAGTAATGTCAAACTCTGCTTCCCGTCCTGCCAAATGTGCCGCACTGTAATTATCAGGAAATTTAACAGAAATTGTTTTTGTATCCCCAGCTTTCACACCAACCAATTGCTCTTCAAAACCAGGAATAAATTGTTTGGATCCAAGAATTAGTTGTGCATCATTATCTGCTCCACCTTCAAATGGAACCCCCTCAAGCTTACCCAGATAGTCTATGGTAATACGATCACCTTCTTCAGAAGATCCCTCTTTTAGGGAATAATTACGCGTAGAAGAAAGGACACGATTGACTTGCTCATCAATATCCTTTTCAGGGATAGCTGCAATTTCACGAATAACCTCAATATGTTCAAAGTCCTTAATTTCAATTTTTGGTAAGACTTCATACTTTAAACTAAAAGTAAAATCGGCTTTTCCATCTAAAATTTTTTCATCTTCATCGATATCAATTTTCGGCTGCATCGCTGGACGTTCATTACGGTCCGCTAAAATAGAACGTGGCGCATCACTGAGTATCTCATTGAGAATCTCTGCCATAAAAGATTTACCATACATTTTTCGCAAATACCCACCCGGCACCTTACCAGGACGAAAACCATTAAGTCTGATCTTACCCTTGGTATCATCCAATCGTTCATTCAATTTTTCTTCTAAATCTTTCGCTGGAACCACGATCTTAATTTCGCGCTTCAGTCCTTCATTAAGCGTCTCGGTAACCTGCATTAAACACCTTCATTTTTCTAAGGAGAGGGATAAACCCACTCTAATCATCATTACATTCTAACACTTCAAGTGTTACATTACCATGAAGCGGAATTCCAGACACGTAGAAATCCGTAGCACTTAAGGGATTGCTTTGGTGCGGATGGAGGGACTCGAACCCCCACGGTCTCCCGCCAGAACCTAAATCTGGTGCGTCTACCAATTTCGCCACATCCGCTCAAACTTAGTAAGCTAATGACCTTATACAAGCGGCGTTTCTATACCATTAATTATAGAAAAAAAGCAAACAAATATATTAAAAAAACTCAATACACCTCATTCTTACAAAGAACAAAAACAAAATCTATGCTTTTCATACACGGCGGCTTACGCTAAAAGTCGATTATGTTAAAGATATTTGATACTCCAATTCATATTATCGGTGGCGGTCTTGCGGGGTGTGAAGCAAGCTGGCAAATCGCTCAATCAGGAATTCCTGTTATTTTGCATGAAATGCGCCCCCAAAAAAAATCAGACGCCCATAAAACCGGTAAATTGGCAGAACTGGTTTGTTCAAATTCATTCCGTTCTGATGATTCATCAACAAATGCCGTAGGACTTTTACATGCTGAAATGCGATTAGCAAAATCATTAATTATGGAAGCTGCTGATGCCAACCAAGTCCCTGCTGGGAGTGCCCTTGCTGTTGACCGTGATGGATTTTCAAAAACCGTGACATCAGCACTTGAAAGCCATTCACTCATAACGATCAAACGCGAAGAAGTTCAAGAAATTCCTAAAGATTGGAAACATGTTGTCATTGCAACGGGGCCCCTTACCTCACCAGCACTTGCTCAAGAATTAAAAGCAATAACCGGTATAAAAGCTCTTTCTTTTTTTGATGCTATTGCACCTATTATCCATACCGATAGTATTGATATGAATATTTGTTGGTATCAGTCTCGCTACGATAAAATTGGTCCTGCGGGAACAGGAAAAGACTATCTTAATTGTCCCCTCAACAAAGAACAATATGAAACATTCGTTGAAGCACTAAAAAATGCAGAGAAAACAGAGTTTCGCGACTTTGAAAAAACGCCCTATTTTGATGGATGCCTCCCTATCGAAATTATGGCTGAGCGCGGACTTGAAACTTTAAGACATGGGCCTATGAAACCTATGGGCTTAACCAATGCCCATAATCCCACCGTTAAACCCTATGCTGTCGTTCAATTACGCCAAGATAATAAACTCGGAACGCTTTACAATATGGTCGGCTTTCAAACAAAACTGAAATACGGTGAACAAGTCCGCATTTTTAGAATGATTCCTGGTCTTGAAAAAGCAGAATTTGCACGTCTTGGTGGTCTTCACCGCAATACCTATCTCAACTCTCCAATCATTCTTGATCAAACCCTTCGTTTAAAACAAAAAAAACAACTACGCTTTGCAGGACAAATTACCGGATGTGAAGGTTATGTAGAATCAGCAGCTATAGGGCTTCTTGCTGGACGTTTTGCCGCTGCAGAATATCATCACAACTGTCCTTGCCTCCCCCCACACACCACGGCATTCGGAGCTCTTTTGAATCACATTACGGGGGGACACATTATCGATGAAGAAGCAGAAAGGCAGTCTTTTCAGCCAATGAATATCAATTTTGGACTCTTTCCCCCTATTACTTCTATTAAACATTCAGGAAAACGCTTGCCAAGTAAAGAAAAAAAATTAGCAAAAAAACAAGCTATAACAGCGAGAGCTCTCAATGATTGTATTCAGTGGTTAACAAATAAAGAATCAAAGAACTCCTGTTTATAAAAAAAACACGCGATTCGTCACTCATCCCATCTACGAATAGATCTCTATGATTCTCATGAAAAAAATCATTCTAAAGCCTTGTTAAAACACTATCTCACTCAATAGACGCTGTTCTACACTTCATCATTTATTTAATAATGTAAAAGATATGAAATAATTACATCAGTATATTATAATAATAAATAGTTGAAAATAATACTTTATTTTTAATATTAATATTTTTCTACCCTATTTATTATTTGATAATAGTTTTTTTTAATTTTTACTTCCTTTGTTAATATTTATGAGCCCCTCTTATTTTAACTTTTGTGTGATGAAAAAAATTTTATGATGAATAAAAAATACTCGCTTGCATAGCGCAAGGGAAATAAAAATATTTAAGACAGAGTTGAATATATCTTTTCCAGCTCAAGTGCTAAAAAAAATCATAATACTGAAATTACAATGCAACTTTATAAATTTACAATGCATTGCTTCATAATAATAATTTATCTTTTTCTATAGTGATTGAGAAACCTAAGTATCGTATTTTTTTTGTTTCAGACTCTCTTATAGTCAATCAATAAAGACCATCTACTTAGTCAGTCAATTAGGCTGCGTCACACAAGCGAGGTTGGCTATTCTAAGTTAAGAGAACTACTAAAGAAAGGAATAAAAATGTCCCGTATGCACCCTCTCAAATGCCGAGAGCTAGTCGCAACATTATAGAAACTGAGAAAAATAGTATGATGGTGCCAATGTGCACCTCTATTAAGCGAAAAAATGGCGGTTTATGTAGGTTTTATACATTTCACAGAATGTTTTGTCTTATATCATTTACAGATACTGTTCTGAACAAACACTTTAGCTCTTTCACATATAAAAGTTAACGCCATATTTTATAAGCCACACAATGCTTCATTATTAAAGTGAAATATTTACTGAAAAGGCTAAAAATTATACATTCCAAGCCTATGGTATTTTATGCAATTTTTACAATCATTTTCAAAAACATTAGCAATTCATAAAATAAGAAAAATGGTACAAAGACCTCAAATTTCTATATGAAAAACATGTACAATATATCTGTTAAAAAAATATCTGTAAAAAAAACCCGCTTATAAATAAATCGGGTTTTTTTAAATGTTGTTTAAATTATTTTTTATTAACTGCTTCTTTAAGGCTTTTTCCTGCAGAAAATTTAGGTACAGAACGTGCTGGAATATCAATTTCAGCACCAGTTGAAGGATTACGCCCCTTTGTCGCAGCACGATGAGAAACTTCAAAAGAACCAAAACCTGGAAGACGAACATCGCCTCCTGAAGCCAAAGCTTCTGTTACAGAAGCCATAAAAGCGTCAACAACAGCACCAGCTTGCGCTTTCGAAACACCTGCCTTTTCAGCAACGGAACTAACCAATTCACTTTTATTCATGAGATATTTCCTTTCCCTATATTACACAACATGACCTAATCATGTTATTGGTTAGTTTATTGAAAAGTACAGCAAACAGAAGTCTTATTTTTATCCAAAACATTGTTTTTTTAGCAATAATCACAGTTATTCACGGAATTTTTCACTTTTTTTAACAAAAAAACAGAATAATAACCACAACAACACCTTCTGCCCCTTTAAAAATGCCGTTATAAACGAGATGAGTGAATCAGTGCGCAATCTGTATTCCTTCACTATCGCTACTCTCTGACCGGATAGGAACAGCCGCTGTAGAAGGTTCTTTCCACTCAATAGTGTCAGGGGAATGAACCAAAGCGTGTTTCAAAACTTCACTCACATGATTTACCGGAATAATTTCCATGTTATTTTTGACATCGTCAGGAATATCAACCAAATCTTTTGCGTTTTCTTCAGGAATAAGTACTTTTTTTATCCCTCCTCGAAGCGCAGCTAGGAGTTTTTCTTTTAATCCACCAATTGGTAAAACACGTCCACGTAAAGTAATTTCACCAGTCATTGCAATATCTTTATGCACAGCTATTCCTGTAAGGACCGAAACAATTGCTGTCACCATTGCAATCCCAGCAGATGGACCATCTTTCGGTGTCGCCCCTTCTGGAACATGAACATGGATATCGCGTTTTTCAAAAAGTGGAGGTTCAATACCAAAATCAACAGCACGAGAACGTACATAAGATGCTGCCGCAGAAATAGACTCTTTCATAATATCACGCAAATTTCCAGTTACAGTCATCTTGCCCTTTCCCGGCATCATCACGCCTTCAATAGTCAATAACTCTCCACCCACTTCTGTCCACGCAAGGCCTGTCACAACACCAATGTGATTTTCTCCTTCAATCTGATTATAGTGATAGCGTTTAACACCCAAGAAATCATTGAGATTATTTTCTATAACTTTTACAGATTTTTGATGCGTTTTGAGAATTTTTGTAACAGATTTACGGGCAATTTTCATGAGTTCACGCTCAAGATTACGAACACCTGCTTCACGTGTGTAAAACTGAATAATCGACCTTAGTGCTCCATCAGAAATGCTGAGTTCTTTTTTAGACAAACAGTGATCTTTGAGTGCCTTTGGTAAAAGATGCTGCTTAACAATTTCCATTTTTTCACATTCAGTATAACCAGCAATACGAATAATTTCCATTCGATCCATTAACGGACCTGGAATATTAAGCGTATTGGCAGTCGTGATAAACATGATATCAGAAAGATCATATTCAACTTCCAAATAATGGTCAATGAATGTACCATTTTGTTCAGGATCAAGAACTTCTAATAAAGCAGAGGAAGGATCTCCACGAAAATCTTGTCCCATTTTATCAATTTCATCAAGCAAGAAAAGCGGATTAGATTTTTTTGCTTTTTTCATAGACTGGATAATTTTTCCAGGCATCGAACCAATATATGTTCGGCGATGTCCGCGAATTTCTGCTTCATCCCGTACACCTCCCAACGAGATACGAACATATTCACGCCCCGTCGCCTTTGCAATAGAGCGCGCTAATGATGTTTTCCCAACACCAGGAGGACCTAACAAACAAATAATGGGACCTTTTATCTTTGACGCACGACTTTGTACGGCCAAATATTCAATAATTCTCTCCTTAACTTTTTCAAGACCGAAATGTTCATTATTCATGACCTTTTCAGCAAAATCTAAATTGTTTTTAATCTTAGATTTTTTACCCCAAGGCATTGCTAATAACCAATCAAGATAGTTACGCACAACCGTCGCTTCCGCAGACATAGGAGACATATTCCGTAATTTTCTCAATTCTGCTCCAGCTTTTTCCCGTGCTTCCTTGGAAAGTTTTGTATTCTTAATACGGTCTTCGAGTTCAGAGAGCTCATCGCGACTATCATCCCCTGCTCCTAACTCTTTTTGAATAGCCTTCATCTGCTCATTGAGATAATATTCCCGTTGGTTTTTTTCCATTTGCCGTTTAACGTGTGAACGAATACGTTTTTCAACCTGCAAAACAGAAATTTCTCCTTCCATGAAAGACAGAACACGCTCAAGACGGGCTCGTACAGGTAAGAGCTCTAATATTTCCTGTTTTTCTGCAAGTTTAATCATCAAATGAGAGGCAATCGTATCAGCAAGCTTAGAAGGATTATCAATCTGGCCAATCGCATTGACAACTTCAGGAGAGATTTTTTTATTAAGCTTTACATAGTTTTCAAAATAAGCAATCACCGACCTTGAAAGAGCTTCAATCTCAACATCACTCTCTCTAGGTTCTTCTGTAACAGTTGCAAAAGCCTGATGATAGCCTTCACTTAAAGAAAATTGACTAATTTTTGCACGCGCAGTCCCTTCAACCAAAACCTTTACAGTGCCATCAGGAAGTTTTAAAAGTTGAAGAATATTCGCAAATGTACCAATATGATAAATATCTTCTGATTTTGGATCATCATCAGAAGCATTTTTTTGTGTCACCAAGAGTATTTGCTTGTCAACCGTCATCGTTTCTTCAAGAGCACGAATCGATTTTTCGCGGCCCACAAAAAGTGGAACAATCATATGGGGGAAGACAACAATATCACGAAGAGGTAAAACAGCATAAACCCCATCTCTTACTTCATCTGTCTTTTCATCAATATATTGCATAACTCTCCTTTCTGGAGCCTATGAGCTATCTACAACACCAAGCCCACCCTTAAGAAAACCTCAGCTCTCCACAATACATGAAGTGGTAATTGGTAACATATAAATCAAGCATTATAACGATATTATTAGAAACACCCATTAAATACCGTTCATTACCACTTTTTATATCGTATATTGCACCACGTCATGCTGATACATTTTCTTTATCTTCTGCACGTTCTGAGTAAATATAAAGAGGACGCGCTTTCCCATCAACGACATCACTCGAAATAACCACTTTTTGAACGCCTTCAAGAGCTGGTAGTTCAAACATCGTCTCAAGAAGGATCTTCTCCATAATAGAACGTAAACCACGTGCGCCAGTTTTACGTTCAATTGCTTTCTTCGCGATAGCACGTAAAGCATCTTCATGAAATGCTAACTCAACATTTTCCATTTCAAAAAGACGCTGATATTGCTTTACCAATGCGTTTTTAGGTTGTGATAAAATTTGCACGAGGGCATTAATGTCTAAATCCTCTAAGGTAGCGACTATAGGAAGACGCCCAATAAATTCTGGTATTAAACCAAACTTTATAAGATCTTCAGGCTCTAAATCACGAAAAATTTCACCAACACAACGTTCATCAGGGGCCTTAACAGTCGCAGAAAAACCAATAGAAGTTTTTTCACCACGCCCTGAAATAATCCGCTCTAAACCTGCAAAAGCTCCCCCACAAATGAATAAAATATTTGTGGTATCAACCTGAAGAAACTCTTGTTGCGGATGTTTACGTCCACCTTGTGGAGGAACAGAAGCAATCGTTCCTTCCATAATTTTTAATAACGCTTGCTGAACCCCTTCCCCAGAAACATCTCTTGTAATAGAAGGATTGTCAGCTTTACGAGAAATCTTATCAACCTCATCAATATAAACAATACCACGCTGCGCACGTTCAACATTATAGTCCGCCGCTTGAAGAAGCTTTAAAATAATATTTTCAACATCTTCCCCCACATAACCTGCTTCAGTCAAAGTGGTCGCATCCGCCATCGTAAAAGGGACATCAATAATACGAGCTAATGTTTGTGCAAGATAAGTTTTACCGCAGCCCGTTGGACCAACAAGCAGAATATTTGATTTAGCCAACTCAATATCATTGCTTTTAGACTGATGCGCTAACCGTTTATAATGATTATGGACTGCAACAGAAAGAACACGCTTTGCATGCTGCTGACCAATAACATAATCATCAAGAACTTTTATAATTTCCTGTGGGGTCGGAACACCATCACGCACCTTAACCCCAGAAGACTTATTTTCTTCCCGAATAATATCCATGCAAAGCTCTACACATTCATCACAGATAAATACAGTAGGCCCCGCAATGAGCTTACGCACCTCATGCTGACTCTTGCCGCAGAACGAGCAATAGAGAGTATTTTTTGATTCGTTCCCGCTATTGCTAATTTTGCTCATTTTTCTTTCCTTTCACCACGATATATGAATACTTCGCTTTTTCAAAGGAAGCTTTTCATCATGAAAACTAAAAGACATATAGAAAACCATGAATGTCTCAATATTTTTAGGTGTTTCTCTTAATTTTTGCGATATTTTCTATAAAACTCTTTATCTAAAGTAGATGTTTTTTCTATAAAAATTCTTAATCTTTTTCTTCTTTTTCAGTTTCTGCACGATAGTGTATAACATCATCAACTAAGCCAAACGCTTTGGCCTCTTCTGCTGTCATAAAATGATCGCGATCAAGCGTTCTCTCAATAACCTCATAATCTTGACCTGTATGTTGAACATAAATTTCATTTAAACGCCGTTTCATCTTTATAATATCTTGTGCATGTCGCTCAATATCTGAAGCCTGACCTTGAAAACCACCAGATGGCTGATGCACCATAATACGCGCATTTGGCAATGCAAAACGATGACCTTTTGCTCCAGCTGTTAACAATAACGATCCCATAGATGCCGCCTGCCCCATGCAAAGCGTAGAAACAGGAGGACGAATAAACTGCATAGTATCATAAATAGCCATACCAGATGTTACGACACCACCTGGAGAATTAATATAAAGACTAATTTCTTTTTTAGGATTTTCGGCTTCTAAGAAAAGTAATTGTGCACAAATAAGCATTGCCATACCATCTTCAACAGGACCATTAATAAAAATAATCCGCTCCTTTAAAAGACGGGAAAAAATATCATAAGCCCGTTCACCACGATTGGTTTGTTCAATAACCATAGGAACAAGGCTTAATGCTGTTTTCATTGGATCACTCATATTTTTACTTTCCTTGTCATATAACAATCGCTTTTTACACAATCAATATTTTTATCCATAGGCTAACATTACTCTTTTGTGCAAGCGACAATCAAGAGCCATCTAGGATAGATTAAAATCTCAATGGTTAAAATAGCAATAATAACTCTACCTAAACAAATCATGAACTTCAGGAATGCGAGAGACTGCCCAATGGTAAAAACTTCCTTCCTGAGGTCTTTGCGTGGTCTTGGTTTTTCTGTGAATATGAAATCCTATCAAACGTGAATCTGTAAGCGGTTTTACGCCAAAAGCTGATTCAAAGATGTATTCAGTTTTTCGTCCAGTCCAATAATAAAAAGTTTCCTTTTCCTTTGCCTCGTGAAAAAAACTATATCGTTTTGCTAATCGTGAAATACCGTCATTGCCAAATATCGTAACGCCAAGATTTGCGGGTAAAACTGGCATTTTTTTTCTCTTTAACCAGAATGGTCTCCAAACACGACGCTTAAACCCAAGCCAATGAGGGATCATTTCTGTCCCTGCCCAATAATCTTCAAACACTTTTATAATAGGGTTATCTGGAGGAAAATAAAGGGCAGAAACGCCTACTCTTATATTATTTTCTCTTGCCAACCAAACCTTATTCGCATCGGGGTGAAATTGTTTAACGAGGTAAACATCTGTATCCAACCAAACACCTTGTTGATATTTCATCAGCATAACACGAAAAAAATCCGAGAACTGAACAATTGTACATCCTGGTTTATTATCAGAAAAATTGGGATCAAGGCGATAAATTGCTGAACGTGGTAAAATTGATTCGGCTTCAAGCAACTCAACACCAGCAGGTAAATTGTCTATTTCTTTATCATAACTAAAAAGCTTAACGCGCTGACCAGTTTTGACCATTGAGGACAAACAAAGCCTATCCACCAATCTTAACTGTCCACTATACCAAAAAGTACAAATATCCATAAATAATATATCAAAAATATTCCAAACTTACGCGAAAAAGTTGTTCAACATCACGAACCCTATCAGCAAGGGCAAAAATCACTATTCTATCACCAGACAAAATACGCGCTTCTGCTGAAAGCTGTATGATTGTCTTATTACGATAAATTGCCCCAATTCTCAAACCATCTGATAAATTAAGCTCTGATAATGACTTACCAACCAATGAAGATGTTTGCATCACTTCAGCTTCAATAATTTCTGCTCGACCATTAAAAACTGAATGAACAGAACGAATACGCCCACGGCGCATTTGTTGCAAAATTTTCGATATTGTAACGCTATGGGGATTAAGATAGGCATCCACACCAACTGCACGGCTAAATTCTTGGTAGGCAACATTATTAATCAACACCATATTGGCTTTACAACCCAATCTTTTAGCAATAATAGCACTTAAGAGATTAACCTGATCCTGATTGGTTAATGTAATCATTAAATCGGCCTGATCAATTCCCGCATCTTGAAGAATCACTGGATCTAACACGTTACCATATAAAACAGTTGTTTTCTCAAGCTGATCAGCAATTGTGAGAGCTCTTTCTCTCTGCGATTCTATAATCTTCAATTTTAATTTATGGAGACGCTTTTCAATAGCCTGAGCAACATAAAGGCCAATGTGACCACCCCCTGCAATAATCATGCGGTGCGCATCTTGTTCTTTATGACCAAAAAGTCCAACAGCACGACGCATCTGCTCACGAGCAACAACAAGATAGGTTATATCACCAACGCGTAATTGCGTTTCTGAATGTGCAATCAATAATTCCGAACCACGTTTAATAGCGGTAACCGTCGTGTGAAGATCTGGAAAAAGCTCTGTTAATTGACGCAAAGGTGTATTAATAACAGGACAATCTTCCATACATTCCAAAGCTAGTGCAACAATATCATCATTACAAAAATAAAGAACATCTATTGCACCAGGCAGCGCAATACGACGTAAAACCATTTCCCCAACTTCAACTTCTGGCGAAATAACCACATCAATGGGAATATTTTCTCTGGAAAAAAGCGTCTTATAGCGTGGTTCTAAATAAGATTGTGATCGGATACGAGCAATTTTTGTGGGAACATCAAATAATGAATGGGCGACCTGACAAGCGACCATATTCACTTCATCAAACAAAGTAACAGCAATCAACATATCAGCTTTGTCTGCATCTGCAGCCAAAAGAACTTCAGGACGAGAACCGTGACCAACAAAACCTCTCACATCCAATGTATCGCGAATTTTTTCAATTAATCTGGTTTCAATATCGATAACAGTAACATCATGATTTTCAGCAGCAAGACGCTCTGCTATTCCATAACCAACCTGTCCTGCACCGCAAATAATAACACGCATTTTTTAAGAAACTCCAAGCGCTTTAAGCTTACGATGCAAAGCTGAACGCTCCATGCCTATAAATTCAGCAGTACGCGATATATTTCCACCCAAACGCCCAATCTGCGCCACTAAATATCTCTTTTCAAACAATTCCCGTGCTTCACGCAACGGTAAATCCATGATACTCTCATCTGAATCCATTTGAAGAAGTGGTAAAGGATCACTCACTTCACTGGGAAGAAAATCTGCTGTTATAGGACCATCACCATCCCGTACAAGAATAAGAAGACGCTCAATATTATTCCGTAATTGCCGTACATTACCCGGCCAAGCATGCGTTTGCAAAATAGCAATCACATCATCACTGATTTCACGCGGCTTAATTCCAACCTGCTGTGATATTGTTTTTACGAAATGATGGACAAGTTCTGGAATATCTTCACGACGGGCTGAAAGAGGTGGAACAGTAATAGGAACGACAGAAAGGCGATGGAAAAGCTCTTCTCTAAAGCGCCCGTCAGAAATAAGGTTTTCAAGATTTTGTGCTGTTGAAGAAATGATACGAACATCCACCTTAACACGTTTTGTACCGCCAACTCTCTCAAATGTCTGTCCCGTTAACACCCGAAGAATCTTACCTTGAGTTTCACGGGGCATATCAGCAATTTCATCAATATATAATATTCCACCATGAGCTTCCTCTAAAGCACCGATCTTGCGCTCTCTTCCCTCCATTTCGCTGCCAAATAACTCTATTTCCATTCTTTCCGGCGTAATCGTTGCTGCATTTATTGTAACAAATGGCCCATTCGAACGTGTTGAGAGCGCATGAATAGTTCGTGCAACTGTCTCTTTTCCAGCCCCTGAAGGACCTGTTATCATGATGCGACTATTGGTTGGCGCTACTTTTTCTATGATTTGACGCAAATTTCTTATAACTGTCGATTTTCCGAGCAGCTCCAATGTCTCGTTTGAACGTTTTCGCAATTCTAAAAGCTCACGTTTTAAATTTGAGTTTTCAAGCGTTCTCTCTGCAACCAATACAAGTCTATCAGCTTTAAAAGGTTTTTCAATGAAATCATAGGCCCCGCGCTTTATAGCAGAAACAGCGGTCTCAATATTACCATGACCTGAGATCATAACGACTGGAAGAGCTGGATATTGCGTTTTAATTTCATCAAGCAATGCTAAACCATCGAGGCGACTTCCCTGTAACCAAATATCTAAAAAAATGAGCTTTGGAATACGCTCACTAATTTGAGCTAATGCTTCATCAGAGTTACAAGCAACACGCGTTTCATAACCTTCATCATCTAAAATACCAGAAACAAGCTCACGAATATCTGCTTCATCATCAACAATCAAGATATCTGATACCATACTATTCCCCTATCTTATGATTTATAGCTTGTATAATATTACCCTGCTTACCCCCATCTGAGGGAAATATCAAACGGATCATCGCTCCACGCCCTTCATAAAAACTCTCCGGTGCATCATGAAGCTCCATGGAACCACCGTGATCTTCAATAACTTTGCGCACAATGGCTAACCCGAGCCCTGTTCCTTTCTCCCGCGTTGTTATATAGGGTTCTAATAACTTTTGTCTTTGCTCTTTAGGAAGTCCTTTTCCGTTATCAATAACATCCACAACCACCCATTCTTCTTGCCGGTAAGAACGGACAAGAATATGACCGTGAATAGTCTCCTCTCGCATAACCGAATCTATGGATTCGCTTGCATTTTTGATAACGTTGCAAAAAGCCTGTACAATGAGACGGTTATCAAATGCCCCCATAAGGGGTAGACTCCCTAAGTCTTGCTCAAAATAAATATCATGTCGCGTCACTTCTATCAAGAAACATGCTTCACGCAACAATTCACGTATATCTAAAACATGCATTTGTGGTTTGGGCATACGTGCAAAAGAAGAAAACTCATCAACCATACGCCCAATATCTCCAACTTGGCGAATAATTGTGTCAATACACCGCTCAAAGACCTCTCTATCTTGTGTAATAACTTTGTTATAACGTTTACGAATACGTTCAGCGGATAACTGAATAGGTGTGAGGGGATTTTTAATTTCGTGTGCAATGCGCCGTGCAATATCCGCCCACGCTGCTGTACGTTGCGCTGCAACGAGGTCTGTAATATCATCAATTGTTAGAACCCAAGATTGCCCTTCTCCATCATCCTCTTCCATCGTAACTTGGACATTACAGACACGCTCTTTTCCTGCAACGTTTAAAGTAACCTGCTCACGATGATTTTTACGACCTAATGAACGCGCAAACTGAAAAACCTGCCAAATTTCAGCACTTAAAGATAAAAGACTTTGTCCAACAACCTGTTCAGAACGAATATCAAACATCGTTTCAATAGACCGATTGATAATTGTAATATCACCATTATCATCTATTCCTGCTACTCCCGCTGTTACACCCGATAACACAGCTTCAGAAAAACGCCGTCTCTCATCAATTTGATCACGCACTGCAATCAACTCATTGCGCCGACTTTTCAATTCACTGACCATGTAATTAAAAGTTTTGGATAATTGCCCAATATCTCCATCTTTTGCTCGTACTGGCACAAAAATTTCCATATTTCCAGACGCAACGTCATCAGCAGCACTAATGAGAAGACGAATAGGGCGAACTAAACGATCAGCAACAGCAATAGCTGCCCAAATGGAAGATAAGAATAAACTAAAAAAAAGACATAAATAAAGCATACCAAATGCAATTTGTGTCAACAGGCGATTTTCATTTAAATCACGATAACGATCCGTATTAACTTCTGTCAAACGCAAAGCAGATAAAACGCCTTTATCAACGTCACGCACCAAATATAAAAATGTGTTTGGAATATTGTTAAATTTTAAAATAATACCAAAATAATCATGAACGCCTGGTTGAAAAGAAAAAGGCCTCGCACTGGTTGCACGTTCAATAAGATTGGACGGAGGAATTGGTAGTTTATCCTCATCACCAAGAGCACTCGATACAAAAATAGTTCCGCTAGAACTTAACAAAAATGCACCACGCAAATTGCGTCCTAAAGCATGACGCGTCAATTGCATCCGATATTCAGCTGGATTACGTTCTAAAAGTTTTTTGTTATCAAGTGCAAATGCCATAGCGTAAGATAAATTTTTTAAATTTTGAAGCATTTCATCTGCATAAGCATTTGCTAAATCAATAGAAGAACCTACAATTTGCCGCGTTGTTGTATCAAACCATCGGTCAAGTCCTAAATTGAGTGCTGGCCCTGATACAAGAGCGACAGCAACAGCTGGCATGGTTGCAACAAGTGCAAACAATGAAATAAGGCGCACATGAAGACGCGAGCCTGCACGCCTTGAACGCCACGCACGAATGATGGGAATCATCTCATAAAAAACGATGACAACAAGCCCTAAAACCCAAAAACTATTAATCCCTATAAGAATAAGGGTTACTATTCTACTAGGAACAAAAGGGGTTAATCCGATAAGAATAATAAACGAAACAGAGGCTGTAAGTAAAGCCAATACAATAATTGCAATCCCTAAAAAGATATATACCTTACTTAATCGATACAATTCATCGTTATAAGTATTTTTATCGATGTCTTGAAGATTCGTCACAGCAGTTGTATTCATCATAAGCTTACAGACCCTTATCCCATTATTCTCATATAACCTTTTGTGACAAAAATTGACAATAATAATACTCCATTTAAAATAAGGCAAATATAGTCAATAAGAAAGAACTTCTTTATTTTGCAAAATATCTTTAAATTAGACTGCGTCCGACGATACTTTACAAAGGAAATGAGATGCGCTTAACAAAACAAACAAATTATGCTCTTCGAATGCTTATGTATTGTGCAGATAAGCAGGGATCGCTGTGTCGTGTTCCAGAAATTGCTAAAACATATGCCGTTTCAGAACTCTTTTTATTTAAAATCCTTCAACCACTTGTTCAAGCAGGTTTTATACAAACAGTGCGTGGACGCAATGGTGGTGTTAAATTGGCGAAACCCGCAGCAGAGATTTCTGTTGCTGATGTTGTGAAAGTAACAGAAGATAACTTTTCCCTCGCAGAATGTTTCAATACTGCAGAATCCAATTGCCCACTGATCGATTTTTGTGGTTTAAATACGGCACTTCAAAAAGCATTAAATGCTTTTTTTGAGGTGTTATCCGTGATATCCCTTGCTGATCTACAACAATCATCCTTTCACAATCATTTTAAAGTTAATAAATAATAAACTAAAGTTATAACATAAGGAGATTCAGTATTTCTATTGCAGCAATAATATTAGCCGCTGGACGTGGTGAAAGAGCAGGATCTCCCCATAAAATTCCAAAACAATATCGGCTTCTAGGACAAAAGCCGATTATTTATCATACCGTGCATTGTTTTTTGCAGCATCCAGCTATCACAACAATTATCCTTGTTATTCATCCAGAAGATCGTCAAATCTGTGAACAAGCACTCGCCGAATTGAAAGAGCGCCTTATTATCGTTGAAGGAGGCAATACACGTCAAATCTCTACCTTACATGGACTTCAGGCACTTAAAAAATTCAATCCCCAATATGTGCATATTCATGATGGTGCACGTCCCTTTATCGAAAATAAGCTCCTTGATAACATTCATAAAACTATCACGCCTCAAGAAGGCGTTCTTCCTGTTCTACCCATCTCTGATACCCTTAAACGCATCAATCATCAGCATGTTTTAGAAACAATTCCCCGTACCCATCTTTATAGTGCACAAACGCCACAGTGTTTTCCCTTTGAACATATCTTAGCAGCCCATAAACAAGCAAAAAAAGTTTGTAAAGAAGACTTCACTGATGATTGTGCGATTGCAGAATGGTTTGGTCTTCCGATGCTTACTGTTCCAGGTGATCCTCATAATATAAAAATCACATGGCACAAAGATTTTGATACCGCCCATTTATATCTCCAAAAAAAAATGCAAATGTTCCCTGATATCCGTACTGGCAATGGTTATGATGTTCATTCTTTCGAAGAAGGGGATTTTCTTATATTATGTGGTATAAGAATCCCTTTTCATAAAAAATTAAATGGACACTCCGATGCGGATGTTGCTCTTCATGCATTAACAGATGCCCTTCTTGCAACACGAGGTGCAGGAGATATCGGTACACATTTTCCTCCCTCTGATCCTCAATGGAAAAATGTATCATCAGAAATTTTTCTACGCCATGCTCTTGGTCTTCTAAAACAAGCTGGGGGTCGTATTGCCAATGTTGATATCACAATTATTGCTGAAAACCCTAAAATTGGTCCCTATCGTCATGCTATGACAGAAAATCTTATGACAATACTTGCAATGACACCGGACCGAATCTCTATCAAAGCGACAACAAATGAAAAACTGGGGTTTATTGGTCGTGGCGAAGGCATTGCGGCTTTGGCAACAGCAAGTGTTCTTTATCCAGGAGAAATTCCCCAATGACATATTTTTATGAAAAACAAGCGCATGAAGTTCTTAATGCCTGTCGCCAAAAGGGTTTATTATTAACAACTGTCGAGTCTTGTACAGGAGGACTCATTGCTGCAAGCCTCACAAATATTGCAGGATCGTCAGATGTCCTCGATTGTGGATTTGTTGTTTATTCAAATGAATCCAAAACACGCCTTGTTAGCGTGTGTGCTGAACTTATAAAAACCT
Source organism: Bartonella sp. AU15XJBT (assembly GCF_028618615.1). Lineage (NCBI taxonomy): Bacteria > Pseudomonadati > Pseudomonadota > Alphaproteobacteria > Hyphomicrobiales > Bartonellaceae > Bartonella > Bartonella sp. AU15XJBT. The sequence continues at coordinate 24,550 of NZ_JAQITG010000002.1, forward strand.
ATGGTGCCGTTTCAAAAGAAGTTGCTCTTGCAATGGCTGAAGGTGGATTAAAACATTCACAAGCTGACATTGCAGTTTCTGTAACAGGAATTGCTGGTCCAGGAGGCGCAAGTCTAAACAAACCTGTAGGGCTTGTGCATTGCGCAGTTGCTTACAAAAATCACTCCCCTTTGCACAAAGAAATGCACTTTGGCCATCTTGATCGCAAGACTATCCGCCATGCAACTGTTGAAAATGCTTTTCAAATGATTCTGGAACGACTTCTCTGAATTTCCATACCAATTTCAAAACTCTCTATTCAACATTGGAGTCCATAATCATCAATATCTTATCTAATAAATATTGTGATGTTCTGTTTAAAAGAGTTTCCCTTAAAAAAAAGAAATCACTAAAGATGGCAATCAATTCCCACCTTTACGCCTTTATAAACAATGTGTCTTATTAAAAAATAACAGAATAGATTATGTTATTGCAGAACCATAAATCTGATTGGCGCGCTTTTCAAAAGCATCGGTAAATTTACGAAATGCAATATCAAACATTGAGCCCATCACGCGTCCAAGTATTTTACTTTTAAATTCATAATCAATAAAAAACTCTACATTACATGCATTGGTATTTTCAATATTATGAAAGACCCAACGATTTTCAAGATATTTAAATGGACCATCAATATAATTAACCTCTATCAAAGCTTTCTTTGGCTGAAGAAAAACTTGGGTCGTAAACGTTTCTCGAATAACCTTATAGCCAACGGTCATATCTGCAAGAAGCAACGTCTTTTCCTCACATTTCTTGCGAGAACGTATTATTAAAGCCTCACACATGGGTAAAAACTCAGGATAACGTTCAATATCTGACACAAGATCAAACATCTCACGAGCACTATGGGCAACTTGCCGATGTGTTGAAAAAGTTGGCATAATTATCTCTGTAAGGCAAATTTTTCATCACGCGCTTTTTGCAAAATGGCAAAATCATCTCCTGCATGATGAGATGAACGTGTCAGAGGATTGGAAGCCATATGTAAAAAACCTTTTACTTTACCAATCTTGGCAAAAGATTCAAACTCTTCCGGAGGCACAAAGCGAATAACTGGATGATGTTTTCGCGTAGGCTGCAAATATTGTCCAATTGTCATAAAATCTACATCAGCAGAGCGTAAATCATCCATTAATTGCAGAATTTCATTTCGTTCCTCTCCAAGGCCAACCATAATTCCCGATTTTGTAAAAATTGTTGGATCAAGTTCTTTAACGCGTTGTAACAGACGAATTGAATGAAAATAACGCGCTCCTGGACGAACCTTCAAATATTTAGAAGGAACTGTTTCTAAGTTATGATTAAAAACATCAGGCTTAGCAGCAACAACAATTTCTAAAGCACCATCCTTATGACGAAAATCAGGTGTCAAAACTTCAATTGTTGTTTTAGGCGCTTTTCGACGAATCGCATAAATAACTTTTGCAAAATGCTCAGCGCCACCATCAGCAAGATCATCACGATCAACAGATGTAATGACAACATGCTTTAATTCCATCCGTGCAACAGCATCGGCTACACGCTCTGGCTCATCATCATCAACGGCAAGCGGAATACCTGTTGCAACGTTACAAAAAGCACAAGCACGCGTACATATCTCACCTAAAATCATAAAGCTTGCATGCCGCTGGCTCCAACATTCGCCAATATTAGGGCAACCTGCTTCTTCACAGACAGTCACCAACTTATGTGTGCGGACAATACCATGCGTTTCCTTATAGACCGGTGATGTTGGCGCTTTTACACGTATCCAATCTGGCTTTTTCTGAACGCTTGTATCCGGACGATGGGCCTTTTCAGGATGACGCAAACGTCTATTCGTAACTCTATCAACAACCGTAACCATTTAAGCCTTTGCCTTATAAATATAAAGTCGCAATGAAAAATATAAGATCTTTCACTCAAACCCAATCATCAAGCGTTTAAAACTTGACCATAAGCATCCAATACACTTTCTTTCATCATTTCCGATAAGGTCGGATGTGGAAAGACAGTATGCATCAATTCTTCCTCTGTTGTTTCAAGATTCATGGCAATAACAAAACCCTGTATTAGTTCTGTTACCTCCGCCCCGACCATATGGGCGCCAAGAAGCTGTCCTGTTTTTTGATCAAAAATCGTTTTTACTAACCCCTGATCTTCACCCAAAGCAATCGCCTTGCCATTTGCGGAAAAAGAATAACGACCAATACGTATATCATACCCTGCGTCTTTTGCTGCTGCTTCTGAAAGACCTACAGAAGCAACTTGTGGTGTGCAATAGGTGCACCCTGGAATTTTTTTCTTATCAAGCGGATGAACATTCTTTAAACCCGCAAGACGTTCAACGCATATCACGCCTTCTTCTTCTGCTTTATGGGCTAACATAGGAGGACCTGCCACATCACCAATAGCATAAATACCTCCAATCCCTGTCCAACTCCATTCATCGGTTACAATACACCCACGATCGGTTTTGACACCCAACGCTTCTAACCCGATATTCTCAATATTACCCTGCACCCCAACAGCAGAAATCACCCGGTCAACAGTCATTGTCTCTGTTTTGCCCTTAACATCAATATGTACTGTCACAGAATTGGAAGCTTTTTCAACCTTTGTTACTTTTGCTTGGCAAAGAATACGTAAACCTTTTTTCTCTAACCGTTTACGGGCAAATGTTGAAATTTCAATATCTTCAGCGGGCATAATGTGAGGCATCATTTCAACAACAGTGACCTCAGCACCCATATCACGATAAAAAGAAGCAAATTCAATACCAATAGCTCCAGACCCTATGACCAAAAGCGATTTTGGCATTGCTGGCGGGATCATCGCTTCAAAATAAGTCCAAATGAGCTTTCCATCTGGCTCAATACCAGGAAGGACACGAGGACGTGCGCCTGTTGCAATAATGATGTGTTTTGCTTGATAAGTCCCCTGCCCTAATATTCCTTTAGGGATTGGATTTTGCGGTTGCATAACCGGTTTAGAGGATGAAGAAACCATAATTTCCGCAGGTTGGCTTCCTTTCGCTTCTTTCGTAAGCTTTGCTTCACCCCAGATAATATCAATTTTGTTTTTTTTCATTAAAAAATCAACACCAGCATTTAAACGTGCTGAAACGCTGCGTGAACGTGTCACAACATCTTTGATGTTTGCTTCAATTGAACCATTAATTTTTAGTCCATAATCTTTCGCATGTTCAGCAAAATGTTTCACTTCCGCCGAACGTAAAAGGGCCTTTGTTGGAATACACCCCCAATTTAAACAAATCCCTCCCAGATGTTCACGCTCAACAATTGCAGTCTTAAAGCCACATTGCGCAGCACGAATTGCGGTTACATATCCGCCTGGACCTGATCCAATTACAATTACATCATAAAGATTTGCCACAGTAATTCCTCCATGGATATATATAAAATGGATATGCACTCTTTGAACTTAAGACTGAAAACCAACATGATAAAATTATCTTATGTTTTTACTCTATGCTTCACATAAATGCTTTACCCAAACCAGAAACAGCAATAGCATTACTCTTCAAACTTTTAAATTTGCTTTCACTCTCTTAACATACACGCTCATAGTTTACGTGAAGAATTGTCATTCAAACCAACATTGCTAATGGATTTTCAATCATCTTCTTAAAAGTTCGTGCCAGCTCTGCTGCTAAAGCACCATCGACAGCACGATGATCAACAGAAAGTGTAACCGACATAACTGTTGCAACGGCTAATGCGCCATTTTTAACAACGGCGCGTTGCTCACCTGCGCCAATCGCAAAAATCGTCGCATGTGGTGGGTTAAGGATAGCAGAAAAACTTTTTACACCATACATCCCCATATTGGATACAGCTGTTGTTCCCCCCTGATATTCTTCCATTTTTAACTTGCGTTCACGCGCACGCTTTGCAAAATCCTTCATCTCTTTGGAAATAAGCGATAACGGCTTTTCCTCTGCATGGCGAATAATCGGCGTAATTAATCCATTGGGAACAGAAACAGCAACCCCAACATCACAATGTTTATGATGAAGCATTCCACCTTCAAGCCAAGAAACATTCGCATCAGGAACCGCTTTCAAAGAAAGTGCAACCGCTTTGATTACCATATCATTAACAGAAAGCTTATAAGTAGGCTTAGCTTCTTCCAGAGTCTTAACCATTGGAGCAGCAGCATTCAATTGTGTACGCAACGCTAATAGCGCATCAAGTTCACACTCTACGGTCACATAGAAATGCGGAACTCTTTGCTTTGATTCCACCAAACGTGTGGCGATCGTTTTACGCATATTATTATGGGGTGCGAAAATATATTCATCCTCTTTAAAGAGTTGCAATATCTGTTTATCAGAAGCACCCGCTGCAACCGGCTTGCCGATTTGTGACGAATAAGAAGCTTGAGAAATATCACCGCCCATAGCTTTTTCTACATCGCACTTAATAATACGTCCATGGGGACCACTTCCAGAAATAAGCGATAAATCAAGACCTGCCTGAGAAGCTAATCGCCGTGCTAAGGGAGAAGCAAAAAGACGAGTCCTCTTTTTATCTTGCTGTATTAATTGCTGATCTGATGATTCATGAGACATTTTTGCTCCCTTTGCGTCCGTCTGCTTCAGAGAATCTGGTTGTTTTACACCCTCTGATTCTTGTCTTGTAGAAGAAGAGGTCTCTTCTACAACTTTTGCCGCTTCAGCTAAGTCTTCATCTTCTTCTGCTAAAACAACAATCAAAGAATTTACTTTAACACCTTGTGTACCAGCAGGAACAACGATTTTGGCAACCCTACCTTCATCAACGGCCTCAACTTCCATCGTCGCTTTATCCGTCTCAATTTCAGCAATAACATCCCCGGAGGAAACCTTATCGCCCTCCTTAATATTCCATTTTGTTAAATTTCCCTCTTCCATCGTAGGGGAAAGCGCTGGCATTGTAATTTTAATGGGCATTGTGCTTTCCTCCGTTATGCTCTGTACGTCACAGCCTTAACAGCCTCAATAACTTCAGCAGTATCAGGCAAAGCCAACTTCTCAAGATTAGCAGCATAAGGCATTGGAACATCTTTACCAGAAATCGTCGCAATTGGTGCATCAAGATAGTCAAAAGCCTGCTGCATAACACGCGTTGCTATTTCAGTTCCTACAGATGACTGAGGAAACCCCTCTTCAATTGTTATCAAACGACCCGTTTTTTTAACAGAAGAAAGAATTGTCGGAAGATCCATCGGACGAATGGTTCGTAGATCAATTAATTCAACGTCAATACCAAGTTTCTCAATTTCTGGTAACGCTTGAACAGCATAATGCATTCCAATCCCACAGGCAACAATCGTCACATCTTGCCCAGACTTATGAATACGCGCCCGACCAATAGGCAAAATAAAATCATCGAGTTGAGGAACCTCAAATTGATGCCCGTACAAAATCTCATTTTCAAGGAAGATAACAGGATTATCATCACGAATAGCAGCTTTTAGCAAACCTTTTGCATCTGCTGCACTATAAGGCATGATAACTTTCAGACCTGGAATATGACTATACCAGGCAGCATAGCATTGAGAATGTTGAGCTCCAACACGAGCCGCCGCGCCATTGGGACCACGGAAAACCATAGGAGCAGTCATTTGCCCACCAGACATATAACGTGTTTTTGCTGCTGAGTTAATAATTTGATCCATTGCCTGCATGGCAAAATTAAAGGTCATAAACTCGACAATAGGACGTAACCCTCCAAAAGCAGCACCAACAGCCAACCCGGCAAAGCCGTGCTCTGTAATTGGGGTATCAATAACGCGCCGTTCTCCGAATTCTTCCAACAAACCTTGGCTAACCTTATAGGCCCCTTGATATTGCGCAACTTCTTCCCCCATGAGAAAGACTTTTTCATCACGCCGCATTTCTTCAGCCAAAGCCTGATTAAGCGCTTCACGGACTGTCATTGTCACCATTTGTGTTCCCGCTGGAATATCAAAATCAGCAGGGATAGCAAAAGTCGGAGACTGCGGAACTGACGAGGGAAGAGAAGGGGAGGACGCTTTAGGTTTTTGTGCTGTATCCGTAGACTGTGAGATATCCTCAGCACGCTCACCTTCTTCTAATAAAACTGCAATAACACTATTAACCTTTACGCCTTCAGAACCTTCAGGCACAAAAATTTTACCAAGAGTGCCTTCATCAACAGCCTCTACTTCCATTGTCGCCTTATCCGTCTCAATTTCAGCAATAACATCGCCAGAGCGAACCTTATCACCTTCTTTCTTGAGCCATTTAGACAATTTACCTTCTTCCATAGTTGGTGAAAGCGCCGGCATCAAAATATCAATAGACATACTTGCTTCCCTCGCATCAAACTAAAATATCCGTGTAGAGCTCAGAAGCATCTGGCTCTTGATCACTTTGTGCAAAATCTGCCGCATCAGCAACAATTGCACGGACCTCTTTCTCAATAGACTTTAAATCATCTTCGCTCGCCCAACTCTGTTTAAGAATCCGACTTCTTACTTGATCAATCGGATCGTGTTCCTCTTTTATTTTTTGGACTTCTTCTTTAGAGCGATATTTTGCCGGGTCAGACATGGAATGACCACGATAACGATAGGTTTGCATATCAAGAATGATCGGCCCTTTACCCGAACGAGCCCAAGAAATTGCTTCATCAGCAGCACCTTTTACGGATCGAACATCCATACCATCAACAACAATACCTGGAATTTCAAAAGAAAGACCACGACGCGAAAAATCAGTTTCTGCAGATGCACGTGAAACGGATGTTCCCATAGCATACTGGTTGTTTTCAATAATATAAACAACCGGCAGCTTCCAAAGTGAAGCCATATTAAAACTTTCGTAAACCTGCCCCTGATTTGCAGCACCATCACCAAAATAAACCAATGTCACATTATCTTTACCAAGATATTGATTCGAAAATGCCAAGCCTGAACCTATGGGAACCTGCGCACCAACAATACCATGTCCACCATAAAAGTTCTTTTCTTTAGAGAACATATGCATCGAGCCACCTTTGCCTTTGGAAAATCCCCCTTGGCGTCCCGTTAATTCTGCCATGACACCACGCGGGCTCATCCCAACTGCTAACATATGGCCATGATCGCGGTAAGACGTAATAACTTGATCACCTTCTTTTGTTGCCTTTAATGTTCCTATAACAACAGCTTCCTGTCCAATATAAAGATGACAAAATCCCCCAATAAGCCCCATACCATAAAGTTGTCCTGCTTTTTCTTCAAAACGGCGAATTAAAAGCATTTCACGATAGGCATCAATTTCTTCCTCTTTTGTAAAAACTGCTATTGGTGCTTTTTTCGTGGTGCTTGATAATGCAGTGTGCGCTACCGACGCAGAATTTTTTTTAAGTCGTTCTGCCATATTAAACTCCCTTTTATGATTAGCTAGGAATAACCTTTACGAACGAAAGTTACAAGCCTTATCAATCGGCTTAAACAATATCATTACTGATTGTCGTTTAAATTAAGCGATTTCTCATTTACCTTTGATATCATTTCAAGGCATTAAGATTGTCAATTCATTTGGCTTAGAAAAATTTAAATTCTTTCGGACATACTCATCCAACATGTCCTTTTCAATATGTCCATTGCGTAAAAGAGAAATGCGCTTTTCAATGAATTTCCGCTCAGCTTCTATTTTATGAAGCTCCTTTTCTAATTCGCTAATATACTGATTAACTTCACTGCGTGAATACAATCCATACTCACCATGATAAATATGGTAACTGAAATAGCTTAAAACACCCACCGTCATAAGAGGTAGTACAAAGCGCACTTTGATTGATCTACGTTTCTGCTTTGTCCACATAAAATAGCACAGTCTTTACAGCACAAGTTTCTTAATATTCTGCCCAACTATGCACGATTTTGATTAACACCTCATTACTCAATCTACACACGCAAACAATTTGTTACCACCAATTTATCCCCCCCTTAAATACAATCAAAGTAAGCTGAATAACCCACTTTCTATATTATAAATATTGGATATCCTCTAAGTTGTGATTTTACACCCATCTTTGTCCTTAAAATTTCCTGTTAAAATGACTATAAAATCAATCAATACCCAAGGTGTAATTATCAAAAAAATTCCTATAAGCCCTACCGGCATAAATATTACACTTATTATACTTATTACACTTATTATATTTATAAGAAGCATTGCAATGCCCGTTCCAACTTTACCAACCATAAAACGATGAAGTCCTAGTCCACCTAGAAAAAAACAAACGACCGCTAACGTCACTTTTGATTGCTGTGACTGACCTTCAGTCAAGATAGGGAAAATAGATTTAATGGTATCCCCTTCACACACAAAATCAACGACGTCACCAACTTTCGGCGGCGTTTTTCCTGACCAATCCCAATTCGCAAACTGATAGCGCTTACCATCAGCCCCTGAAATGAAATAATCTCCTTGATCATGACCAATAATCTTACCTTTCATCTTCACCACCTATAAAATTGTTATTCATAAAGAAGCTTTTCTTCTAATATGATAATATGTTGAATAAACCTTACTGCCTGAATACAATCTGTATTCACCGTGATATATGACAATTTAAAAAGCTTAAAATCCCCCAACAACTTAAAATTCCCGCAATTATAAGTGGTAATATAAAGCACGCTGTTCGATTTGCACTTTCTCTTTTTTCATATGAAATAGTACAGTCTTTTTCAATAGTTTTATTTAAATATTCATAATTTTCTTTAATATTTCACATTTAAAGACATAGACTAAAATAATTTATATTATTAAATTAATATATTGACAACATTAAAAGTAAAGAAAATTCTTAGCTCTTTACATTTTATATTATTCTAAAATTTCTACCAATTTATAATTTTATCCCCATTTTCATCTCTAAAATATCCCGATAAAATAACTATAAAATCAATAAATGACCAAGGCCCAGTTATTAAAAGTATTCCTATCCCCATAGTAAATGGTATACTTAGTAGGCTTATAAGAAGCATTACAATGCCCGTTCCAACTTTACCTGCCATAAAGCGATGAATTCCCAACCATCCAAAAAACCAACAAACAAGTGCTATCGCCAATCTTGATTTTTCTGACTGTGATTCACTCAAAAGAGGGAAAACAGATTTAACAACATCATCTTCATATACAAAATCAACGGCATCCCCTACCTTTGGTGTTTTTTTTCCTAACCAATCCCAACTCGAAAATTGATAGCGCTTACCGTCAGACCCTGAAACAAAATAATCTCCTTGATTTTGACCAATAATCTTACCCTTCATCCTTACCCACCTATAAAGCTGCTCCTCATGTGTTATTCATAAAGAGATTATTATCTGATAATATGCTGATTAACCTCACTGCGTAAATAAAACGCATAGAAACCATGATACATGATAAATGTGGAATTGAAATAGCTTGGAGCCCCCCCAATAATTAGCGCTTTCCACTGCTATAAGCTGCAGCCCAAAGTACACTTTAACCGATTTGCGTATTTGTTTCACCCATATAAAATAGCACAGTCTTTTTCAATAGTTTTATTTAACTGTGCATATTTTTCTTAATATCTCACATTAAAGAAATAGAGTACAATAATTCTGCATTATGAACTTAATATATTTGTAAAAATAAAAAGCAATTCCCTGCTCTTTACATTATTATAAGATTTTTACAAATCTGTAATCTGATTCCCATTTTTATCCGTAAATTTTCCAGCAAGAATGAGTATGAAATCAACAATTGCCCAAATACCAGTAATCATCAATCCAACAACAGATAAAGATAACACAAGCATTAAAACACCCGTCCGAACTCTCCCAACCATAAAACGATGGACACCAAAGATCCCTGCAACCCAACAAAGAAGTGCAAACATTATCTTGGAATTCTCTGTACTTGGTCTCAACAACGGAAAAACAGAACTGACCACACCGCCTTCACAGACAAAATCAACAGTATCACCAATCCTGGGCGGTTTCTTTCCTAACCAATCCCAAGTCGCAAACTGATAACGCTTACCATCATCACCCGAAACGAGATATGTTCCTTGATCTTGACTAATAATTATACCTCTCATCTTAATCCCTATAAATTTAAATACCTATAAAATAATTGCTCTATGCCTTTGATAAGACAGCTCAATTTCATGATCTAAATGATCTTATACTTTCATATTTCGTGCTCACAACGATTAACGATATATATCACCCGCATAACGTGCTTGAACCCCTAGCATTTCTTCAATACGAATAAGTTGATTGTATTTTGCTAATCTATCCGAACGTGCCAGAGAACCTGTTTTAATTTGTCCACAATTCGTTGCAACCGCAAGATCTGCTATGAAAGAATCCTCTGTTTCGCCTGAGCGATGAGATATAATGGCACGATAACCTGCTTTATGGGCGACTTCTACAGCATCAAGTGTTTCACTCAATGTCCCAATTTGATTAACTTTTATGAGAATAGAATTGCCTACCCCCATCTTGATACCCTCACGCAAACGCGCTGAATTTGTTACAAATAAATCATCGCCAACAAGCTGACACTTATCTCCAATTGTATCAGTGAAGAGCTTCCAACCTTCCCAATCATCCTCTGCCATTCCATCTTCAATGGTAACGATAGGATAACTTTTCACAAGGTGCGCCAGATAATCTACCTGTTCTTGGATGTCACGACATTTTCCCTCACCTTTATAGAAATATGAACCATTTTTATAAAATTCAGTGGAAGCACAATCTAAACCAAGTGCAATCTGTTCACCTGGTTTATATCCACAAGCCATGATAGATTCCATAATAAAATCAATTGCTTGATCTGCACTTTTAAATTGAGGTGCAAAACCACCTTCATCACCAACATTGGTATTATAACCTGCATCTTTTAAACGCTTTTTCAACGTATGAAAAATTTCAGCACCATAACGGATGGCTTCTTTCACGCTAGGGGCTCCTACCGGAATAATCATAAACTCTTGAAAATCAATCAAGTTATCAGCATGAACGCCACCATTAATAATATTCATCATAGGTGCTGGAAGAATATGCGCTTGCGGTCCACCAATATAACGATACAAAGGTAAATTTAATGAGTTCGCGGCGGCTCTTGCAACAGCCAATGAAACACCAAGAAGTGCATTGGCACCAAGACGGGCTTTGTTTGGCGTTCCATCTAAAGCAATCATTGCTTGATCAATAGCGATTTGGTCTCTGGCATCCCGCCCACCAAGTTCTTCAAGAATTACGCCATTGACTGCAGCAACCGCTTTTTCAACACCTTTCCCTTGATAACGCAAACCACCATCACGAAGTTCTATAGCCTCATGTGCCCCCGTTGAAGCCCCTGAGGGAACCAGAGCGCGACCAAAAGCGCCATTTTCCAAATAAACATCAACTTCTACCGTTGGATTACCACGGCTATCCAGAACTTCACGTCCAATGATATCGACAATTATAGTCATCTGTATTTCCTTATCCAATCAAAGCCGCGATTCATTTCTAATGTCCTATTCATAAAATATTTTTTCTCTTCTTAATTCAACTTCTTTGACAGATCATCAAACTCCATTAAAGTCTCAAGCAATCTTTGTAAATCGTCAATTTTAACCATATTGGGTCCATCAGAAGGTGCATGATCTGGATCTTGATGTGTTTCTAAAAAAATACCGGCGACCCCAACAGAAACAGCCGCACGCGCTAAAACTTCAACAAATTGACGCTGTCCACCAGATGAAGCTCCCTGCCCTCCAGGTTCTTGAACGGAGTGTGTTGCATCAAAAATAACAGGAGCCCCAAATGAACGTAAAATAGGCAACGAACGCATATCCGAAATCAAACGATTATAACCAAATGATGTACCGCGCTCACAAAGCATAACATTGGGATTACCACTGTGAACAACCTTTTTTAAAACATTCTCCATATCCCACGGCGCCAAAAACTGACCTTTTTTAATATTAATAACACACCCTGTTTTGGCGGCTGCGATCAAAAGATCTGTTTGACGACATAAAAAAGCAGGTATTTGTAAAATATCAACCGTAGAAGAAACAATTGTACATTGCTCTTCGGTATGCACATCAGTCAATATAGGACAATCAAACTCTTTTTTTAAATCAGAAAAAACAGCCATTGCTTTTTCAAGACCAATGCCACGTGCCGCACTCAAAGAGGTTCTGTTGGCTTTATCGTAACTTGATTTATAAACAAATCCGATACCAAGCTGATCGGTCATTGTCTTAATACGACCAGCCATTTCAAAAGCATGATCGCGACTTTCCATTTGACATGGCCCTGCAATTAATGAAAGAGGCATTTCATTTGAAAAAATAATATTTCCAACTTTTACACGCGCATTTGGTTTCGTCATTTTATCCCTCAAAAGCAAAGTAACCAAATTTATGCCTTAAACCAATCGACTTTGTTCTACAGCGGCTTCAATAAAAGAAGAAAAAAGTGGATGTGGATCAAAAGGGCGTGATTTTAGTTCTGGATGATATTGAACACCAATGAACCATGGATGATCTGCATATTCTATTGTTTCCGGCAAAACGCCATCGGGAGACATGCCAGAAAAAATCAAACCACACTGTTCTAACTTATCTTTATAATCAATATTGACCTCATAACGATGACGATGTCGTTCAACAATCTTTGTCATCCCATATATTTTAGCAATATGACTTTCTTCTTTTAATTCAGCAGCAAAAGCACCAAGGCGCATGGATCCGCCGAGATCACCATTTCTTGTCCGCCTTTCAAGAACATCACCTTTAAGCCATTCTGTCATTAAACCTACAATTGGATTTTCTGTTTCGCAAAACTCACTTGATGAAGCATTCTCAATCTGCGCAATATTGCGCGCAGCTTCTATACAAGCCAATTGCATTCCAAAACAAATCCCTAAAAATGGTATTTTACGCTCTCGCGCAAATTGAATGGCTCGAATTTTTCCTTCTGCCCCTCGAGCCCCAAAAGCCCCAGGAACCAAAATTCCATGCGCTTTTTGTAAAGCTAAAACGGAATCTTCTTTTTCAAGAAGTTGCGAATCAATCCACTCAATATTAACTTTCACTTTATTCGCTAAACCACCATGCGCAATCGCTTCAATAAGAGATTTATAAGCATCCTTTAAGCCCGTATATTTTCCTACAACAGCAATCGTAACTTCTCCTTCAGGGTGGTGAATGCGATGCGTAATATCTTCCCACCGATCCATCTGAGGAAGAGGGGACGAATCTATCCCAAAAGCGCAAAGAACTTCAGAGTCTAAACCCTCTTTATGATAGGCCATGGGAACATCATAAATTGTTGGCATATCTAATGCCTGAATAACCGCTTTGGCGCGAACATTGCAAAAAAGTGATAATTTGCACCGCTCTGTTTCTGGAATAGACCGATCTGCACGCACAAGCAAAATATCAGGAGAAATACCAATTGATTGCAATTCTTTGACAGAATGTTGTGTTGGTTTTGTTTTTAATTCACCTGCCGAGGGAATATAAGGCATTAACGTAAGATGAACATAAACGACATTTTGTCGGGAGAGTTCATTCCCAAGCTGACGAATCGCTTCTAGAAAAGGCATAGCTTCAATATCACCAACCGTTCCACCTATTTCACACAAAACAAAATCAAATTCTTCATTGCCCGTCGTAATGAATCGCTTAATTTCATCTGTAACATGAGGAATAACTTGAACTGTTGCCCCCAAATAATCACCCCGCCGTTCTCGTTCAATGATATTGCGATAAATACGCCCTGTTGTAATATTATCCTGGCTATTTGCAGAACGCCCAGTAAAACGCTCATAATGACCAAGATCAAGATCCGTTTCCGCACCATCATCGGTCACAAAGACTTCACCATGTTGATAAGGCGACATCGTCCCTGGATCAACATTTAAATAAGGATCAAGTTTGCGAAGGCGTACACGATAGCCACGTGCCTGTAATAACGCCGCTAACGCTGCCGCTGCGATGCCTTTTCCAAGGGAAGAAACCACACCACCAGTAATAAAAACATAACGTGCCATGGGCTTATGGTGATAAGCAATTTATAATAATTTTTCCAGCAAAAAATACAAAAAGAAACAGTTTTTCTTCTAAAATAAAATAAACAAATAAAAAAGGTGAAAAAATCACCTTTTTAAAAGTCTATATTTTCTCTAAAGAACTATTTTGTACTGTTATCTGGAACTGTACTTTCAAGAACCGGTGGAACTGGGGTTTCCACTTCAGGATTTGTAAGCGATTTTTGTTCCTGCGAAGAATCCGAAGTGCCCCCTAACTGTTCAAGAATAGAAGGTTGAGACTCACCATCTGATGATGGAACTGATTCTGAGCCTTTATTGGTAGAATTCTGCTCTGAATTAACCGGTATACGCTTTAAAATATCAGAACTAGAATTTGATATACTTCCCACAACAGTCAGTGCAATGGACACAACAAAAAAACAACAGGCTAAAATAGCCGTCAAACGTGTTAAAGGATTCCGAGATCCACGGGTTTTCATCAGCCCTGAGCTATTACTCACACCGAGCCCACCGCCTTCTGAAGGTTGGATTAAGATCACCCCAACCAAAGTAATTACAATCAATAAGTGAATAACAATAAGTACTGTTTGCATAAACCCTGCTCTTCAAATAACTCTTTCATAAGCTCTTTACACATAAATAACACACAATCCAAGGGGGAACTCAAATTTCTCTGCTATAATTTACGACAAACATCGCAAATCGTTAAAAAATCAATCGCTTTTAAGCTGGCTCCACCAATCAAAGCCCCATTAACATGAGGAATACTTAAAAGCTCAAAGGCATTGGATGGCTTTACCGATCCACCGTAAAGCAAACGTATTTTGTTTCCTTCATCACCAAAACGAGAGCACATCTTATTACGAATGAAATGATGCACTTTTGCAATATCTTCTGAAGTCGCCGTATTGCCAGTACCTATCGCCCAAACAGGTTCATAAGCGATAATGGTATTTTCTGCTATTGTATCATCTGGTAAAGAGCCTTCAAGCTGCTGCACAAGAACATCCAGTACTTTATTATTATTGCGCTCCTCTAATGTTTCACCAATACACACAAGAGCCACAAGACCTGCGCGCCACGCTGCTTGCACTTTAGCACAGACAATTGCATCATTTTCTTGATACACTGTACGACGTTCCGAATGCCCAATAATGACATGACTTGCTCCCGCTTCTTTAAGCATAAAAGCTGAAATATCGCCCGTATAAGGACCATGATCGTCAAAGTGACAATTTTGTCCTCCTAAAAGGAGATTTTCACCATTCAGCGTATTAGAAGCACGCGATAAAAGCGTTGCAGGAACACAAATGAGCGCTTCAAATAGATGACCGAAATCAGAGCTAACGCCTGTAGCAATAGCGCGCAATTCTCCAAGCGATTCTCTCGTTCCATTCATTTTCCAATTTCCAGCAAGAAAAGGCCGAATATTTGGAGACATATTTTCACCTCAAGAGCTCTTATAACACTTTATTTATTTGTAGTATCAAATTATAAAACGAAAGCAAGTCTTTAAAAGCTTGCATCTTTCGTCTCTTTATTGCAAATTCCATTACTGCTTTGATAATAACTTATGTTTAAAATGGAATTGAACAATGCTTGACGTCATAAGAAGTGCTACAAATTCTTGGATTTTCAGAATTTTCCTTGCTATTTTACTCTTATGCTTCATTCTTTTATGGGGAATACCACACTTACACACAAAAAGCGAAAGAGATCTTATTACTTCTGGAAAGTCCATAGTTACTATCGATGATTATCGTCTCGCACTTGCCGATCAAAGCGCACGTTTAGCACAGGCGGCTCATCTTGGACGAATGTTTACACCAAATGAAATGCAACAATACCAAATTCCCGCTTTTGTGTTTAATCAATTGCAACAAAATGTACTGCTTGATGAACAAGCCCGTAAAATGAAAATAAGTCTTTCAAAAGATACAATCGCTCATACGATTGGTTCTGATAAGATGTTTCAGATAAATGGCACTTTTGATAAAAATTTATTTTATAACTATCTTCAGCATTTACGGATCAGTGAAAGTGCTTTTCTTAATTATTACACCAAACAAGAAAAGCGTAACCAACTTATTGCAGCTTTACTTTCTGATATGAAAGCACCCGATCTCTTTTATAAAGCACTTGCTCTTTATCAAGGAGAAAAGCGGAGCGCTGATTATCTCATTATTGATCTAAAAGAAAAGCAAATAATTGCTGATCCTGATCACGAAACACTACAAAAATGGTTTGAAACACATCAAAGTGAATTTCGCACTCCGGAATACCGTACTGTCTCTTTGCTATCGATGGAACTTAATGATTTCGTAAAACCTAAAGATATCTCAACAGATGAGGCAAAAGCCTATTATACTCAAAATGCTTCACGTTTTGTAACGCCTGAAAAGCGTACATTCGAAGAACTGCGATTCCCCACACGCGAAAAAGCCGATAATGCAGCAAAAAAAATAGCCGATGGATTGAGTTTTGATGAACTGGTAAAAGCTGAAAAAAAGACTCTTAATGACATAAAAAAAGGGCCTCTTGCAGAAAATGAACTGCCTAATCATCTCGCATCTGAAATTTTTGAACTCCAACAAGGGCAGGTCAGTCCTGTAATAAATGACTTACAGGGACCTGTTCTCATTCGCGTTACACATATTGAACCTTCAAGCTCTCTTCCTTTTGAAAGTGTAGAAGAAAATATTCGCCAAATACTTGCCAAAAATCGTGCGACTGGTGATATCCGTAACAATTATGTCGCCATTGAAAATGCTCGTTTTGAAGGTGCTTCTCTCAAAGAGCTTGCTGACCAATACAAATTATCTCTGCGCACAATTACCCTTGATAAAACGGGCAAAACGCTTGAAGGTGCAATTCTCACGGATTTACCTCAAAAAGATGCTTTACTCAATGCCATCTATCAATCAAATGAAGGTGTTGATCTTGATCCTCTCTCTTTTCAAAATGGTGGATATCTCTGGTATAAGGTCGATAAAATTATTCCTGCCCGCGATAAAACACTTGAAGAAGCTAAGCTCGATGTTCTGTCTCAATGGAAAAGTGAGGAAATTCAGCGCCTTCTTGATGAAAAAGCCCAAAATGCTCTCAAACAGCTTATGGAAGGAAAAAGTCTTGTTGCTCTTGCTCAGACACTTGGTGTTACAAAACAAACAACACCACCCCTCCGGCGTCAAGATCCCTCTGAAATTCTTGGTGTTGAAGGGGTTAAAGCATTATTTTCTGCTCCCCAGGGTCATTATGGCATTATAAAAGGACCGGTTGCAACAAATCGTATCATTTATCAAATAAAGTCTGTAACGATGCCTAAAGATATCACGCCTCATACTCTTTCACCTGAGGTTCGGGCGAGTATAGATATGATGATCAGAGAAGATCTCAAACTAGAAATGCTACAAATTGCCAATAAAGAACATCCTTTGGAAATTAATAGCAAAAATTATAATCAGATCTTTAACGCTCTCCAATAAAAAGGATATACATAATTTAAAAAGCTTATTTGATAGAGTTTTTTATCAGCACTTCATCTATCGTTGAAAAGGTAAGATCGATCTCTTGTTTGCTTATATCTTAAGATTGGCATTATAATGAGCTCTCTCGTAAATCAGCGTATGTGTGAATTTGCGAGAAAATAGTCAATTGAATGTAGAAGCTCGTTTTTTTTCAACGCAGTAAGCAATATTATCCATCCAAATTAAGCGATAAATTTCGCCCCTATTCTCATTCATTTACAGCTCGTCGTATTGCTCGCTCTTAATATTCATTCATAAGGGATCTTATTGCTTCTTCCTGAAATGATTTTCATTGACACACCCAACTCATGGAAAAAACCACTTTAAAATTCATTATAAACATGATTTAAAATAGGAAAATCTCTTCTTTTCAGAGCTCTCATTCAATATGAGAAAAAAACAAACTTCATGATAAATCAATATTTTTATATATCATAACAGTCATATAGCTTCTATGGCTTCATCATTTTAATTTCTCAAAATGAGCATTTTTTATAGACTTAATAGGCAGCCAAGATAACTTCTCTCATAATAAAATAGAAATTATATTTCATTTACAAATAAGACGCGACCAATACATTCAGAGCACTCAATATCAAAATTTTTCACCAAATGAACCAATGTATTAAGCTTTATCTTATGTTTTCCTTTACCGTATAATGCATTGATTTATAATGATAATATAGCGTCATTCATATTGAATAAAAATCCTTAATACCATAAGCTTCTTTTATTCCAAATCTGTTTATGATTAAATCAATCAAAATCTCTCGCTTGCACGTTATAAGCGGAATTAGCGTTTGGATATACATTAAAGAAAGGGCATGCCTCTTATGAAAAGTCTCAAATGCCAAGGACTATCGTAATATTGGAAGCTTGGCCGATATAACAATGGTGCCGGCTTGCCACTCAGCCATCCAATACACTACATTTTCAAGGTCTTTAAATCTCTTACTCTTTTGCGTTCATAGAAAGAACTATATCAATGTTTTTGATAACAAAGAAATGGTTTGGAATTACAATATCTCCTTTTATTTTCAACATGAAAAAATCAGCCTAACTCTAACGTCGTCATATTCTTTATAACATCTTTGGAAAATTACCACTTATTGCTGCTCTTGTTATCAACCAATAGCGATGTATCAATAGCAAAGTTGCACTTTCTTGAAAAATTGCAGCCCCCAGCTGTAGAGCCTTTTGAAGAGAAGCCGGTATAATAACCAATGGAAGAAATGCTGGCTTAAGGGTTCTAGGTAAAGCACGAGAATACGCGTAAAATTTACTATAATGATCGCGTGATAATGCTACCATAGCTTCAACAATCTGGCCCTTTTGTTGATCACTGAGACGATGAGAATCTAAATCTTCCCTATTCACCCCTAAAGCTTTCAGCATATCAGTAGGTAAATAATAGTGATATCGTGATTGCATGAATGATAAAAGACGCAATACACCGCTTAATCCTTGAGCAATCCCTCCATGTTCATAGATATCTATAAAATCTTGTGCAACATCAGGATCTAATATCTGACAAGAAAGCTGTAAAATTATGCTTGCTGTCTCACCACAATAATACTCGAGATCATGAAGCGTTTCTATCGGATTGTGGTAAAGATCTAAAATTTGTGCATCACAATACCGTAAAAAAGCTGTCTTAGGTAAATTAAAAAGGGTCATTGCTGCCAATAAATCACTCAAAATTGGATTACTTTCACTCGTTTGCATTTCACCCGCGATAGAATCATACCACCAGCGTAATCGTATTTCTCCGATGAATGGATCATGGACACTTTCACGAATACGAGAAATCTCAGCATTAAATGCGTAAAGAGCAGCCAATGCTTTGCGCTTTTTTTTAGGTGCGAATAAAACCGATATATAGCGATCACGATCTATGTTACGTAAAATATCAAAACTATAAGGAAGAGAACCTATCATTCTATGAGCCTATTAACGTTCCTTTTTTAGCAATTAAATTAATATTCTCTTTTTATTCATATTTAAAAATGAGAGATAAGAAAATACAACTCAGAGAATAAGATTTTTAATGTGTCTCTTAATGTATGATGAATTAAAAGTTCTTTTTTGAGTACCTTTTCTTTTCAACAAGAAAATTCTTTAAAATTAAATAAATCACTTTTTTGATAAAATTTCTCTCATAAGATTTAAGCTTTCATTTGTAGTAAAAACAGCTAAAAATGAATCGTAACATGCGTCATGAAACTTAGAGCCACAGACAATGCAAAACACTTTTTGACTGAATAGATGCCAATGCACTTTTATAGAAAATGAACTGATTACAAAAACTTAATCAAATTATTGACCTCTTCCGGCCCCCTCAAAGGACAAAGCTTCCTACCCGTACCAGTTTGTCAAAAATTCAATTGCTCTTGATAAGTTCCTACTGCTTGTGGCGAATTAATTTATAATAATAATTTATCGTTTTGTCTTTTGAATGGAAAAAACTAAGATCATATGTTTCTCTTATTTTAAATCTATTCCCTTTCACCTCACACGCAGAACGGGTGTGTAGTTACTCTTAAAAAAGGAATAAAAATGCCTCTTATAATCGCCTCAAGTGCTAGAGGCTTAATCACTGATGTGATACTCTAGGCGGCTACAGGCTAACTCAACTCTGAATATTTGCTGCTGTATTAAAAATACACTTAATGTGTTAAGTTATGTATACTTTATGTTCCTATATTACCGCCTTAAACGACGGTATTTTGCGGCACCGCAAAATAATCACACTCGTCTTTTATGCGAGATTAAAAGTATTTATTTTATTAAACAATACTTTATTCTACCGCAAATAATAACGCCGCAACAGCGCGATCTTCAGCCAATAAAACATTAAATGTACGCACTGCTGCTCCCGTACCCATTGTATCTGATGAAATACGCTTTTCCCATAAAAGGGCCCGTAACTCTTCAGGTAATCGTAATAATTCAGTTCCAGTGCCTATTAACAAAACTTCAATCTCATTTGCTTCTTCTAAAACACGAGATAGATCCCCTTGAGAGGGAATAGGCCCTACCATATCAATGCCATAAATTCCTGATGGGACACAAATAATAGAACCTCTATGGGACATATCAGCAAAACGAAATCCACCATTTCCATAAGCATCAATAGGCGCACGACTTGGAAAATGTGCTTCTCGAATTTGAATTGCATCAGACATGAATAAGCACCCTTTATTTTTGAAAATCCACTTGTCTTTTACGGCTCACTATAAAAGTTAATGGTAAGATAAAACATTGATATATTAACTATAATCCATCAGAATATTGAGGTAGAAATTTTTACTATAAAACCTTGATTGGATCATACAAAAATATGTGAAAAGTTGGCAATAAACCGCGATTAAATACTATATTTATCTACGTTTTAAAAATTTTTCTCAACTGAGTTGGCTAAAAAGTGAGAAACTTCTCTTTATAGAAATAAGGATATTGTTTAAAAAATAGGAAAATTTGCCGTAATACCCCATAATCGTAATACCCCATAATAAAGCAACTATTTTAATCGCCTACAGAAAACAAAGACAACACTCTCCCTTTCGTGATTATAAAAACCATCCCCCCTCATGAAATTGTCTTTATATTTCGATATTTTTTATAAAAATGCTTTTTAAAATAGTATAAATTGCATTCACACTTTAAGATGCATTTTCCTTATTTTCCTTTGACAGCGCTTTTTTCTCTTTAGAGATACTCACATTTTCTTCCGTTGTCGTCTTAGATTTAGACTTTTGTGGTGTTTTTGCTTTAGCATGAAGCTTTGATTTTTTTTCTGCAATCGGCTCACCTTTAACGCGCACATCGGCTAATGTTGAGCGAATAACACGAATATTCATACTCTCACCAATTTCAACCTCTAATTCACCACTCTCGTCATGAACCTTTGTAACCTTGCCAATAATACCACCACCCGTTATAACTGTATCACCGCGACGTACTGCATTGAGCATTTCCTGTCGTTTTTTCATTTGGGCTTGCTGGGGCCGAATGACAAAAAAATACATAATTGCAAAAATTAAAATGAATGGGACAGCATTAACAAATGAAATTCCACCGGAAACATCGCCTGCAACTTGAGCATAAGCGTTCGTAATAAACATTTTTATCTCCTATAGTTAAACTTCATATACTTCCCACTCTATTAAAATAAAATTCCGATTCAGAAAAAATATCCTCAAGAATTTATCATAAAAAGTAATGATGATATAACGTAATCTCAGCTTTATAAAAATGCAATAAATCCTTAAGAGACAGAATACAATAAGAAAAATCTTTAAAAAACAGATTTATTTTTCTTTATTATATATCCTACACTAGATATCCTTCTCACTCACTCAATAAATGATATAAAAAAATTTTTCTAATGGAAAAACTTTAATTTATAGAGATAATTCATTATTTCTAATTGTCGAATGATAGGGTTAAATACCGTAAAACGCTCTCATTTCAAACCCTTTGAATGAATCAAAACGATTTTCTTGCACATTACACCTGTGAAATGAACATAAAGATAAAAATTCTTTATGATAAGAAATTCAATATCTCTTCTCATGTCCCCTCTCAAATACAAGAGTATTGCGAACGTTGGGTGCTAACAAATAATATGATATGGTATATTGTTTTATACCTTCATAAACACAAAGATGATAATAGCTAACTAATAAACACAACGAACTGCTCTTTTAAACCAATGGTTTTCTGCTGACTCATTATGTTAGACATGGGGAAAACACCTTTCGATGATCGAGCGTAATGATAAAGTACATGAAGCATGTCAATACTTTATCAAATGTGAACGGCTTTGAAGAAAGGAGCAATCCCATAAATTGGTTATTCAACTCTTCAAGCATTGCTTTTTGCCTTGAAACATCTACAAAGGCAAATTGAGCAAAAAGATCATGTTATTGCAGAATTAGCACCGAAAGCAGAAGCTTGAGAAAATTTCAAACGTTCTGATGAGTGTTATTGATTTAAGAAAATAACTTGTTTTCATGAAATTTCTATAAACTATAAGCTTATTCAAATTGAATATCATCAATAAATTAGTTTTCTAAATATTTAAGAGGATCAACCGGTAACGAATTCTTACGCATCTCAAAATAAACACGTGGCGTTTTAACATTTCCAGAAACACCAGACTTAGCAATCTCATCACCCCGTCTTATCCTTTGTCCTTTGTTAACAACAAGCTGACTATTACATCCATAAATAGTGATAATATTATTTTCATGTCGAATCATAACAACATTACCCAGCTCTTTTAATCCATCTCCCGCGTAAATAACGACACCATTTTCCGCTGCCTTTACCGATGATCCTTCAGGCACTGCAATGTCTATTCCTCGATTCATTATGGTTCCTTTTTTTTGACCAAACTGGCTTAATAAACGCCCTCGTACTGGCCAACGCATTTTAGAAATTCCTGTGGCTTGCGGCGTCCTAATATTATCTGTATTCGTAACAGCACTTGATAAATCAGACTCATGGTTCAATTGCTTCATCTGTTTAGAAGAATTGTTTTCAAGATTTGATCTGTTCATCTGTGCAGAAGGTGGTATTGTTACAGGAGCTTTATATATAGGAGAAGTCTTCTTGTGCTTTATAGAAGATGTCACTTGAGATTGGAATGAAGATTCTGCTTTTGACGCTGCCCAATCGTTATGACTGGGCGGTTTGGGAGCTTCTAATGTACGCCGGCTTGGAACCACAAGGACCTGACCGATATAAATGGAATTGCTGTTTATACCATTTGCCGATTTTAAAGCCTCAACACTAACCCCTATTTGTCGTGCAATACTGAGGAGTGTATCTCCACTCTGCACAATATAAGAGTTCCGCCGAAAAATAGGAGAGTTATCCGTTTGTGAACGGGAAAGCGTTCCAAGATTACGTGGAGGAACTCCCATAACCCGACCATCAGAAGAAGCTCCCCTACCTTGCTGTGGAGAATTATAGGAAGAATTATCATCGATCCACGAATCATCACTTGGTTCTACAGGTGGCAATTCAGTGCTTTGTATCATCCCCCCACCATACGATAGCATTCGCGGATCTGTAGACATAGAGTTTGATATATTTGATTGAGATGATACCGTATGATGAGAGACAATATTAGAAAAACGTTGTGTACCAGAACTACAACCAGCAACAATAGTTGCCACCGCTAAAAAAGTTATTCTCTGAAAATTATGCCGGAAAATATTACCTAAAGCTTTTAAACACATAGTTTTGCTCACTCATCAATACTCAACTCACTCCATTAAAGCTTTTTTAAATTACCGAAGGGTTAAAATGAGATGTTTTATTCATAAATATCTTTAATTAAGATCAAAATGAATTTAACAAAAACAAAAAAAGTGAAATAATTTGCGCTATTTCTTAAATTTTAAAAATTAAAGTTTCTCCGCAATACCTTTAATAAAAGGTTGATAACGCACTTGAAAGAGTTCTAAACACTCAAATCGACACCCAATTTTTGTATAGCGCGTCACCGTTTGTACCCCTTCATCCGGTCCTATCGCCTGAATGAGAATTCCATTTTCAGCTAAAAGTTCTAAAAGCTCCTTGGGTTCATCAGAACGTGATGGCCAAACAAGAATGCGATCAAATGATCCCAAACCTGTCACACTATAACTTCCATCAATCTGCCGTATAACAATATTTTCAATGCCCAAAGTTTGAAACTTTTGGCGTGCCAAATCAACAAGCGTTTTATAACGATCAACCGTTGTCACACGGTCACTCAGACATGCCATAAGAGCAGTACAAAAGCCAGAGCCTGTACCAATTTCTAAGACACGATGCTTTTTTTTCAATGAGAGTGCCGAAAGAATCAAGAGTTGTTCTTCCAAACGTTCCATATATTCACCACACTCAAGGGGAATAACTTTATTATCATAAGCACTATTAAACCAAGGAGCAGAAACAAATTGTTGACGTGGAATTTTCTCTAATGCCGAAAAAAATCGCACGTCATCAATGCCTTTGCTACGCATTTTCAGTACAAGAGCAGCCAACTCCTCACGAAATTGTAAAATACCCTTTTGCCCCATAGTATCATTCACTCTCTTGGAGGTGCACTTTTATCATCCCTACAAACCACCTCTTTTAAAATGGCAAAATCTTGCGTTTGCATACCCTCTTTGCAATAACGCATATTGCCCTCCTTTCGCAAAATTAAGCAGCAATACAACGCATGCCTCCCATATAGGGTTGTAAAACATCTGGAACAATAATTGACCCATCAGCCTGTTGATAATTTTCAAGCACAGCAATAAGACAACGGCCAACAGCTGTACCAGAACCATTAAGACTATGAACAAAATGCAATTTTTTATCACCTTCTTTACGATAACGAGCATTCATACGACGACCTTGAAAGTCTCCACAAACTGAACAGCTAGAAATTTCACGATAACATTCTTGACCAGGAAGCCAAACCTCAATGTCATAGGTTTTACATGCTGCAAACCCCATATCCCCCGTAGAAAGAACTACTGTGCGAAAAGGCAAACCGAGTCGTTTTAATATATCTTCTGCACATTCTGTCATACGTTCCAATTCCATGAGAGACTGCTCTTCACTGGTAATCGAGACCATTTCTACCTTCCAAAATTGGTGCTGACGCAACATACCGCGCGTATCACGACCAGCGGCTCCCGCCTCTGAACGAAAACAGGGAGATAAAGAAGAAAATCGCAGTGGCAAATCTGATATTTCAAGAATTTCATCGTTGACCAAATTGGTTAAAGGTACTTCTGCTGTAGAAATAAGCCACCGACCATCTGTTGTTTGAAACAGATCTTCAGCAAACTTCGGCAATTGGGCTGCTCCGTAAACAATCTCATCACGAACAAGAAGAGGCACAGAAACTTCTGTATAACCATGCTCATTGACATGCACATCAAGCATAAATTGTCCTAATGCACGTTCTAGCCGCGCTAACGCCCCTGAAAGCACTGTAAAACGTGTTCCAGACAAACGACTAGCTCGCTCAAAGTTCATCTGCTTGAGATCTTGACCAAGATCAAAATGCTCCTTTGGTGTAAAATTAAATATTGGAGGTATCCCAAAATGTCGAATGACGACATTATCACTTTCATCTTTACCCTCTGGAACATCATCCAATGGAATATTGGGAAGTGCTGAAAGAATTTTTTCAAGACTTTCCGTCAGCTGTTTTTCTTCCGCTGTGGCAGAAGAAAGAAAGACTTTAAGCTCTTCAACTTCAGCCCTAAGGCGTTCAGCCATTTGCTCGTCAGAGATAGCTAAAGCTTGTCCTATTTCCTTTGAAACCGCATTGCGACGCTCCTGCGCCAATTGCACCTTAGCAACATGTGACCGGCGTGCAAGATCAAGTTGTATTAACCTTTCAGCTTGTGGCTCAAGACCTCTACTTGCGAGCGCTTTATCTAATTTCTCAGGATTTTCGCGAATCCACTTAATATCAAGCATCAAAATTCCTCATTTACATTATTTTTATTCTATATTGTTTTTACTCATTTCTCATCGCGTAAGATTATACACTTTTCTTAAGCGGATTTTCTTCTCTTTTCTATACCGTAAGCAATTAAAATTGAGATCTCATAAAGCGCTATTGTTGGTAAAGCTACTGCAAACATCGTAAAAAAATCCGACGGCGTTATCATTGCCGCAATGGTAAAAGAGAGCAGAATAGCCCATTTTCGTTTAGACACCAAATCATGAGACGTTAAAAGTCCAACTTTTGTTAAAAGACTAATGACCAGAGGCAATTGAAAGATCAAACCAAAAATGAGGATAAACGACGTCATAAAGCCCAAATAATCAGAAATACGCACTATAAACTCTATTTTTAAATGAGAATCTGGAAGAAATTGTTGAGAAAGGCTAAACCATAGTATTATGGGTGCCAATAGAGCATAAACAAATGCTCCTCCAATACAAAATAAAATAGGACCACCAATGAGAAATGGTAAAAAAGCCATGCGCTCATTTTTATAAAGCCCTGGTGCAATAAAACGATAAAACTGAAAAGCCGTATAGGGAAAAGATAAAATAATTCCCCCAAAGGCCGCAAGTTTCATCTTAGTTAAAAAAGTTTCCCATACTTGTGTTGATTGCAAACGAATACTCTCAGGATATCCACCTGCTATTTTCATCGCCCACTGATACGGCCATAGTAAAAAATTTAAGATATAATCTTTAACAAGAAAACACATCATAAAAGCGATCATAAATGCAACCAAGGCAGAAATAATTCGCTGACGAAGTTCAATTAAATGTTCTAAAAGTGGCGCCATATTGGCATCAACTTCATCTTTTTTTACATTCATGACACATCTTCTTTATCTTTAGAAACAACAGAAATGCTTTCAGAATGATGAGACGCTATAGAGATTGTTATATCTTTCTTGATTACCTTTTGATCACACTCCAAAACTTCTTTATCTTTTTTTGATTTATGGTGTGTTGCCTTAACATCCAAATTATCATGGATATCCTCTAATGTATTTTGAATAGGATCAAAAGTTTCTGCCAACTTCTTGCTTGAATCATTAATATCCGAAGATGTTTTTTGCAAATCATCGCTCTCGATTTGTTTTATTACATCATCAAACTGGTAACGAAGTTCATTTGCAGTTGAATACACATACGCTCTTACCTTTGCTATTGTCTTTAGTATTTTAGGTAAATCTTTTGGTCCAACGACAATGATGAGAACAAGTAAGATCACGACAAGCTCTGGTCCATCAATCCCAAACATCGCTTATACTCGACTTCCTCATAAAAAAATAATGCACAATGATGATGACGTTTTTGTTATTTGACACGCTGTTTTTTAGCAACAGATGCCTTGCCCCCTTTAGAGTCAGAAGACGCCTTTCTACGTGTTGCTGCACGTTTTACCGATAATGGCTGAGATTGTTGAGATTCTCCCTCAATTATTTGGGAACTATCAGCAATTCCAACTTTATCCTCAATACTCCCCTCTTCTTCCTTCATATTCTTTTTGAAGGCTTTAATGCCCTTAGCAACATCACCCATTAATTCAGAAATTTTACCACGCCCGAAAAGCACTAAAATAAGCAATAAAATTACAATTAAATGTGCTGGTGAAAAAATATTACCCATTACTCTCTCTAACCCTATGCTTTTAAATTTTATCTCACTTATTTATGCTTCCTCTGAAGAGAGTATCAAATATCGTATCCTCCTTGTATATTTCTTTCTCAACCGAAAAGCAATCACACGCTTTTTAATGGAAACGACGTAAACGAACTTTTATCGTCTCATCCCTTTTTAGCATATTACAACACAAACCATTCAAAAATGATAAACGACTCCCTACAAAATTCAAAAGGCTTAAAAACTTTTTTTAAGAAGCTTCCTATGATCTCTTGGACTGCTCATCTCCCTGCAAATACGGTATCCAATGTCTTTTCTTTTAAAAACGGTATCGTACATGAATTTGCAAATATCTCTTCCAAATCAACTTTACCAATGAGAATAATATCATAACCTTCCATAAAAAAATTTACATGTCTCTGAAAGTTTTTTCGAAAGTATATTCGCTGAAAGAGTTTTCTTTAACACATCATCTAATATTAAATTAGCCTCAAAACCTATCATTTTACGAATAATATTTTCAACAATTCTTTGCATTGCAGGAATCCTGTTATCAATTGTTTCATAAACAATATGAGCAATGATCGTAATCAATCAGTCAAATTTTTAAAAGGTGCAGGATCATACTTTTCTGAATATCATCATAGTTTTCTAAATATTAAGCGTGATACCGCAAGCCGGCACTCATCATCATTATATTTGCCAGTTCCCAATGTTGCGACAGCCCTTGCATTAAGACGATTCATAAGAACCATTTTTATTCCTTTCTTCTATAGTTTTTATCCACATGCTAATCCCGCTTGTAATGTGCAAACGAATGGTTTTGATTGACTCAATATAAACAGATTTGAAATGAGAGAATCTTACGGTATTCGGGACTCTCATTCAACATACAAAGAAATTAATTATTATAAATCAAAGAGTTGTAGCAATATGGACTCACTCAAAATGCGTATTAGACAACATTTGTTCCGTATGATCATATCTGGGAATATGTTTTATTAATGCGTAAAATATTAATAAGAATCATTCACTTATACATCACAAACAAGGTTAGCATAGAGAGATAAAAACTATTAAAATGGCTCTTATAGACCAACTCAAGTGTCAAGGAGGCTAGCCAATAAGTCGCAATACTAGGAATATGACGATGCCAGCTTTCATCGTTATTCACTAAAGAGCTTCCATTGAATTGTTTGCCTGCTTCTTATCCAACTTTCATATAAAAGATTTAAAATCCTAGTGAATAAATGCTCTCACGACATTAATATATATGTATAATTTTTTGATGAGAGTTTTATTTGATTTCTTCGAGAAAATTTTTATGGATATCAATTCTATTATTCTATGCTAATAATCTGATACAGTTATTCATATGATAGAGTTTTCTCCATGAATTATCGGCATATTTATCATGCTGGCAATTTTGCTGATGTTTTTAAACACATTGTTGTCACGCGCATTGTAGAGTATCTTAAACGCAAAGAAAAGGCTTTTCGCGTTATAGATACGCATGCTGGTATCGGTATTTATGACCTCTCTTCTTTAGAAGCCCATAAGACAGAAGAGTGGCGCGAAGGTGTACAACGAATTTTTTCAACGCCTATCCCAGAAGATTTAAGAGTGCTCCTTTCTCCATGGTGCGATATCATTGATACCCTCAATAAAGGGGAAAAAGAAATTGTATTTTATCCTGGATCTCCTGTTCTTATTCGTCACTTATTACGGAAACAAGACCGCCTCACCGCAATAGAATTGCACAATGAAGATTATCCTATTTTAGCAAAAAATTTTGCTGGCGATTATCAAACGAAAGTTCTTCATTTAGATGGTTGGCTTTCCTTAAATGCTCATTTACCACCAAAAGAAAAACGTGGGTTTATCCTTGTTGACCCTCCTTTTGAAAAAACTGGAGAATTTTCTCGCCTTATTGAGGGATTAATGAAAGCCTATCGCCGTTTTTCTGGAGGGATCTACGCTTTGTGGTATCCTGTTAAATATGACAAAGAAATTGAAAGTTTTCTTCACGCACTTTATCAAACAGGAATTCCTAAAATTCTACAGCTTGAAATGCGTATCCGAAAAAATTCAAGTCTACCTACAATGAATGGAAGTGGGATGATCATTATCAATCCTCCCTATGTTTTGGAAGAAGAAATGAAAAAACTCAGTCCCTTTCTTATCAGCCGTCTTGGACAAGATGAAAGTGCCCAAATAACGCATAAGTGGATTCAAAAAGAACATCTATTAAGTTAGATTTTGCCCTTATATATTTTCCCTAAAAAATACCCTTTTGTAAGATATAAAGGCAATGAGATTTTATTATTTTTGTGATAATATCAACACATAATATAATAATGGCAAGCTTATAACTATTCCGTGAATCATGGAACAATAAAGCTATTGAGCAACACCCTCTTTACGCCTCATACAAGAGCAAGTTGGCGCCATCATACATTTTGCCAACCCTCAATGTCGCAAACAGTCGTTGGCACTTGAGACGGCTCATAAGAGGCGTTTTTAGTCCTTTCTTATACAGTTTCACTCCACGCGACTCTCCCCGCTTGTAACATGCAAGAGACATGATTTTGATTGATTTAACATAGAATAGGTTTGAAATGAGAGAATTTTACGCTATTCAGAAATTTAATTCAATGTAAATAATGATAAATTATCTTTATAAATCAATTCATTATTTCGTAATTATTTTTTCTTTTAGAAAGTTCATTCTCTTATCATCATGGATTTTTTATTCCAATCATTTTTAATGAATCAATGGGGCGTATTCATAAAGCTGTCTTAAATAATAACTCTTATATTTTTTATGAAAGATAGGCACTCTAAAATTACATTCTTATGCTATAATGTGTTATTGATGGACAAAAACTATTAAAGATATAAACAATCGTTATTTAATAAAAAAGAATATTTAATAGAGTAAACAAAAAGCATTTCTTGATAAACGGAATGATCCTAGAAAATAATACAAATTGTCTGAAAAATAAACGAGAAAAGCTTTCTTTTCTCTCTAATCTTACATGGAACAATGTCAATCAAAGCAATGGGAAAAATCAATTCCAAGGTGTCAAATTCATACAAGAGTTTGTTAGACACCTTCCGCATAAGCCGGGAGTTTACCGGATGATTGGTGAAAATGGTGATATTCTCTACGTTGGCAAAGCCCGTAATCTCAAAAAACGTGTTTCAAACTATGCACGTGAACAAGGACACAATAATCGTATTACCCGCATGATTCGTGCAACATATCATATGGAATTTATCGTTACCCACACAGAGACAGAAGCGCTCCTTCTAGAAGCAAATCTCATCAAAAAATTGCATCCCCATTTTAATGTATTGCTCCGTGATGATAAAAGCTTCCCTTATATTATGATTACAAATGATCATCGAGCACCTGGACTTTACAAACATCGTGGTGCGCGAACACAAAAAGCCCATTATTTTGGGCCTTTTGCTTCTGCTGGTGCGGTAACACAAACAATTCATGTTTTACAACGCGCTTTTTTATTACGGACCTGTACCGATACAATTTTTGAAAATCGGACGCGCCCCTGTTTGCTTTATCAAATTAAGCGATGTTCTGCACCTTGTACCCATGAAATTAATGACAGTGATTATAAAGAACTGGTGAGAGAAGCAAAAGCGTTCCTTTCGGGAAAAGATCAATCTGTTAAAAATGATATGGTTCAAGCTATGCATAAAGCCGCAGAAAATCTTGATTTTGAACAAGCTGCTTCCTATCGTGATCGCTTATCAGCCCTTTCTCACATACAAAGCCATCAAGGTATTAATCCCCAAACGATAAAAGAAGCGGATGTCTTTGCAATTGCACAAAAAGAAGGAATGACCTGCATTCAAGTGTTCTTTTTTCGTATGGGGCAAAATTGGGGAAACCGTGCCTATTTTCCTAAAGCAGATTCCTCTTTTTCCCGTACTGAAATTTTAGCGAGTTTTCTGGCCCAATTTTACGATGATAAACCCCTTCCCAAAAGCATCCTTTTATCTGAAGAAATTGAAGAAAAGGCACTTCTTACAGAAGCATTTAGTCTCAAAGCAAATCACAAAGTATCTCTCTCTTTACCCAAGCAAGGTGAACGAAAAACGCTTGTTAATCACGCCTATCTCAATGCTCATGAAGCACTTGAACATAAGCTTGCTGAAACAGCTACCCATACAAAATTGCTTCAGGGGCTTGCTGAAACATTCCAACTCCCTTTTCCTCCGCGCCGTATAGAAGTCTATGACAATTCTCATATTATGGGAACAAATTCTGTCGGTGCCATGATTGTTGCGGGTCAAATGGGATTTGTTAAAAATCAATATCGCAAATTCAACATTCGCTCAACAGATATCACGCCTGGTGATGATTTGGGCATGATGAAAGAAGTCATTAAACGAAGATTTTCACGCCTTATCAAAGAATATGATTTGCCAAATAAAAATCATGACATACAAGATCAAGAGAAAGATCTTTTTCCCATTTGGCCTGATCTTATCTTAATCGATGGTGGTGAAGGACAAATCAACAGTGTACATACAATACTTGCTGAATTACAATTAAACAACCTGATCACAGTTATTGGAATCGCCAAAGGTATTGACCGCCATGCAGGACGTGAACGATTTTTTATAAAAGGTTTCCCTCCTTTTACACTTCCCCCCCGTGATCCTATCCTCTATTTTTTACAACGTCTGCGTGATGAAGCACATCGTTTTGCCATTGGAACGCATAGAATAAAACGAAAGAAAGCAACATTCAAAAATCCACTTGATGAAATAGAAAATATCGGTCCGACAAGAAAACGTGCGTTGCTTCATCATTTTGGAAGTGCCAAAGCTGTTGCTGATGCCTCACTTGAAGATTTGAAAAAAGTTACAGGAATCTCTGTCACAATTGCACAAAAAATTCATAACCATTTTCATGAAAAATAGGCTTGTTTCATCACCTTAGCCTTGTTACGTTTAGGGGATATATTCTCTTTTACAAGAATTAAAAATAGCTCTATGAAAAATCATACTTTTTCTTTTCCAAATATTTTAACTTATGCACGAATTGTTGCAGTCCCAATGGTTGTTGCCTGCTTTTTTGTAGAAGGACGCCTACAATCAAGCGATATCGCACGCTGGATTGCCGTTTCCATTTTTGTTGTTGCATCCATTACTGACTTTCTTGATGGCTACCTTGCCCGTATTTGGGAACAAACATCCAATATTGGTCGCATGTTAGATCCAATTGCCGATAAACTTCTTGTCTCTGCCTGCTTGCTCTTGCTTGCCGCAGATACTACCATTGCCGGATGGACTCTATGGGCAGCCATTATCATTCTTTGCCGAGAAATTCTTGTATCAGGATTACGTGAATATTTAGCTGAATTAAAAGTGAGCGTTCCGGTCTCTCGTCTTGCAAAGTGGAAAACTTTTGTACAAATGATCGCTATTGTCTTCCTTTTAGCGGGGCCAGCTGGTAATAAAATTTTCCCTTACACAGTAGAATTTGGCATTACTATGCTGTGGATTTCTGCCCTCCTTACATTGTGGACAGGATGGGATTATTTTCGCGCAGGTTTAAAACATGTCATCTCATGAAATCGTCTCTTGATTTGTAATAATAATCTATCTTTCTGCAACTTAAACAAGAAAAGAGATATCGTAAATCTACGCACTTCAAATCTATTGATGATGAATCAATTAAAACTCTTCTTTTGCCCATTACAAACGAAGTTGGCGTACAAAGACATTCAAGAAGAGAATAATAGGCTCTTGCAAAAACAGTTGCAATATTAAAAGCGGAAAAAACGGTGATCTACATATCTCTCAAAGAGATCTGTAATCTTGTAAACAAAAACCCGAAACATTATGTTTCGGTTTTTTGTTTCTTATTGTCGCTTTTATTAACCAACAATTTCTACCTCAGAAAACCAAAAAGCAATTTCTGTTTTTGCCGTTTCAGCACTATCGGATCCATGGATAGAATTTTCACCAATCGACAAAGCATGAACCTTACGAATTGTTCCTTCTTCTGCATCACTAGGATTTGTAGCACCCATCACTTCACGGTTTTTAGCTATTGCGTTTTCTCCTTCCAAAACCTGTACAACTGTTGGACCAGAAGACATAAATTCAACCAATTCGCTAAAAAAAGGACGTTCTTTATGAATAGCATAAAATTTTTCAGCCTCACGCTTGCTCATCCACATACGTTTAGATGCAATAACACGCAACCCCGCATCCTCAAGCATTTTCGTAATTGCGCCCGTCAAATTACGACGGGTTGCATCTGGTTTAATCATCGAAAAAGTACGCTCTAAAGCCATTTCGTCACCTTTATTTCTCTTATAACATTTTCTGACTGTTTCTATAGCGAGCAAGCCGCCCTTTGCCAAGTGACTCTGCAAAAATCTACACAAATTCTCAAAAATATAGAATAAATTATAAAGAAGACTTCAATAGAAATAAAAATACCTATATTGTGTCTCCATTATATAAGATGCACATCCGCCTCTCAGTAAATGCTGAACTCCTTCTTATATTCTTCAACGCTTCCCATCAAAATGACCATTTAAGCAGTAAAAAATTATAAGAAAAAAATAACATGCAAAATTATATACCCTTTATGAAAGCTTTCTTTTTTAAAGAAGACAGATCTAGAGACTTCGTGTCTAGGTTTGAAAATCCCCCCACACACTGAGATCAATCAAACAATACCCCTAATAATTAGAAACTATAACGTACCCCTATAATGCCCTGAAGAGACTGTTTTGTTTTACGCCCTTTAACATAATGCGCCTCACCATAGAACTTCAACTTCTCACTCACTAAACTGCTTAAACCTATCCCTAATTTACCCGCATTCCCTGACAAGTCCGTGGTAAATGGATGGCGTTGATTAATCAACGTTTGATTGTCATCTTTATTCTCACGCAACCATGCTGCTGTAATATAGGCAAGGGATGAAGAAGCCTCGTGAGAGCCAAATTCATACCCTAAAGATAAGCCCACCTCACTGCGTAATGAAGTAAATGGACGCATATCACCTACCATGTCATTCGATAACTTGATTTCTTTACCCTCAACTTGCAACCATGTAAATTGTCCATAAGGTTGCAGCCAACTGCTCTTGGACGTTTGAAGTCGATAACCCACTTCAAAGGAGGTTCCCAACGCCCATTGCGTATAACTTCCTTCAATCCCTAACCCATTCGTTGAAACGGCCTTCAGGGTATTTTGATAATGATTATATTTTAAAATACCATCGAAATACCATCCACTATGATCTAAATAAGTGACATAAGCGCCAATGCCATAACTATTGATACCGCTGGTCCCCCCCCGTGCATGCGCAATGCGTGCGTGGTCATAACTGCCAAAACCACCTATATAAAAATCTCCATTTTCCCATTCGCTTAAACCATTGATCCCTAAAACGATACCGGTCTGATCGAGCTTAAAATCTATATGCTCTGTCGCAATGCTTTCTTTAGACTTAATCGCGTAGCTCCATAAAGCCGTATTCTTTTTACTTTTATCTAGAATTCCTCTTCCCGAACGCACGCTTTGCATTTCGTTGTGAAACACCATCGCTGGAGCTACAGACATAGACAGTACTGCAT
This sequence comes from Bartonella sp. AU15XJBT, assembly GCF_028618615.1. Lineage (NCBI taxonomy): Bacteria > Pseudomonadati > Pseudomonadota > Alphaproteobacteria > Hyphomicrobiales > Bartonellaceae > Bartonella > Bartonella sp. AU15XJBT. Next base: position 59,901 of record NZ_JAQITG010000002.1, read on the forward strand.
CTGTTGAAGGCGTGGTTAAAAAGTCAGAAAATGAAAGCTTTTCACTTAATTGCGGAGAAAGTTGATCTTTATGAACTGGACGCAAAGTCATTTGATCCGCTGAAGATTGAGAAGAGGCTGAAACAACAACCGCTTGCTTTTCATCAGAAAGAGGGCGAGAACCTGTTGGAGGGAACACCACATGCGTCCGTTTTTCTTGAGAAGAAGATACCGAAACACTAGAAACATTCTGTGTTTCTCTTAAATGACGTGGCGGACGTTTCTTGGGTGGCTGTTTTTTAGTAAGTGGACGAGGACCGATATCTTTCCCTCCAGAAGAAGCCCCTTGATCAGACTGTGTACCCGCATCAGCAGACAATGCAAGAGGAATCTTTGCTTTCTTATTCACACACTCTACTTCAGAACTAGAACCTTCCGTATCTCCAGAAGCTCTACTTAAATACCAAATTGTAGCACTACCACTAGAATCAGCACATCTTCCTCTCTTCACTAAGCGATACTGATAGGTTCCACCATCAACAGCTGTAATGTCCTTGCCCGAAAGATCTGCCAGAGTAAAATTAACTCCTCCATTATGGCTTCTATCGGTAATTAACGGAAGCTCAGTAACCAAACTATTCTTTTGTGAGAGAGGAGCTGTAATTTCACGACCAGAATCTGCAATATTTATTTTGTGATTCCCTGCACCCTCACCAATCGACAAATAATCACTCGCCTCCCACGTAGCGCTAATATTGAATCGAAAATGTAAATCCCCTGAAAGTTTCTCAACATAAAGTGAAATATAACGTGGATCATACGGAATAGAAGAAAAAATAACAGTCCCCCCCTGCCCCCCTAAATCTTTAATTTTAATCTGTGGTTTTTCTCCTATTTTTCGTTCACCAACCTCAAATATTGGTTCATCAGGTTTTCTTTCTAGAGGAATGTTTTTCTTGGTAATATGATTTGTCCTACCACCAGCAAATAAATAAAGTTCTCCATGATTATTGACCCTTACTTCCCCAACGACATCTTTTACACCAACATGTAGCCAGGATTTAGCAGAATCCGTAATTGTTAAAGTATCGACCAAACCTTCAGGATATACAACTTGAACAGCTCGATCCTTCAAAGTAGTTTTCACAGATTCTCCTAGTGCTAAGACGTGCTGTCTACCATTATCAGAAACTTCTGTAGCCGTTGCTCTCCCCCCTTCCTTTCTTTGCCCCGCATAAAGATTTTGTTCTCCGTTATTTCCTACTTTCGTATACCAAGTCTCTCCCCCATCATACACATTCTGCTGCCCTATTGCTCCATCTCCACCCGTAACTGTGGAATTATATGCACTACTTCGTCTAGGCTTGCGTGTAAGATCAATATTTGGCTCTTCATGAACAAACTGCTGACCTCCCAAAATTTCGGCGTTTATTGTAATTCCTGCACGTGTAACTATTTGCATCCCTCCTTTTTTGATAGTGGACCCCACGGAAGTTATTCCATTATCAATAAGCTCTACCTCACCATATCCAATCGTCATATTATTTTTGAAAAGACGAGCAATTATTTCTAAATTTTTTCGTTCCTCTTCTTCATTTCTCACATGGGTTACTCTTATTTGCCCTCTATTCCCACTCTCTACTGCACTTGCAGATTGCGCAAGACAACTACTGATCATCAATACTGAAAAACTTAACTTGTATTTATACCGCATTATCCACACTCCACTCTTCAATTATTTAGAAAAATATCCCGCGGCTACGCAGGTAGCTCATTTTAGATTGTATCATAATGTGTTTTATTTATGTCTAAATACAATTTTTTGGTGTGTTTTTTAATTTAAAACAATCATAAGTTGTAATCTTATAAACCACTAAAAACTCTAAATGAAGGTAAAAAACTGAATAAAATTCAAACTATTGACTTGAATTCAATGAATAATTTGCATATTTGAAATCATGGATGAAAAAAATGCTCATGCCCTTTAATGGGATCATACCTCTCACGTAAAACAGAACACCCTTGGCGTTGCGCATTCACACGCTTGTTTTAAGGAAATATCTCTCAATACGCCCAAGCCCATTTCCCGATGTCGACAGTGAATAGTAATGATAAATCCATTGAGTATAACTATCTTTACGCTTAAGACGAAGTAAGCCGGCACCATCACACACTTTTCCAGCCCTAAAATGTTGCGATACCCCTTGGCACTTCAAGCGGTTTATAAGAGGCATTTTTAGTCCTCTTATACAATTTTACTACACACGGCTTTCCCCGCTTGTGACAAGCAAGCAGATATTTTTGATTGATTCAATATGGAGCAGATTTGAAATAAGAAAATCCTACGATATTGAGGACTCCTCATTCAACATGCAAAACAATGAACACTCTTGATAAATTAGCAGCTTGCCTTAAAAGAGAGTATAAAGGCATCCCTACCGTTTGAGAAGGTCTCTACACTCTCGAGAAGACATAGCGATGTATTATCTTTTTAGGCTCCTAAAACAAATAGTATTTGTAAAGTTAATCAGCCGTGTAAAGGTGTGCTTAGAAACTATAGCGTAACCCTAAAATACCTTGAAGAGCATTTTTAATCTTATGTCCTTTTAGGTAATATGCTTCCGCATAAAGTGTCAGTTTATCATTGACCGAACTGTTTAAACCAATTCCCAATTTACCCGCACTACCTGATAAGTCTGTGATAAATTTATACTGATTATTAATTGTCGTATAATTATTATTTATATTCTCACGCAACCAAGCTGCCATTATATAAGCTGTTAATGAAGTTTCTGAATTCACAAAGAATTCATGTCCCGCCGTCAAGCCAACTTCACTACGAAATGAAATTAACGGTCTTAGATCACCGATCATTCCATTGGAAAGTTTTATTTTTTTACCTTCAACCTGTAGGCCTGTTAGCTTGATATAAGGCTGCATCCAAGTATTTTGCGCTGGTTCAAAATAACAACCAATCTCAAATGATCCACCTATCGCCCACTGATTGTAATGACTTTGAATCGCTAAACCATTCGTTGAGATGGCTTTCAAATTATCTCGGTAATAATTATATTTCAAAACACCATCCATATACCATCCACGATGATCAAAATAGGTTGCGTATGTTCCAATGCTATAGGAGCTCAAATCACTGTCACCCCCTCGTGCATGAGAAACACGTGCTTGATCATAACTAGCAAAACCACCAACATATAACTCTCCATGCCTTAATTCATTCAACTGATCAGCACCAAGAACTAAACCTGTCTGCCCAAGCTTAAAGTGTGTATGTCCTGTAGCAATGCGTTCTCTGCTCTTAATCCCATAAGTCCATAGCTCGATATCTTTCCTATTTTTGTTCCAAATTTTTCTACCATTCCGTACAGTTTGCAACTCATTGTTAAAAATAAGTCCAGGAACTACGGACAACGTTAACACGGCATCTGTAGAAGGTGTCGTTGCTGTTCCACCAGGCACGAACGGATTTGTAGGATCTGGAATAGGGTTTTCTGGTCCACTGAGGCGGTCTGCAGATAAAAACCAAACTTTTCCATTTTCATCCTTTCTTTCTTTTAGGCCATACATATAAGTTCCACCATCAATGGCGTTAATGTTTTCACCCTTAAGATCTGTCAGTATAAAATGCGCTCCACCACTTTGATCTGTAATTAAATCACGCTTATTTGAAAAAGGGTCCGTGATCTCAACGCCAGAATCAGCAACACTTATCGTATGATTCCCTACGCCTTTCTCAACGAAGAGATAGTCACCACGGTTTTGGGCAATCGTGGTATTGAACGCAAAATGTAAACTTCCTGAAAGATTATTCACATGAAGCTGAGAATAATATGGATCAGAACCCGTAAACGAAAAAATAACACTCCCCTCACCACTTAATTTTTGTATCATAGAGCTTTTTCCATCAAACTCATCAGTGAGTGAGTACAGTTTTGTATCTTTTCCATTTAAAAGAATATCTTCTACGGTGGTGCGATGTTGATCATTCCCAGCATAAAGATGAAGCTGACCAGAATGATTTACCTGTGTCTTGCTTTCTAATGTCGCTCCAGCATGTACCCATGATTTTGTTTCATCATTCATTGTTAGATTTTTTACAGATCCATCAGTATCTATTTCCTGAATAGCGCTCTCATTTAAAGTGACTCCAATAGCCTGACCGCCTTTTAAGATTCGCTGTTTACCACCAGCAAAAACCTCTGTATCAAATGCAAAACCACCATTTTTTGCACCTTCAGAGTTTTTTCCAACCTCTTGTACGCCCCCTCGCATAACTTTTGTATTCCAAACTTTACCCCCATCATATACTTTTTGTTGACCTAGTGTTTCATCTTGACCATAAATGACTGTATGAGAAGCGCTACTCCCTTTAATCTCTCCTCCAACATCCCCCTCCCCGAAAACGAGCTGCTCCCCACCATAAATTTTTGTCCCCTCTACTTTTCCTCCATTTCCAACACTTTGCTGTCCACCTTCTTTAACGACAGCATTTTTTGAAAAGCCTTGTTTTCCCTTTAAAGCTTGAACATTTTCAATTCCATCATGTTCAATTTTACTATTCTCACTGAAACCTCCTGCATACACATAAAGCTCTGCGCCATTTTTTACCGTGTTATTGATGGATCGTCCTGGACTATCAATCTCACCATCATTTGAAATGTATGCTTTACCTTCATTATCAAGGACATAATTTTCAAGCAGTGCCCCATCTTTAATAGAGATAAGTTCAGGTTTTTTAAGAAACGCTGTATTTTGTTCTCGTGCATTATATCCAACATTGTCGCGACTATTGCCATCAAGCTCCTGTTGACTCGCGAACATTCTAGCACCCTTAACAGTAGCAAAATCGCTAGGCTTTTTTAAAAAGCCTAATTCATTGTGCCTCCTTACAATGAAATCATTCGATGCTCCAAGTATACATCTTCCTGTTTTCATATCTTCATTGTATTGATCCTGAAATACTTGGTTATTTTCATAACTTGCAGATTGACAAAAAAGCGATGTCCCCCCCTCACTTGCAGCAGCAGCCTGTATAAAACAACTGCTCAACATGAGTACCCAAAAATTTCGTTTCCATTTATATTGTGTAGCCATATCCTCCCCCCCTCTTCACGTCTGCATAGACACCAAACGTAACTAGCTCTACAAAATATATTTTCAACCTTGAATTGTAATAATTCTTCTGAGTAGCCCCATCACTTTACTCAAAAACCGTTCTTTACAATCTCTTAGATGCATTTTTAATCGAAAATATAAGGAAATTCCTGCATTCCTTCAAAGTTTTTTCATCAAAGAAAAAAGTAACACTTAATAAACTATAATATAAAATTAGAGTATATAATCTGTCATGAAAAGCAAAGCTGCATGGGCTGAAAAATTGTTTACAATTTATTAAAGATTTTTAAAAACAATTATACCTTTAAAGATAATTTACAAATACCCCTAATAATTAGAAACTATAACGTACCCCTATAATGCCCTGAAGAGACTGTTTTGTTTTACGCCCTTTAACATAATGCGCCTCACCATAGAACTTCAACTTCTCACTCACTAAACTGCTTAAACCTATCCCTAATTTACCCGCATTCCCTGACAAGTCCGTAGTAAATGGATGGTGTTGATTAATCAACGTTTGATTGTCATCTTTATTCTCACGCAACCATGCTGCTGTGATATAGGCAAGGGATGAAGAAGCCTCATGAGAACCAAATTCATACCCTAAAGATAAGCCAACCTCACTGCGTAATGAAGTAAATGGACGCAGATCACCTACCATGTCATTCGATAACTTGATTTCTTTACCCTCAACTTGCAACCATGTAAATTGTCCATAAGCTTGCAGCCAACTGCTCTTGGACGTTTGAAGTCGATAACCCACTTCAAAGGAGGTTCCAACGGCCCATTGCGTATAACTTCCTTCAATCCCTAAACCATTCGTTGAAACGGCCTTCAGAGTATTTTGATAATGATTATATTTTAAAATACCATCGAGATACCATCCACTATGATCTAAATAAGTGACATAAGCGCCAATGCCATAACTATTGATACCGCTGGTACCCCCTCGTGCATGCGCAATGCGTGCGTGGTCATAACTGCCAAAACCACCGATATAAAAATCTCCATTTTCCCATTCGCTTAAACCATTGATCCCTAAAACGATACCGGTCTGATCGAGCTTAAAGTCTATATGCTCTGTCGCAATGCTTTCTTTAGACTTAATCGCGTAAGTCCATAAAGCCGTATTCTTTTTACTTTTATCTAGAATTCCTCTTCCCGAACGCACGCTTTGCATTTCGTTGTGAAATACCATCGCTGGAGCTACAGACATAGACAAAACCGCATCTGTAGAAGGTGTGGTTAAAAAGTCAGAAACTGAAAGCTTCTCACTTAATTGTGGAAAAAGTTGATCTTTATGAACTGGACGCAAAGTCATTTGATCCGCTGAAGATTGAGAAGAGGCTGAAACAACAACCGCTTGCTTTTCATCAGAAAGAGGATGCGGACCGACTGGAGGTCCTCCTTCAATCGTTTGACTTCCCAGAGTTGAAACAATTGAAGAAACTGGAGCTGGAGATTTTTGACTTAAGTTGGGGCGATTTTCTCTTCGACGTGGCAACTTAATCGCATGCTCTTCTGTATTTGTAAGAGTTGAAAGAGAAGAAATCGGTTGATTTTGACTTAAATGCCGCGCAGATCTGCTTCTACTCCGTGGCAAACTATTAAGAAATGGAAAATTATCAATAAAGACTGCAGATAAATACCAAACTTTTTGCTCCGCATCCTCACCAATTCTTTGTTTTAAACCATACACATAGGTTCCCCCATCAACAATATGAATTTTTGCACCAGAAAAATTTTGTAGAGTAAAAGATGCACCTCCACTTTGATCCAAAATTAAATCAAGTTCTGTTGAAGAAGGATCAACAATTTCAATACCAGAATCAACCACACTTATTGTGTGAAAACCACCACCATTTTTGATAAAGAGATAATCACCCTCTCCTTCTGCAAGGCTGACATTAAAATTGAAATGGTGACTACCCGAAAGCTCATCAACATAAAGCTTGGAGTAATGTAAATCGGATTCCGTAGAAGTAAAAACAATCTCTCCTACACCGCTCAACTTCTTAATATACGTTTCTGTGTTTCCATATCCATTAGAAATAGAGTACAATTTAGCATTTTCTCCCTCTAAATTGATATCTTCTACTGTCGTCTGATGATTTTTTTCAGTATAAAAACGATCATCTCCAGCATAAAGATGGAGACTACCAAAATTCTGAACCGTTATTTCTCCTTCTAATATCGCACCAGCAAAGACCCGTGAATTGGCGCCCTCTCCAATTGTTAGATTTTTTACAATGCTCCCAGCATGAACTTCTTGAGCAGCATGGCGGTGTAAAGTCACAATATCCACCTCTCCGCCTGCTAATACTCTCTGTACACCACCTGCAAAAATCTCAGTATTCACGGCTAAACCGCCAGCTTTTTCTGCAAAGTTATCATCACCAGGAAACCATTTAGCAAGAGTTTGTATTCCTCCACTCATCACTTTTGTTCCCACTGCCATTCCATCATCATACACATTCTGCTGTCCTGGTATGTCCCCTTGACCATAAATTATCGTATCATAAGCACTGCTCCCAACAATTCCACCGTTCACATAACTATCTCCCCAAACCAGCTGATTACCACCGTAGATTTTAGCCTGCAATGCTGTTCCCCCTCCTTCTACCTTTTGTTGCCCGCCCTCGTAAATAATCGTAGACTCTGAGATCCCCTGTTCCCCGATAATCTCTAAACCACCATTTTCAATTGTTGTATTTTCACTAAAGCCACCAGCCTCAACATAAAGTGTCCCAGATCCTGCAACTGTAGCGTTAATGGACTTTTTAAGAGCATCTTTCTCTCCATCATTAGAGATATAAACTATGCTACCATCACCAAGCCAAAAGTTTTGTAAAATGCCTCCTCCCTCACGAATACTGAAATTAATGACATCAGAGATACTAAAATCTTTTGAAGATGCCATATTTTCTTCTTTTTCAGGAAGCTTATCTATAGGCGATTCCGCATGAGGTGAGGGGATTACAGGAATAGAAGTTGTTTGTGGTGTAGCCAAATACCATATTTTTCCACCGTTATAATCTTTTTCCTTTAGAACATATAGATAAGCTCCACCATCAATCGTGCTAATCTTTTCACCAGAAAAATCCGTCAGAGCAAAATGAGCCTTTCCGCTTTGATCATTAATCAAATTAAGTTCAAGAACTAAATTTTGCGTTTGTAGAGAAGAATTGGCAATTTCAATACCAGAATCAATCACGCTTATTGTGTGATGTCCATCGCCCTTTTTTATAAGGAGATAATCTCCGCGTTGCTCCTCAAAATTGGTATTTAGTCTAAAATGTAAACTCCCTGAAAGATTACCGACCTCAAGTTTAGAGTAATGTGGATTAAATACGGTAGAAGTAAAAATAACGCTGCCATCACCACTCAGATTCTCAATCAAAGAACTTTCGCCATCCATCTTAGAAGCAATAGCGTACAATTTTGTATCTTTGCCATTTAAAACAATTGTTTCTACTTCAGTACGAGATCGATCAGCACCAGCATAAAGATAAATTCGTCCAGAATCATGAATCATGGTGCTTCCTTCTAATGTTGCCCCAGAATGTAACCATGATTGTGCTTGATCCTTAATGATTAAATCTTTTACATAGCCCCCTAAATCTATTGCTTGGAAAGCATTCCCTTGTAAAAGAACTCCAAGAGCTATTCCTCCCGCTAAAACGTGTTGCTCTCCACCAGAAAAGACCTCTGTATCAAATGCAAAACTGCTATAATCGTCTAGGTTATCTTCTACATAAAGATTTTGTACTCCTCCTGCCATGATCTTTGTGTTAAAAACCTCTCCATCATCGTACACATTCTGATATCCTATTACTCCATTTTCACCAGAAATAACGCTGTCATAAGCGCTGCTCCTTACCATCGCCCCTTTAATATCAGACTTTCCTGAAACAAACTGCTCACCACCGTAAATTTTAGCCCCTTCAACTTTCCCCCCATCTTCAACCTTTTGTGTTCCCCCTCTCTTAACTGTACTATCTTGTGAAAGCCCCTGCTTTCCAATAAGCTCAGTCCCTCCTCTTTGAATTGTCGTATACAAGCTAAAACCACCGCTATAAAAGGAAAGCGTTCCACCATCTTTAACTGTATTACTAATTGAAGTTTCTCCATTGCTCTCAACTTTTTCACCGCTACTATCAAAGCTAGGATCCGTAATCGTGACAATCATTCCCTTTTCAATGGTGAGGTCTGTGAGATCATTCGATAATGAAGCCATAACAGATGGTTGCAAGCTAAAATCAGAAAATAAAGAGGTATTTGCCTCATCAACAGCATAATTCGCATCTAAATACCAAATTTTACCGGTGCCTTTATCGTTTCTATGTTTCAAACGATACCTATAGGTTCCGGCATCAATAGCCCTGATTTTTTCACCAAAAGTGTTTGTTAGAGTAAAATGAGCGTTCCCACTGTGATCAGAAATTAATTTAAGCTTTTTGTAAGAAGAACTTGTAATTTCACGACCAGAATCAGCCACACTTATTGTGTGAGAACCAGAGCCACTTTCTTTAATGACAAGATAATCACTAAGATGCTTGGCAAAATTAACATTAAAATCGAAATGGAAAGAACCTGAAAGATCCTCAATATTAAGCTCTGAGTAACGCTTATCAGTCCCGAAAGACGTAAAAATAACTCTACCATTTCCTTTTAAATTCTGGATATTAACATGAGTTTTTTTTCTGTTATCTTCAGAAGCAATAATATAGAGTTTGGTATCTTCTCCATTTAAATTAAGATTTTCTACTTCCGTAACCGCTTCATCATTTCCAGCATAAAGATAGAGGCTGCCAAAGTCATAGACATTTGTATCTTTGTCTAATATTGCCCCCGCAAAAGCCCATGACCTTGCTTGATGATTAATTGTTAGATCATCCGTATATCCAGAATCATATATCTTCTGAGTAGCTCTATCGTATAAAGTAACTTTACTCGCATTCCCTCCCGAAAAGATATTCTGCATCCCATTTTTAAAAAGTTCGGTATTGAATGCAAAAGCCCCCTCATTGATTGTAAAATCTTCCTCTTCTATATCGGCTGTATCAGCATCTTCTGAGAAGCTGTTATTAAAATTCTCTTTACCATCAAGATTCTGAACCCCTCCTTTCATAACCCTTGTGTCAACAGCTATCCCCCCACTATAGACACTTTGTATTCCTGGCATTCCATCAGCAGCATGAATTTCAGTGCCATAAGCACTGCTTTCCTTATCTTTACGCGACGAACCTTCTCCAAGGATCCCCTTACCAAAAATAATCTGCTCACCACCATGAATTTTAGTCCCTTCAGCATTTGCACCACTTTCAACAATTTGTTGTCCCCCTTTTTTAACAAAAGCATATTCTGAACTGCTCAAGCTTTGGACAAACTCAATCCCACCATGCTCAATGATCGTATCCCTACTCACACTTGCTGCATCAATGTAGAGTTTTCCACCCTCTTGAACCGTATTATTGATGGAATAGGCAGCATCTTCATAGCTAAAGCTATTTATTTCAGAACCTTCAGAGTCACGATTCGTAATATAAATAGCAACCCCATCGCTTATTATTGAATTTGTGAGAACTTCAAAGAGTAGATTTTCTAATCCCTTCTTTTCCTCTTCTGAAGACTTCCTTCTTTCTAGTGTCTTTTCATGCGCTATCATTTTTGCCCCCTCTTTTTTCTCTTTTAATCCCCTCACTTTTGATAACAATTTTTTTGTCTCTTCTAGCTGTTCATTGATACCTACTGGTGTTAACAGCTTTTCTTTTAGTGTTGCTACTCCATCTGCATTCGCAATCTTGACAAAAAAACTACTGGTCATTAACGCACAAAAACTTAATTTCAATTTGCGTTGCATTATTCACACTCCATAATTCCAAATTTAAATCCCCCCCATTTAGAAAAAAGTGCATAGACCAAAACAACATTCTGTAATGACTTAACCGCATATTTTTTTAAGATAATAAAGCATTCGATGATTAAGCTCTGACAGATCAAATACACACTATGTGTTTTTAAATGTATGCACAACTAAAAGATTTAATTTTTACTTATGCAACTAAAAAGTGTTATAATTATATTCATAAAAAAAATTTTAATATTTTTGAGACACTAAAACACTGATCTACGAATAAGATTGATCCCTCAATGATAAAAATGGCCTTAAACTTTAAAGGAAATAGCACTATGAATGAGAGCGGTCTTTATGGCCACATATTTCCATCTTTTACAGCATTTAAAACAGTTTCTTTATTCTATTCAATTTTGATAATCTAAAAAACACTTATTGATGTTCATCAGTCTATCATCATTGTTCTAATATATTAAGAAACCTCATAATATCGACTCGACACTGATTTGAAATTTTTATAATTATAGTCGATTAATTCATATTTGATTTGTCATATACTGAAAGGGACATTCTATTCATGTCTATAAACTTAGAAATGCAAGGTACAAGCAACAGAAATTCCCCTCGTCGTATTTTGTTTGCAAGCCTTATTGGCCCAACAATTGAATTCTTTGATTTCTATGTCTTTGCCACTGCCGCAGCTCTTATATTTCCTCATGTGTTTTTTCCAACACAAAATGATCAGATTGCCATTTTACAATCTTTTCTGATCTTTGGAGCAGCCTTTTTTGCTCGGCCCTTTGGATCAATTGTCTTTGGACATTTTGGAGATAAAATTGGAAGAAAAGCAACACTCATTGCCTCTCTTCTCACAATGGGTCTTTCAACAGTCATTATTGGTTTTCTTCCCACATATGAAACCGCTGGATGGTTTGCCCCCTTCCTCTTAACCTTGTGCCGTATTGGACAGGGAATGGGATTAGGGGGAGAATGGGGAGGCGCTGTTTTGCTCGCAACAGAAAATGCCCCTCCAGAAAAGCGGGGCTGGTATGCAATGTTTCCCCAATTGGGCGTTCCAATCGGTTTGTTTTTATCCATTGCTGTTTATTTAGGTCTGTTATACTTCCTTGATCATGATGCACTTGTCGCTTGGGGATGGCGCATTCCTTTTATTGCTTCAGTTGTTTTTATGATTATAGGATTATGGGTTCGTCTTTCAATCAATGAAACTGTTCAATTCAAAAAAAATCTTGAAAGTAAAGAACGTGTCAAAGTTCCTATCATCGATGTCTTTTTAAAATGTCCTCGAATTTTATTTCTTGGAATATTTTCTGGTATGGCAACATTTGTTTTGTTTTACTTGGTTACTGCATATTTGTTAAGCTATTCAACAAACCATTTGCAATTGTCATATTATCAAGCTCTTCAAGTCGAAATTGTCGGTGCTATTTTCTGCGGAATTTTTACGATCATTACTGGAAGACTCGCTGATCGTATTAGACGAAGAACTTTGATGATTTGGATTACAATCATCACCGGTATCTATTCTTTCGCAATTCCTTATTTCTTAAATTCCGGAGTTATAGGAGTCCTTGCAATGTCTGTCATTGGTTTGTCTATCATGGGGATGATATACAGTCCTCTTGGTGCTGTTTTGGCTTCACCATACCCGACAGCCATTCGATACACAGGCTCTTCTATTACTTTCAACTTATCTGGTATCGTAGGAGCCTCTCTCGCACCTTATATTGCAGAATACTTGGTGCAACATTTTGATACGTCTTATATCGGCTATTATTTGCTTTTTGCTTCTTTTATTTCACTGATTTGTTTTGTCGGATTTACAGATGATGAAATATCCAACTAAAATATAATAACGAAGAATAAAATAAAGACTGGCAGAAAAAATGCCGCCAGTCTCATTTTTAAAGACATAGGTTGCGGTATACTCCACCACAATATTCCCGCAAACAATGCACTCAAAAAGAAAAATAAAAAATCCGCAATATTGCTCATATCAGCAACAGCAAATACCCCTGATAGGATATGCGTTGTCCCCAACCACGAAACGCAAAAAAAAGCCAGCATTACAGCCCATAAAACAAGCAAAATTCGATCAATCATCATCGTCATGCCGTTTCATTTTTTTAATTATAGGCCATATCTTGAGCATGCCTAAAAGAAAAATAACAATAAAGACCCAACGCCCTCCCCCTGATCCTTCCACAATAAAAAGGGCTGGGTTTACGATTCCTACCAATCCTATCAAAACCATAACAAAAGATACGAGGCGCATTAAACTTGTTTTTCCCAACAACGATCTTCAGTCTGTTGCCAATAGGTTAAATTATGATTTTCCATTTTATATTTTTTCCACTGCGCCCGAGCAAAATTCAACTGCTCATCATTTCTACCATCAAATAGTACGACAAGCCGTTGATAAGCATTAATATCCGAACAAACAGCTCCCTCTATGAGAAAACGAATCTTTGAATCATTCGGATTTTCTTGTCCTATCGTCAGAAATACAGGCTGAAGGTTCGCATATTGATCACACTCCGTTCCATGTCCAATAAATGATTCATCAGCATAAACCCATAAATGCATATCTATAGAATCGCGTTGTTCTTCACTCACGCATTGTATTGTTACCTTACCAAAACGAGCCAATGCACGCTCCACAAGCGTTGGCAAAATATCTTTCAGCGTTGACTGCGTCAAATGATAGAATAAAATGTCCAACCTCTTAAGCCCTCATAACTCTTTATAAAAAAGCTAACATCTTTTTTAGAGACACTTCTATACTCCTCATATAAAAGGAAACGGTTCAAGATATAAACCTCTTTTTCAATTGAGATGCATTATCTTTTTGCCCGTGGTTTTAAAAGACTCTTTAAAAGATAAAAAAAATTATTTTCAACGTTAATAAAAAAGTTTTTTAAATTATTTTCTAGATTCTTTGTAGACTATCATTAAAAATAAAATATAATATGTGAAAAAATTAAAGGGAATTTAACGAGAAACCTTATATTATTTATTTGCTAAAAATGTCCAATTCATGGAAGGATGTTTTTTTAATTTTATTGCATTTTAACCGGAAGCAGTAAAAATATTTGCTATCGAATTAAAGACTGAGGATGTTCCCCAATTTATGCGTATTATTGAGTTCTACATCCTGAAACGTGTCTTTGTTTTGTTTAGTTCTGTCATGATTGCAGCAGTAGGCGTTAGTTGGACGGTGCAAATTCTTGCGCGGATAAACTTTCTCACAACAAGTAAACAAACACTCCTCACAGTCTTGCAATTTTCATTCTCATTGGTTCCTTCTGTTATTTTTCTTGTCATTCCATTTGCATTAATGATCGCAGTTATAACTACCCTTTCAGCAATGAATCAAGACTCAGAACTTGCTGTTATTAATGCCTCTGGTTTTCCTAAGAGTACTGTTTGGAAACCTATTCTTCTTCTTGCTATTGTTGCATCATGTATCTCCTTTTCTATAGCTAATTTTGTTGTTCCTCAAGCGCGTCTTCATATGCGACAAATGCTAGCAAGTGCCCATTTTGATCTTATTAATCTGTTCATTAGTGAAGGAAGCTTTCAAAAACTCGCCAATAACCTTTACATAGAGATCGGCGAACGGAATCCAAACGGAACACTTGGACGTCTTTTCATTGCCGACCAGCGTGACCCTAAAACTGATCTTTTTTATTATGCAACAAAGGCCTCTATCGTAAGCAATCAAAACGGTCGCTTTTTAATCCTCAATAACGGTGAAATAGAAAGAGTTAATCATGAAAATAATAGCGTTTCAATCGTTCAATTTAGCGCATACACCTTTAGCCTAGGGGAATTTATTCCCAGTGATAAAACACCTACTCTTTATCCAAAAGATCGGTCTCTTTCTTATTTACAAAAACCTGACCCAAAAGATCCCTACTATCAACGAAAACCACTCCAATATAAAGCTGAGTTTCACCGCCGACTAACACAATGGCTCTATCCAATCGTTTTTTCACTTATTGCATTAGCAGCGGCGGGAAACGTAGGCTCCCATCGACAAGCACGCTACTGCGCAAATTTTTCGGCGATTGCCCTTTCTTTTCTGGTCTATTGGATAGGGTATTTTTTCGCCGAAAAAGCAAAAAACGATCTTGCATATGTTCCCCTTCTCTATATTACGCCCATAGGAACAAGTCTATTTGTCTTTTTTATGCTTTTAACGAATCATAAAATTGGACTCCCCGCAAAACTTAATGAAATACTTCAAATCACTTTTCAAAAAGTAGTGAACAAATTTGAACATCGAAAATCTCAAGATTCTCTGGATGAAATATCATGATTGGGTGGACACTTGGACGCTATTTTTTTATACGTTACCTTAAAATAACTTGTTATTTTTGGGGGAGTATTTTTGTTCTTGCTCTTTTAATCGATTTTACAGAAAACTCCGGTAGACTGCCTTCCCTTCCGCATTATACCGCAAAAGATGCATTTCTCCTCTCTGTTTTACGCATCCCTTTTATTATGCAACAACTTATCCCTTTTATTGCACTCTTTTCTGCAATGACAACGCTTATCTCGCTTAATAAAAAACTTGAACTTGTCGTGACGCGCTCAATCGGTGTTTCTGCATGGCAATTTCTTATGCCAGCTTGTTTGGGAGCTTTTCTTTTGGGATTATTTTCAATTCTTCTCATCAATCCACTCGCTGCCTGGGGATTTTCTCAAGCAGAAAAAATGATGACTGAATGGCGCAATAATAATGTCCTAACATCTCTTCATAATACGCGTATCCACTGGTTAACACAGCGTACAGATTTAGGTAGAACAACCATTGGAGCTAAATTTATCACCGATCAAGGGCTTTCTCTTCTCGATGCAACCTTTGTACAATACAAAGACGACGCAACCGTCAAAAATTGGATTAACACCCCAAAAGCAACCTTGACCAATGGCGCTTGGCTATTAACAAATGGAACAATCTATAAAATAGGACATCCTCCTGAAAAATTTACCGTGTTGAAAATAAAAACCAATCTAAAGCCTGAATTTTTAACGGAACGTCTAGTGAACCCCGCAACTATTCCATTTTACCAATTGCCAAAAAAGATCATGATCGCACGTTCATTTGGCTATTCTGCTCATAATTTTGATATGTATTTACAATCTTTGATTGCCTTACCGGCATTGCTTGTGGCAATGACTCTCATTGCAGCAACTGTATCTTTAAATTTTACACGTTTTGGACAATCTAGAACGTTGATTCTTGGTGGCGTAATAGCTGGATTTATGCTTTATGTTATTTCCGTACTTGTTCAAGCTTTTGGTAATGCTGGATATATTCCACCAATTATTGCCGCTTGGACACCTGTTGTTATTGCATTATTCTTGGGAATGTCTTTTTTACTTCATAAAGAGGATGGCTAAGTGAAAGCATTAACACGTAAGAAAATCATTTTAACAAAATTAAGTGCTCTCACTTTCAGAAGTGTTATAGCGGTTATTTTAGGAGGAGCGTTGCCTTATTGTGCACACGCCCAAAGCCTTATGTCTCCTCCTCAAAGTCGCATTCAAAACCCAGAACGTCCTCTTTTGCTCTCTGCGGATGAACTCATCTACAACCGTGATGAAAACACTGTTTCTGCCCAAGGTAATGTCCAAGTTGAATATGATGGCAATAAAGTTGTCGCTCAAAAAATCATTTACAACCAAAAAACAGGACGACTTATAGCACAAGGAAACGTTGAAATTACTCAAAAAGATGGTAATAAGATTTATTCTAATCAAATTGATATGACCAAAGATCTTGGTGAGGGTTTTGTAAACGCCTTACGCATTGATACAGCCAACAATGTGCACTTTGCCGCTCAAAATGCTACACGCAAAAATAATCAGGTAACAATCTTTGAAAATGCAAGCTATACAGCCTGTGAACCTTGCTCTTATAAACCAGATAGAGATGTCTTATGGAAAATTAAAGCCAGAAAAATCATATGGAATAATCGCGTAAAAAAAATTCGTTTTGAAAATAGCAGTTTTGAAGTTTTTGGTGTACCGATTATAAAATTTCCAAATTTTGAGCTCTATGATCCAACTGTCAGGCGTGCTAGTGGTCTGCTTACGCCTAATTTTTTCTATACTGATTATCTCGGTATGGGGATGAAGAATTCTTATTTCTGGAATCTCGCTCCCCATTATGATTTTACGCTTTCTTCTACGGTTTATACTCAACAAGGACTTTTAACCGAAGGGGAATGGCGTCAGCGTTTTAAAATGGGCAGTTATAACATTCGCTTTGCTCATATATATCAAATGAAACCGCATAGATTTGATGATGATACGATTGATGCACAGCATAAAAACCGTTATATGCTGGCAACAAAGGGGGATTTTCGTATTAATTCACACTGGACTTATGGATGGAATATTCTTGCACAATCCGATCGGCATTTTAGTCGTGCCTACAAGCTTGAAAACTATAGCAATCCTACACAATTTTCCCAGATCTATCTGAATGGTCTTGCAGGAAAAAACTATTTTGATATGCGTTTTTATCATTTTAAAATTCAAGATTCGATATTGAATGATCCTCATTATGAACGTCACTCTCAGCAAGCATGGGTTCTACCACGCATCGATTATTCTTTTATACCAGATGAGCCCATTTATAATGGAGAGCTTATCTTCCATAGCAATATACAATCAATTTACCGTCGTCATGCCGACTTCAGTTCACCCAACTGGAACGAAAATCCTCTCAACACTGTAAGACTTTCTGGCATGGCTGGAAATAGTTTGCGTTTAACAAATGAGCTTCAATGGAAAAAGCGCTTTAACACGCACAATGGCCTCATATTAACCCCCCTTCTTTCTCTACGGGCCGATATCCTTACAACCAATGTACACGAAAATCATGCTGCTTCTGTAGAAAACAATAGCTTATCCGCAATTCGTGGCTCAACAATTCGTAGTATGGCAACAGCAGGGTTGGAAGCACGCTATCCCTTCCTTATTACAGCTGCTCATTCTACACATATTATAGAACCAACCGCACAAATTTTTATACGCAATAACGAAAAATATATCGGACAACTTCCTAATGAAGATGCACAAAGCTTTGTCTTTGATGCAACCACTCTCTTTCAACGAGATAAATTTTCTGGTTATGATCGTGTAGAAGGTGGTACAAGAGCCAATATAGGTCTAAGATATTCTGGAAGCTTTAATGACAATTGGTCTCTTTATGGTCTCATTGGGCAATCCTTTCATCTGGCAGGAAAAAATTCTTTTGTAGGAAAAGACCTTGTTAATGTTGGTATTCATTCTAGCTTAGAGGCAAAACGTTCAGACTATGTTGCAATGTTTGGCGCAACCCATAAAAATGGTTTTTCCTTAGAAACACGTGGACGCTTTGACAAAAAAACAGGAAAAATCCGCCGTAGTGAAGTCGAAGCATCACAAAGGTGGAAAAATTTTTGGGCCTCTGTACAATATGCTTATATCGCAAGCCAACCGAATTACGAATATCCACGAGAGCGCCAAGAAGTTTCTTTTCAAACGGGCTTAAAACTGGCAGACTATTGGTCCATTAATAGCAATGCCGGTTATGATCTCGTATCTGGTACATTCATAAAACGAGGAATTAGCTTGAATTATATAGATGAATGTTTCGGGTTCACATTCGGTTATCAACAAGTAATGAATCCGGGGAGAAAAACACCCTTGCAAAACTTTAATTTCTCTCTCTCATTGCGTACAATCGCAGATATCGGAAAAAAGATAAATTCAAATTTATAAAGAGAATGTATAGGTAATTTAACTTATTATTGTTTTTATGAAAGAAAACGTGTAGTTTAAGTCATTGATGAGAATTAATAAACATTGCGAAAGCTTATTTACATGAATAAAAAGCTTATTTACATGAATAAATTGAAAAAGCATGTTCTTGCTTTATTTTGTATTACGTCTTTGAGCGTAAGCAGCCTGCTGATAAATGAATTTTTGATTCCGTCGGCATTTGCTCAGACTGCTATTGTTGTTACAGTTAATGGCAATCCTATCACAAATTATGATATACAAAGGCGCATTGCATTTCTCAGATTGCAACACAAACAAGGCAATTTGGTGGCTCAGGCTAAAAAAGAGCTTATCGAAGAAGAACTAAAAAATATTGAAATAAAGCGCCGTAATGTTGAGGTAAGCAATGATGAAGTTGATAAAGCTTTTGAGAATTTTGCAACGCAAAATAATATGACAATTGATCAGCTCAACCAAATTCTGATCCAAAATGATATCACTGTACAACATTTTAAAGATTACATCCGTGGACAAATAGGATGGGGGCGTCTTGTTAGCGCACGCTATCAAGCTCAAATGGGTATGGTTAGCGAACAAGAAGCTGTGCGCAGAATATTAAAAAATGGTGGTGTTAAACCTTCAACCAACGAATATACATTACAGCGCATTGTTTTTGTTATTCCTGCCCATCGTCGTTCAGAAATCTTGGAAAGACGTCAAAGAGAAGCGAGCAATTTCCGCGCACATTTCCGTGGATGTGCAAATGCTCACAATCAAGCAAAAGGTATTTTAGACGTTACGATCCGTCATTTAGGAAAGTTTCTGGAACCTCAACTTCCCAGTGCATGGGAGCAAGCTATTCTTGCAACACCTGCTGGAAAAATGACAAAATTGCAAGAAACATCTGATGGAATCGAAGCCATTGCTGTTTGTAAAATAAAAAGGGTTTCTGATGATTATGTTGCTCGGCTGATATTTTCTCTTCAAGATAGTAAAAAAAGAAGCCCGAAAAAACTTGAAGAATTAAGCGAAAAGTATTTAGAAGAACTGCGGCGCGTAGCACGTATTCAATAATGACGGCTCTTGTTGTTAGTGGTGGGGATCCTGCCGGAATTGGTCCTGAAATAGCTCTAAAAGCGTGGAATTTGCGTGTTACCCGCCAAGTTCCGGCTTTTGTGCTTATCGCCGATCCAGATGTTATTCATTCACGCGCTCGTTTTTTACAGATGGATGTTGAGGTGGAATCTGTTTTAACCACCGATCCTGTCAAAAATTTTCAAAACGCTCTCCCTCTCATACCGTTAAAAAACAAACAAAGTGATCAATTAGGTTTTCCTTCTCCAAACAATGCTGCTGGAATCATTGAGGCTATTGAGCGCGGTGTTCAATTGATTCAAAGTGGACATGCTTCCGCATTGGTTACTTGTCCTATTGCCAAAAAGAATCTTTATGACGCCGGATTTGAATTTCCAGGTCATACAGAATTTTTAGCCGATTTGGCCCATAAAGCTTTTCATAAATGTTATCATCCAGTTATGATGTTAGCAGGGCCTCGATTAAAAACGGTACCAATGACTGTTCATATTCCATTTAAAGATGTTCCTTCACAGCTGACCCGTCATTTAATCATTCAAACGGCCTTCATTACTGAATGCGACTTAAAGACACGATTTCAAATAACGTCACCTCGGCTGGCTGTCGCTGGTCTTAATCCTCATGCTGGAGAAGAAGGTGCAATAGGAAAAGAAGATATTGAAGTTATCACTCCTGCTATTGAATATCTTAAAAAGAAAGGCCTCAATATTACAGGTCCGCTTCCTGCCGATACAATGTTCCATGAATGCGCAAGAAAAACATATGATGTTGCTCTTTGCATGTATCATGATCAAGCTCTTATCCCTGTTAAAACATTAGATTTTGATACCACCGTTAACGTCACGTTAGGTCTACCTTTCATTCGTACGTCTCCAGATCACGGAACTGCTTTTGACATTGCTGATAAAGGCATAGCTTCTCCTGAAAGCTTTATTGCTGCCCTTAAACTTGCAAATAAACTTGCAAAAAATAATTCGATATCATGCCAATAGATAATCTCCCTCCCCTGCGTGAGGTCATTGATACATATGGGTTACAAGCTCATAAATCTTTAGGGCAAAATTTCCTTTTTGATCTGAATTTAACATCTAAAATTGCGCATCAAGCAGGCAATATAGAAGGAAAACCTGTTCTTGAAATTGGTCCAGGTCCTGGAGGACTCACGCGCGCTTTGCTAGCAAAGGGCGCTATTGTAACAGCAATAGAGCGCGATGAGCGCTGCATACCAGCCCTCTTAGAAATAGAAAAGCACTATCCGAACCAATTAAAACTTATCTGTAATGATGCACTGAAACAAGATTTTTCAAAACTCTTTGAAACGAGCCCAGAAAAACCACGCATTATCGCCAATCTTCCTTATAACATTGGAACGCAACTCTTATTAAATTGGCTTTCAACTGAACCATGGCCCCCTTTTTATGAATCAATGACATTGATGTTTCAACGTGAAGTTGCCAAACGAATTACGGCCAAACCTCAATCTTCTCATTATGGACGTCTTAGTGTCTTAACTGGCTGGCGTACCATGGCTAAAATTGCCTTTGATGTTCCTCCTCAAGCCTTCATACCAGCGCCTAAAGTAACTTCTTCCGTTGTTCATATCATTCCACGCGCTCAACCTCTTGTCTGCTCTGCACAAAAACTAAGCTTTGTTACAAAAACCGCTTTTGGACAAAGACGAAAAATGCTTCGTCAAAATTTCAGAACTCTTGGAGGTGAAATTCTTTTAAAAAAAGCTGGAATTGATGGGACACGCCGTGCTGAAACACTTTCAATTTCTGAATTTGTGACTTTAGCGAATTTGATAACCTAAAAAGTACAACTTTTTCAAAACAACAAAAATATTAATCAATCTTTTCAGAAATAAGTTCATCAATAAAAGTTTCAAGAAAAGCACATCTCTCGCGTTTTGCGGTTTCAGCTAAATAAATTGACCTAATAAAAGATAAAGACTGATCTAAATCTTCATTAATCACAATATAATCATAGGAACGCCAATGTTTTAGCTCCGTTCGTGCATTTTCCAATCGTAAATTGATGATATCTTGACTATCTTCTGCTCGACGATGTAAACGTGAAACCAGCTCTTTCATTGATGGTGGAAGAATAAAAACAGATACGGTGTCTCCTGGCATCTTTTTTTGCATCTGCTTGGTGCCTTGATAATCAATATCAAATAGCATATCACGGCCAACACTCAATGTATTTTCAACAGTTTCACGTAACGTGCCATAATAATTCCCATGGA
Organism: Bartonella sp. AU15XJBT; assembly: GCF_028618615.1. Lineage (NCBI taxonomy): Bacteria > Pseudomonadati > Pseudomonadota > Alphaproteobacteria > Hyphomicrobiales > Bartonellaceae > Bartonella > Bartonella sp. AU15XJBT. The sequence goes on from NZ_JAQITG010000002.1 coordinate 82,013, forward strand.
CTTCTGCCCATTCAATAAATTCATCTCTATCACGTTTATGGTCAAACTCTTCCTTTGAAATAAAGTGATAGTGGAGTCCATTGACTTCACTGGAACGCTTTTTCCTTGTGGTCACACTGACAGAAAGCTCTAAGTGTCCATCTTTTAAAAGTAATCTCGAAATTGTTGATTTACCAGCACCTGAAGGTGAAGAGAGAATAAATAAAAAACCGCGGCGTTGTTTTGTTTTTAGAGTATTCAATTCACTTTCAATGACTGTCATTACACCACTCTACTTTGTATAAATTTTTCTTCAAAATTTGGACGATACATTATCTAAACTTTTCCCTAATCAATTTTTTTAGCCGTTCTCAATATTATTCTACACTTTTATTGAGATAATTTATCAGAAATATATTAATTTATCTCTTAAATATTTTGTATCTATACGCTCATCCTACTTGTAACATACAAGAAAATCATTTTTTATCATTCTCATCAAAAGTTTAAGCAGAAAAATCTTACTATATTGGGGGCTCTCATTTACGATGTCAAAAAATGCGGTATCATTATAAATCAATGTCCTGCCTTTAATTCTCGCCATTTGCGAACATTCATATTATGTTCTTCTAAGGTTCGAGAGAAAACATGTCCTCCTGAACCATCTGCAACAAAATAAAGCGCATCACTGCTTGGTGGATGTGCCACCGCTTTCAAAGAATCGCGACCTGGATTTGCAATAGCTGTTGGGGGCAAACCATTAATTTTATAAGTATTATAGGGTGTTTCCTTCTCAAGATCTGAACGGTAAATCGCACGTCCCGATGGCTTTCCTTTTCCTCCAAAGAGACCATAAATTACCGTTGGATCCGATTGAAGACGCATATGCTTTGCAAGGCGGTTATAAAATACCGCAGCAACCATTGGCCTCTCTGCTGCAACACCTGTTTCTTTTTCAACAATTGAGGCCAATATGACAAATTCATCAATTGATTTAATGGGTAAATCAAGTGAACGCGTAGCCCATATCGCATGAATTAATTTTTTCTGTCCCTCATACAATCTGTTTATAATTTCTTTACGTGTTGTCCCCCGAATAAAGCGAACAGTATCCGTCATCAAATAGCCCTCTGGAGGCAAAACTTTTGGAAGGTCCCCAATCAAAATTTCATTTGCCGCTAAACGATCGAAAACTTGCTGAACCGTTAAACCTTCCGGTACTGTAAAGGTATACTCAATGGATTTTCCTTTCACAAGAATATCCATAATATCCTGCATTGAAGCATGGGCTGGAATTAAATATTCACCAGCCTTCAGGTGACTTGTGTTTTTGTGATAGCCAACCCCATAAACAAAAATATCTGATGATCGAATGAAACCACGTTTTTCTAGTAATGAAGCAATTTCACGAATTCCTGTGCCAGGACTGATAAGAATAACTTGTTCTTCCTCAATTTTTCCCTTTTCTTCAAAAATACTTTTTCCAATATAAAGAGGAATACTTATGCCGAAAAGAATAATCACAATCAGCATGAGAAAAAAATGACCAAGAATGACCAATGGATTACGGACGATAGATGATTTCTTTTGTTTTTTATGTGTTAACATGCCTAACTATCTGCTCAATGATTCAAAGAGGAATCACTTATGTCCTTTAATGATTTTCCATTTTTCACATCAGACATAACCCCTCAAAAGCGATTAAGGACAATATTATAACTTCTTATTCACCTTATAATAAAGGTGAAAATTCAAAAGCAGAAATTAAATAAAAATACTTATTATCCCCTAAAACGCTGCATCACCAACGATGCATTTGTCCCACCAAATCCAAAAGAATTGGAAAGAATCGTATCAATCTTTCGTTCACGTGGTTTGTGCGGGACAAGATCAATTTTCGTTTCAATCGATGGGTTGTCAAGATTAAGTGTCGCTGGCGCTATGTTATCCCGTATAGCTAAAACACAAAAAATAGCCTCAGCAGCACCGGCTGCACCAAGTAAATGCCCGATAGAGGATTTGGTTGATGACATAGAAACTTGTGGTGCATAATTCCCTAAAACACGCTCAACAGCTGCTAGCTCTATGGAATCAGCCATCGTTGATGTACCATGAGCATTAATATAATCAAGTTCACTCACATTCACTTGTGCGCGCTTAAGAGCGGCCATCATACTACGCTGAGCCCCTTCACCACTTTCTGAAGGCGCTGTAATGTGGTAAGCATCACCCGATAAACCATAGCCGATAACCTCAGCATAAATACGTGCTCCTCGTTTTTTAGCATGTTCCAGTTCTTCTAAAACAACAACCGCCGCTCCCTCCCCCATCACAAAACCATCACGATCAGCATCATAAGGACGTGAGGCCCGTTCAGGATCATCATTGCGACAAGTAGAAAGAGCTCTACAAGCAGAAAAGCCCGCGAGAGATATCCGATTTATCGGAGATTCGGCCCCCCCTGCCACCATAACATCTGCATCACCGAACATAATCAAACGTGTCGCATCACCGATCGCATGGGCTCCTGTCGAACAAGCCGTCACAACCGAATGATTAGGCCCCCGTAAACCATATTGAATGGACACATAACCAGAAGCAAGATTAATCAAACGACCTGGAATAAAAAAAGGAGAAACACGACGCGGACCTTTATCACGAAGCGTATAACCAGCTTCAACAATGCCCTCAATCCCCCCAATCCCCGAACCAATTAATACCCCTGTACAAATCTGATCTTCATCATTCTTAGGAAACCATTCAGCATCTGCAAGTGCTTGGTTAGCAGCAGCCATTGCATAAACAATAAATGCATCAACCTTCCGTTGCTCTTTAGGTTCCATATACAAATCAGCATTATAAGTGCCCTCTGTTCCGTCCCCTACAGGGATACGCGCTGCAATCTGGCATGGCAAATCGGACACATCAAATTCAGTAATACGCCGAACACCACTTCTCCCTTCAAGAAGTCGTTTCCAACTATATTCAATATTACCAGCCAATGGAGATACCAATCCTAAACCAGTAACAACAACACGTCTCATAACTTCTAACCTTGAACTAAACTTCAGCTCTCAAAGCTCTCTTTTCAAAAGAACTCCGAAGAATACAGGCAAAAGCAATGAGTGCCTTTGCCCTTTGGTAATTATGCAGAAGCTTTATCAATGAACTTTACTGCATCACCAACTGTGAAAATCGTTTCAGCAGCTTCATCTGGAATTTCTACACCAAATTCTTCTTCAAAAGCCATAACGAGTTCAACGGTATCAAGGCTATCAGCCCCTAGATCGTCGATAAAGCTCGCATTTTCCACGACTTTATCAGCATTAACCCCAAGATGTTCCACAATAATTTTTTTAACGCGCTCTACTGTATCACTCATATTGAAATCCTCGAATTTATATTTTCCTATAATTTGGTTAACTATATCGGCTCATCTAATCAAGCAATAGATGCATTCCTTTAAAAGATTTTAGCAATGATTTAAAACATCCTGTGGATATCCCCTACAAAATGAACCAATCTGACATTCTGACATCAATTGATCAACGATCAAGTTAAAGAAATAGCGCATCTTTTCATTTTAATCGTTACTATCTAAAATAATACAGCTTATAAATCAATGTGGAATACAAGAAAATACTTAAATCATTGCCATTCCACCATTAATATGGAGTGTTTGACCTGTCATATAGGCCGCTTCATCGCTCGCTAGATAAACAGCAGCAGTGGCTATTTCTTGCCCACTCCCCATACGCTTCATTGGAATCGCAGCCATAATAGCTTCTTTTTGCTTTTCATTAAGCTTATCTGTCATTGCAGATTTAATAAATCCTGGAGCAATACAATTGACAGTAATGTTTCGCGAAGCAATTTCTTGTGCCAATGCTTTAGAAAAGCCTATCAAGCCTGCTTTTGCAGCACAATAATTCGTTTGTCCAGGATTTCCCACAACACCAACAACTGATGTGATATTAATAATCCTTCCATAACGACGACGCATCATAAAATGTGTTAATTCACGCGTCAAAAGAGAAGCAGCTGTTAGATTAACTTCTAAAACTTCATCCCAGTCTTTATCTTGCATACGCACAAAAAGACCATCCCTGGTGATTCCCGCATTGTTGACCAAAATATCAACACCATCCATTTCTTTTTCTGCAACTTCAGCCAATTGTTTAATCGATTGACGTTCAGAAAGATTAGCGGGAAACACAAAAACATTCTGTCCTAATTCTGCTGCCACTTCTTTAAGCTTGTCTTCACGTGTTCCATGAAGCCCAACAATGGCGCCTTGTGCATGGAAACAACGTGCAATTGCCTCACCAATTCCTCCTGATGCCCCCGTTACAAGAGCTTTACGTCCTGTTAATCTAAACATTTTTTTAACTCCTTATAGATTAAACGCCAAGCATCCCTAGCGCTGATTCTATTTCATCAACTGTTCCAATTGTTACCCCCTTTATATCCTTGTTAATACGGCGCGTTAAACCTGTTAATACTTTTCCAGAACCAACTTCAAAAAGCGTATCAACCCCATTAGCACCGATCCATTCTATTGTTTCACGCCACCGCACCCTCCCAGTCACTTGTTGAACAAGAAGAGTAGCAATACGCTCAGGATCGCTTTCTGGTGCAACAGAAACATTGGCAATCAAAGGAACAATAGGGGCGTTTTTGTTAACAGTCAAAAGTGCTTTCTTCATGGCATCCGCAGCAGGCTGCATTAAAGACGAATGAAAAGGAGCAGACACCGGAAGGAGAAGTGCACGTTTTGCACCTTTTGTTGATGCAAGCTCTACCGCTGCCTCAACGGCTTTTGCTTCACCTGAAATAACAATTTGCCCACCACCATTATCATTAGCAATCTGGCATAGTCCTTCTCCAGAAACAATTTTGCAAATTTCTTCCACAACGTGCTCTTCCAAACCGATAAGTGCTGCCATAGAGCCTTCACCAACCGCAACAGCAGCCTGCATGGCATTGCCACGAATGCGCAAAAGCTTTGCCGTATCGGTGAGACTCAATGCACCAGCAGCACAAAGAGCCGAATATTCGCCTAAAGAATGACCGGCAACAAACTTTACCTTTTCTTCTATACGAAGCCCTAATTGTTCCATCACACGAATGACAGCCATGGATACAGCCATTAATGCTGGTTGTGCATTGGCTGTTAACATTAAAACATCTGCTGGACCTTCAAAAATGATCTCTGATAATTTCTCACCCAAAGCATCATCAACTTCCTCGAAAACCATTCGCGCCACCAAAAATTGCTCTGTAAGCGCCTTCCCCATCCCAACAAGTTGACTCCCTTGCCCTGGAAAAATAAAAGCTGCACCCATTAATCGACTCCTCAATTGTGCCATTAAATGATTTTCTTTTGACCTTATTCTTCCGCAAAAAGTCAAGATAAAGTGCTTTATTTAGAACGAATATCTCTCTTCAAATTATATTTTAAGGGTGGAATTTGATATAAAAACTTAGGAAAATAGGGGGCTATAAACTGAATAACGCCCAAACTTACGAGACTTCCTAAAATTGTACCTGCTAAAATATCAAAGGGATAATGTACACCCACAAAGATGCGTGCCCAAGAGATCAAGCATAAAAACACAACGGCAAATTTAAAAGTACCTTTGTATCGGTAAAAATAAAAGCTCGCTGTATAAGATGCAATGGTCAAGGCATGATTACTAGGAAAAGAAGCCGTTGCACGGTGTTTAATCAGTGGTGTTGTCAGCCCTACAACGAATGGGCGTGGATGAAAATAAATGAGAGAAATGAGATAACCTATAAAAAGAGCAGTACAAATGCTCATGCAAATGCTTAGCACGACACATCGTTCCCTTTCTCCACCACAAAACCACAACACACAAAGATGAAGAGGAATCATGTAAATTAAAAACTTTGCACAAAAAATACTAAACAAAACTAGAATTGACCAAGACTGATGATTACCGACAAACATCTTAAAAAGTGTCACATCAATCTGGTTTAAAAAATCCATTTTTCTCTCCTTTAGCTGTATGTTACAGCACTATCTCTTTATAGAAGAGGGAAATATATTGAAAATATATCAAGATTTAATAAATCTATTTTTTTATGTGTATAAACTTGCTATTTTAAAAGATAACTTGTAGATATGAAATGTTCGTTGCCGGCACTTTAGCTGGAGGTTGAACGGAGGGCTGTAAAATATCAGTAGGAAATACAATGTTTCCGGCCTCCCGTGTCTCCGCTCTGAGATGTCTCAAATCGTAAACGCGTCCTTTCTTCTTTGGATCTCCCAAAAAGACAAGTCGCAGAGGCTTTGCGCTAAAACCGGTAAGATTTAATTGAAGAAAGGCAAAACAATGGCTCTTTATGAACATATGTTCCTTGCCCGACAAGACATTGCACCGCAGCAAGTTGATGAACTTTTAAGTCTTTACAAAGGTGTCATTGAAACGCACGGTGGAAAAGTTGGGCGCGTAGAAAATTGGGGACTTCGTCCTCTTGCTTATCGTATTCGTAAAAACCGTAAAGCTTATTATGTATTGGTCAATATTGATGCACCAGCTGCAGCAATTGCTGAAATGGAGCGTCAAATGCGAATCAATGAAGATATTTTGCGCTACATGACCATTCGTGTAGAAAAACACGAAAAAGAAAAATCTGCAATGCTTTCACATCTTGATCGCAATGCGCATAGTGGTCAAGATGAAGAGCGCTCCCGTTCCCCACGTCGTCAACGTGAAAATGCTATAGAAGGGGTAGAATGATGACTGATACGAATCAAAACTCTGCACGTCGCCCTTTTCATCGTCGTCGTAAAACATGTCCTTTTTCGGGGGCTAATGCGCCCAAAATTGATTATAAAGATATCAAATTGTTACAACGTTATATTTCTGAACGTGGGAAAATTGTTCCTTCACGAATTACGGCTGTTAGTCAGAAAAAACAGCGTGAATTAGCTAACGCTATCAAACGCGCTCGCTTTTTAGGCTTACTTCCATACGTTATAAAGTAAACAATCAAGACATTCTAGCAATTGGAGAAATTCTCCAGTTGCTTTTCTTTTATGGTTTAGAAAAATAGCTTATTGTATCCTATGTTAAGCTCTTAAATATAAAAGTTGAGGTAGTGATATGCCTCTAACTGCAGAAAGCAGGACAGCAATAAATGAAAGAAAATCGTACTTATGAGATATTAACCGGTGTTTTAGCTGGATTGTTTGCTGTTGTGATAGGCATGGCAATCTTCAGTGTTGCCAATATAGCTCCCGCTTTTTCTCTTCTTCTTGGCTGCTTTCTTTCATTGCCAATTTTTATTGTTGCATTTGGTCAAGGAACATTTGCCAGCTTTGTTGCCTTAATAAGTGCGACTGTTATTCTTGTCATAGCCACGGATATCTATATTGCTCTTGGGCTTATGCTGTTATCTTTTCTTCCCGCTGTTTATGCCTCTTGGCTCCTTGGACTTGCGCGACCAGCGCAAAAGGAAAACACACTGATATGGTACCCATTATCATCCGTTATTTTTCATTTAACCAACTTTATTGCTCTTATTGTCACCTTCATTGGACTCTATGTGAAAGCTGCGACAGACACCTCCCTCATTGCACAAGGGATCATTGAAAACATAATACAAGCTCTACAACAATTGCAGTTATTAAAAGAAGATAATATACTTAATGTTCGTGAGTTTTTAATGGCGCATGCTGCAACTTTAGCAGCTATCGCTCTGATAGTTTATAGTTTGATTTTTCTCATTGGTAATCTTTATTTTTCAATGATAACAGCCCAGTACATGAAGTGGCTGAAAAGACCTCGAGATGATTGGAGTACAACTTTTCGCCTGCCAATTTCTGGAATTGTTATTTTCATTGTTGTTTCCATCGCATCAATGACTGAATTGAGTGGTTCTCTTAATTTGGGGACATGTGTCTTTAGTTCTGCCTATACTGTCATCATATTAATTAGCGGTCTAGCCTATCTTCACAATATCACAAAAGGCGTCAACGGTCGGATTATTATACTTTCTCTTGTTTATATTGCTATTTTAACTGTCGTTTTTTTCCCGCCTATTTCTGTCTTGATGATTTTGATGGGTATTTGGGCTGCTATTCAATACAACTTTCAATCACGCAAAAGACTTCCCTAAATTTATTTGTTCGAAAGGAAAAAACTATGGATATTATTCTACTTGAGCGCATTCCTCGTCTTGGTCAGATGGGTGATATTGTCTCAGTGAAAGATGGTTATGCACGTAATTTTCTCTTGCCTCAAGGTAAAGCTTTACGCGCAAATGAAGCTAATAAAAAACATTTTGAGATTCAACGTGCACAACTTGAAGCACGTAATCTTGAACGCAAAAGCGAAGCACAAAAAATTGCTGAAAAACTTGATGGTCAATCATTTATTGCTGTTCGTTCTGCTGGTGAAACAGGACAACTTTATGGATCTGTGTCAACGCGTGATATTGCTGAAATCATAACAGATGAAGGATTCTCTATTGGGCGAAATCAAATTGAACTTAATCATCCAATAAAAATGATCGGTCTTCATACGATTACTCTTAGCCTCCATCCTGAAGTTCAAATTTCTGTGGTTATTAACGTTGCACGTTCCACCAGTGAAGCGCAACGCCAAGCAGAAGGTGAAACTCTTACTTCTTCTGAAGAAATATATAATATTCAAGAAGAAATATTAGAAGAAAATCAGGAAGAATTATTGGGAGAAGAAATTAATGACAACGATATAAACAATTCTCATCAAGAAGTTTAATTGCTTCTTTTGCTTTCTGTTTTATATCTTTTATTCCATTTAAATATTGGTCATAAAATACTCACGCTTTAAAACTGAGTATTTTATGGCTATCATACGTAAAGAATCTAATTTTGTGAAGAATTAGAAATATATTATCTAAAGCTATTGCATGCCTAAAATGATAATATCACTTAAGAGGCAATGTTTTTGTTTTCCAGTATAAAAGAAAAAATAATTTAAAGCTCTCTCCTTAAGGGTAAGTTTTGTACGAGCGGTAAGTTAATTATATCCTCATGTGATCTACAATGATTTCAATGACAAAGAAGTCATTCCACTGACACTGGTATTAGAATTTTAAAATCACATAATTTCAAAATACTTAAATTTAGAGTGCCTAAAGCTCCACTTTAAAAATCATATATTATAAAAATAGAACATACGAAATAGATGTTATATTAATAATACACGAATGATAAATGAGCAATTAGAAGAGAGTTTTTAAAAATTATATGATTTTAACTTAAAATGAAGCTTTGTAGCTCTATTCTTTTAATGTACGATTTTAAATTTATCGCCTAAAGTAGCTAGACTTGGAATTTTAGTGGGAAAATATTATGGAAGAAACTAGTATTGTTAATATCAGCTCTTCGAAAAAAGAAGATTCCCCTTCTTTTCGGCAACTTCCACATAATATTGAAGCTGAACAGGCATTACTTGGTGCTATCTTTATCAACAATGATTCTCTCGACCGCGTTTCGGATTTTCTAAAACCAGAACATTTTTTTGAACCGTTGCATCAAAAGATTTATGCTGTTTTATCTCACCTTATTAAAACAGGAAAACTTGTAGATCCGGTTACGATCAAGCCTTATATCCAAATGGAAGAGAAAATTGGAGATATTACTGTATACCAGTATGTTGTTCGCTTAGCCAAAGAAGCGGTCACCATTATTAACGCTGAAGATTATGGACGCGTTATTTACGACCTTTTTATCCGTCGTTCTTTGATTAACCTTGGAACTCAAGTTGTCAATACGGCCTTTGATGCTCCTGTAGAGCTTACGCCTACCCAACAAATTGAAACTGTTGAAAATCAGTTATTTGAGCTCGCAGAAAAAGGGAAATATGGAGGCGGATTTGAAAATTTTAATGAGGCTGTCAAAAAAGCACTCGATATGGCAAGTGCTGCGAAACAGCGTTCTTCACAATTATCAGGGATAGCCACCCATATTAAAACACTTGATGAAAAAATGGGGGGATTACAAGCATCTGACTTAATTATCCTTGCGGGACGCCCTGGTATGGGTAAAACTTCACTAGCAACCAACATTGCCTTTAATATTGCCAATGCTTATAATCATAATGGTAATATCCAAGACAATGAAGGCGGCGTTGTAGGGTTCTTCTCACTTGAAATGTCCTCAGAGCAGCTTGCAACACGTATTATTTCTGAACAAACAGAAGTCTCTTCTTCTGATATTCGACGTGGTAATATTTCAGATGAACAATTTTCAAAAATCATCCGTGCGGTGAACCAGCTCCAAAAAGCCCCCCTTTATATTGATCAAACTGGAGGAATATCAATTACGCAACTGGCTGCCCGTGCCCGGCGTCTCAAGCGACAACATGGCTTGGATGTCTTGTTTATTGATTATATCCAACTCATGACAAGTAGCTCAAAGCGTTCATCTGAAAATCGTGTTCAAGAAATTACAGAAATTACTACAGGGTTAAAAGCATTAGCGAAAGAATTGAATGTTCCTATTATCGCTCTCTCTCAACTTTCACGTCAAGTCGAAAATAGAACAGATAAACGTCCACAACTCTCTGACTTACGTGAATCTGGTTCTATTGAGCAAGATGCCGACATCGTTCTATTTGTCTATCGTGAAGAATATTATTTCAAAAATGAAGAACCAAAATTAGGCACTTTGGAACATCAAAAATGGCAAGATGAAATGGATAAAATTATGGGAAAAGCTGATGTTATTGTTGCAAAACAACGTCACGGACCAACAGGAATCGTATCCCTTGCCTTTCAATCTGATTTCACACGCTTTAGTGATTTGGCAGATAGCAATTATCTTCCAGAACAAATTGGTTAAATCACCATGGTACGGAACCGACTTAAATTTATCTGTCAAAATTGCGGAACGGTCCATTCCCGCTGGGCAGAAAATGTAGCGCCTGTGGAGAATGATATTTCTTATTAAAGAGTTATTTTTCGATGATTTCGGCTGTCATTATTTGACATCTAAAAAGCTCTTGAATAAGATTAATCTTAATAATATATCTTTTAGTATTGCAAGTAGGATACATATATCTAAAATTCATAGCTACTTTAAATGTTGCTATATTGTTCCTTCTTTTAAAAAAATCCTTCTCATAAGACACTCATTTTCTTGTTATTAAATTCAAAAATAATTGCGACTGTTGCGCAAGGTAAGCTATTATGTAAAATATCAGAAAATTTCTACTTCGTAAAACAATCTCTAATCTTTATAACAAAAATACTTTTTAATCTGTATGAAAAAACGACCCTCATTACCGCATATAAAAAACAAGCTGTGTTTTAAATACTACAGTACAGAGACAATTCTATAACATGCAAAATATTCTTGATATAAAATTGTATAAAAATTGATATCTAACAAAGGGAAAGTATATAATTATGCTAGAAAAAAAAGAAGACTGCGATAGTAAATTTGACAGTCTTGATGAAGCTATCAAAAGAGTTATTGATATAGCAAGTGCTGCAAAAGAGCGCTCTTCGCAAATATCAGGGGTAGCGACTTACATTCAAACACTTGATGAAAAAATAGGAGGATTACAACCATCCGACTTAATTATCCTTGCCGGACGCCCTGGTATGGGGAAAACATCTCTGGCAACCAACATTGCCTTTAATATTGCCAATGCTTATAATCATAATAGTAATGCCGAAGAACACAATAGCAATACCGAAGAAAATGAAGGTGGCATTGTAGGATTCTTCTCACTTGAAATGTCCTCAGAACAGCTTGCAACACGTATTATTTCTGAACAAACGGAAGTCTCTTCTTCTGATATTCGACGTGGTCGTATTTCAGAAGAACAATTTTCAAAAATTATTCGTACGATGAAGCAGCTCAAAAGGGCCCCCCTTTATATTGATCAAACTGGAGGAATATCAGTTTCACAACTGGTGGCCCGTGCTCGACATCTCAAGAAAAAACATGGTTTAGATATTTTAATTATCGATTATATCCAACTCATGACGAGTGATTTAAAATACACATCTGAATATCGTATGCAAGAAATTACTGTAAAATTAAAAGCGTTAGCTAAAGAATTAAATATCCCTATTATTGCTCTTTCACAACTTTCACATCAAGTTGAAAACAGAACAGACAAACGCCCAAAACTTTTAGATTTAGGTGGATCCGGTTCTATTGAGCAAGATGCCGACATCGTTCTATTTATCTATCGTGAAGAATATTATCTCAGAAATGAAGAACCAAAGATCGGTAGTCTTGAACATGCAAAATGGCAAGATGAAATGGATAAAATTATGGGAAAAGCTGATGTTATTGTTGCGAAACAACGTCACGGTCCAACAGGAACTGTGCAACTTGCTTTTCAAGCTGATTTCACGCGCTTTAGCGATCTGGCAGATAGCAATTATCTTCCAGAACAAATTGGTTAAATCACCATGGCACGCACTCGTGTTCAATTTATCTGTCAAAATTGTGGAACCATCCATTCTCGTTGGGCAGGGAAATGTAGCGCTTGTGGTGAATGGAATTCTCTTGTTGAAGAAAATATAGATGGTGGCATAGGAAGTGGCCCTAAGCAAAATACTCGTAAAGGACGCATCGTCGCCCTAACATCTCTTTCCGGAAATCTCCAAGATGCTCCACGTATTCATTCTGGTATTGCTGAACTTGATCGTGTTACCGGTGGGGGCTTTGTCCGTGGATCAGCACTTCTTGTTGGGGGTGATCCAGGTATTGGAAAATCAACATTGCTCACACAAACAGCTGCGGCTTTATCTCGCAAAGGACATAATGTCATCTATGTCTCAGGTGAAGAGGCTATTGCGCAGATTTGTCTGCGCGCGCAAAGGCTTGGCGCTCATAATACAGAGGTGAAACTTGCTGCTGAAACCAATGTTGAAGATATTCTAGCAACCTTAAGCGAGCATAAAAACCTTGATATGGTGATTATCGATTCGATTCAAACCCTATGGTCAGATACAGCAGATTCAGCACCGGGCACTGTCACACAAGTCCGTATTGGTGCTCAAGCTATGATACGCTTTGCCAAGAAAACAGGCGCTGCTGTTGTTCTTGTTGGTCATGTTACAAAAGATGGACAAATTGCTGGCCCTCGGGTCGTTGAACATATGGTTGATGGCGTTCTCTATTTTGAGGGTGAAGGAGGGCATCATTATCGCATTCTTAGAACTGTAAAAAATCGCTTCGGGCCAACAGATGAAATTGGTGTCTTTGAAATGTCTGATAAAGGATTACGCGAAGTGATTAATCCATCCGAATTGTTTCTAGGGGAACGCAATGAAAAAGCACCAGGTGCTGCTGTTTTCGCCGGCATGGAAGGAACACGCCCGATATTGGTAGAAATTCAAGCACTTGTTGCTCCCTCTTCTCTTGGAACACCACGACGTGCGGTTGTCGGATGGGATGGAAATCGTCTTTCTATGATTCTTGCCGTTTTAGAAGCCCATTGTGGCATTCGTTTTGGGCAGCATGATGTTTATCTGAACGTGGCAGGTGGATATCGTATATCTGAACCTGCTGCCGATTTAGCTGTAGCGGCTGCTTTGGTATCTTCTCTTGCCAATATCCCTCTGCCAACGGATTATGTATATTTTGGGGAAGTCAGTCTTTCAGGAGCTACCCGCGCTGTTGCACATTCAGCCCAACGCATCAATGAAGCAAAAAAACTCGGCTTTCAGGGAGCCTTTCATCCCACGACAACAACCGAAATGATGAAGTCGCTCAATTTTCAACAAAAAACTTTCTCCGACCTTCCCGAACTTGTTGCCACGCTTACCGCAAGTAAAAAATTGTCCGCACCATAGGCAGGATAATATAGAAAAAAACCTATAAAATACAAAATATCCTTGCTATAAGAATAAAAAATGGCGTAACAAAAAATATATTTGCGCACAGACTTAAAGAACACAAATTTATGTATAAGGAACAAACAAATGATCATAACAATCCTTGATGGAATTGTCGTAGTAATCATCCTGTTGTCCGCTTTTCTTGCTATGCTTCGAGGATTTTCACGTGAAGTGTTATCGTTGATTTCTTGGGCAGTTGCAGCTGTTACGACACTGTTTTTATTCAAGCCTGTCTTACCTTTCTTTGAACAATATCTCTCTAATAAAATGATTGCATTGATCACAACATTGGTCACAATTTTTATTGTTGTTCTCATTATTACTTCAATTATTACAATGAAAATCTCTGATTTTATTATTGATAGCCGAATTGGTATTCTTGACCGCACTATTGGTTTTATTTTTGGAGCACTTCGCGGTTTACTGATTATGGTCATCGGTATGTTGCTGATTAATGCCTTAATTAAGCCTGAGCACCAAGCGAACTGGTTAAAAGATGCTAAAATGAGGCCTATGTTAGATTCACTGGGACAAAAAGTTTGGGAAATACTCCCAAAAGATCTTGGATCTGTTCTCGAAAAGGCGGAAAGTTTGTTTAAAGACAGTGATAAACATACGCATAAGCAAAACTCTCATGAAAAGACACTTCTAAAAAATGGAGAATAGCTTTTCATGTGGACAGAGAACTAAATGATGTAAAATGTGATATTAATGATTCCCCTCTATCACAACTGAAAGAATATGATGATAAAAAGTGATATTTCCTGTCAAGAGTTTTCATTAGATGATGATACCCTTCATGAAGAATGTGGGGTTTTTGGCATTCTTGGGCATGAAGATGCTGCAACATTAACAGCTCTTGGACTCCACGCACTCCAGCATCGTGGACAAGAAGCAGCTGGTATTGTTTCTTACCATAATAAAATGTTTCATCAAGAAAAGCATTTAGGTCTTGTTGGTGATCACTATACAAACCCTGCAACACTTGCACGCTTACCAGGAAATCGCGCTATTGGACATACCCGTTATTCAACAACTGGAGAAGTGGCATTACGCAATGTTCAACCCCTTTTTGCTGAATTAAAAGTTGGCGGTATTGCTATTGCTCATAATGGTAATCTTACCAATGGTCTTACATTGCGCCGTGAACTCATCGCTTCTGGTGCTATCTGTCAATCAACGTCAGATTCAGAAGTTTTTCTCCATCTTATTGCCCGCTCACGTCATGAATCGTCCTCTGATCGTTTTGTTGATGCGATTCGGCAAGTAGAAGGTGGGTATGCTATGTTAGCGCTCACACGTACAAAGCTTATTGCGGCACGCGATCCAACAGGAATTAGACCTCTCGTGATGGGGGAACTTGATGGTAAGCCTATCTTTTGTTCTGAAACTTGTGCTCTTGATATTATTGGAGCAAAATATGTCCGTGATGTTAAAAATGGAGAAATCGTCATATGTGAAATACAAAAAAATGGGGAAATTACTAAAAAAATTATAAAACCAGAAAATGAAAAACCAGAAAAACTTTGCTTGTTTGAATATGTTTATTTTGCCCGTCCGGACTCCATCGTTGGAGGACGGAGTGTTTATACAACACGCAAAAATATGGGGATTCGTTTAGCACAGGAAGCCCCTTGTGAGGGTGATGTTGTGGTTCCTGTTCCTGATGGAGGGACACCTGCCGCAATTGGCTATGCGCAAGAAATTGGAATTCCCTTCGAGCTTGGTATTATTCGTAATCACTATGTTGGCCGCACTTTTATCGAACCAACACAACAAATTCGCGCTTTTGGCGTTAAGTTAAAACATTCTGCAAACCGTCCTGTGATTGAAGGAAAACGTGTTATTCTGGTTGATGACTCCATTGTGCGGGGAACAACATCTCTTAAAATTGTGCGAATGCTTCGCGATGCAGGAGCAAAAGAAGTTCATATGCGCATTTCTAGCCCTATGATCTTCTATCCCGACTTTTATGGTATTGATACACCTAAAGTTGAGAGTCTTTTAGCAAATCAATATCCAGATTTGAAATCTATGTGCTATTTTATTGGAGCGGACTCTTTAGAATTTCTTTCAACGGATGGATTATATCTTGCTGTAGCAGGGGAAAAACGAAATAATGCCAATCCTCAATTTACTGACCATTATTTTACTGGATATTATCCTACGCATCTGATTGATCAAGAAAATCTCTCCAAAATTCATCAATCATCTGTTCTTAAAACAAGAGATTAATTGATGATGAAACGTGACTTTAGTCTCCATGGGTGTGTTGCACTTGTTACTGGTGCATCAAGGGGGATTGGCTATTATTTAGCCCTTGAACTCGCTGCACGCGGCGCTCATATTATTGCTCTTGCACGAACAGTCAGTGGACTTACTGAATTGGACAATCAAATCCGAGAAAAAGGGGCTCATGCAACCCTCGTTCCACTCGACTTGCATCATATGGAAAACATCGATGCTCTTGCACTCTCAATTGCTAAACGCTGGAAAAAACTCGATATTATCGTTGCAAATGCTGGAATCCTTGGAACACTCTCACCAATAGCGCATATAGAAAACGCGGTATTTGAAGATGTCTTTCAAATCAATCTTTTCAGCCAATGGCGCTTAATGAAAGCCGTTGAGCCTTTATTACGTGAATCTGATGCTGGACGAGCTATCCTGTTATCCTCAAGCGTTGCACATGTTGCACGCCCTTTCTGGGGGGCTTATGCAGCCTCTAAAGCAGCTTTAGAAATGATTGCCCGCTGTTGGGCAGAAGAACTCAAACAAACCCCTATTAAGATTAATTGTGTCAACCCTGGAGCCACACGCACGGCCATGCGCGCTGAAGCTATGCCTGGTGAAGATCCACAAACACTCCCCTCACCACAAGAGGTTGCAAAAAAAATAGTCCATTTGCTATCCCCAGATTTAAAGGAAACTGGAAAGCTCTTTAATGTCCATAAAAATCAGTTTGTGGATTATCATATCCCTCATTGATCATCATCTGAAACGTAAATAGTTGAATCTCTCTCTTTTTCCTGTGCTTCTCAACAGAAGAATGAAGCACTTTATGATTCTTGGATAGCTTTAGCATCAGCCTTTTTCTCTTCTAAAGCAGCGCGTTTATTATAAGCGACAAAACTACAGGGGAGAAAAATCATATAGCTAACAGCGGTAATCAATAAAGTTTTCCATGTGTAAGTCGCAAGAAAACCGACATAAATAACAATGACCAACATGCAAGGTATAACGATATCACGCCTCAAATTGTGATCAATGGACTTTGCATTCCACACTGGTAGGCGACTAATCAAAAGAAAAGCAATAATTACAGTATAAAGACTAAAAAACAATGCCCACCCCCAATTGGGGACCAAACCAAGAGCGCCTAAATAGGTAGGAAATAAAAGGAGTAACGCTCCTGCAGGTGCAGGAACACCAACAAAATAACTTTTCTGCCATTGAGGTATATCAGTGTTATCCAACATCACATTAAAACGCGCTAATCGCAAACAACAAGCAACACAATAAACAAGAGCTGCAACCCAACCAATGTGGTATGCTTGATTCAAGATAAAGGAATAAACAATAAGTGCAGGAGTAACACCAAAATTTACAATATCAGCAAGAGAATCCATCTGTGCCCCAAAAGATGAACTCCCATCTATTAAACGCGCAATGCGACCATCAGCACCATCTAAAACTGCAGCCAAAAGCACCATTAAAATAGCAGCCTCATAGCGATTCTCAAAAGCCAAACGAATGCTGCTCATCCCTGCACAAATTGCCAAAATAGTAATAATATTGGGAATAACATACCGCATCGATGTCGGTGAACGTCGCCGATTTGCAGCATCATCATGCTGCCCCTCAGGATTGAATGAAGAAAATGGCGAAAAATTTTTCATTGTACGGTCCTAATCGTATCTGAAGTCCGTTGTGGCACTCTTATCATCAAAAGAACCCAAAACTGTCTCCCCAGCAATTGCTGTTTGCCCAACTGCAACACGTAATCTCATTTCAGCTGGCATATAAATATCAAGGCGAGAACCAAAACGAATCAATCCAAATCGCTCTCCCATGATAACAGCATCGTTTTCTTTTGACCAACAAACAATCCGACGGGCAAACATCCCCGCTATTTGTACGATACCAATTTTCCCATGCTTGCTATCAATGACCACCCCATTACGCTCATTAAACTGACTAGCCTTATCAAACTCCGCATTGGTAAACCGACCTGGCTGATAAACGATAGACTCTACTGTACCACTGATAGGAATACGGTTGATATGGCATGAAAAGATATCCATAAAAATGGAAATACGGATCATTTCATCTTTTCCTAAGCCTAATTCTTCAGGTGGAATACATGATTCCACAAATGAAATACGCCCATCTGCAGGCGACATAACCCAATTTGAATTCAAAGGGATCACACGATCTGGATCACGAAAAAAGTATATACACCACACTGTAAGAATAAGACCACACCAAAATAGCGGACTCCACATCCAACCCAAAATGAGTGAAATAACAAAAAACGCTACAATAAAAGGATAACCTTCTTTATGAATCGGTACAAAGCTATTATGGACAGATTGTAAAATACTCATATAATTTCCTATTCATCATAAACCTAAACAAGCAATAAATCTTTTTGTTCCTCTTGTCTCTTTTTATGTATTTAATCAATCGCTCCATATAAAGATATAGATTACATTTTGCCCACCTTATTTTTTACGATTAACAATACCCGTCTCATCTTCTTCACGCATTTTACGTAATTTTTCTTCAGCTTGTGATGCTTCAAGCTGCTTATTCCACATTGAAGCATAAAGACCTTTCTTTCGTAAGAGCTCTGTATGCGTTCCATTTTCAATAATACGACCACTTTTAAGAACCAAAATTTCATCAGCATTGATAACCGTGGACAGACGATGCGCAATAATCAATGTTGTACGTCCACGACTTACAATATCCAATGCTTGTTGAATTTCCTGTTCTGTTGCCGTATCAAGAGCCGATGTTGCTTCATCTAGAATAAGAAGTGGGGGGGCTTTTAAAAGTGTCCGTGCAATAGCCACACGTTGTTTTTCACCCCCTGATAATTTGAGACCACGCTCTCCTACCATAGACTGAAAACCTTCCGGTAACATCTCAATAAATTTTGATATTTGTGCCATTTCAGACGCTTTGTGCACCTCTTCATCTGTAGCACTTGGGCGCCCATAGCGAATATTATAAGCAATTGTATCATTAAATAACACCGTATCTTGTGGGACCATGCCGATCGCTTCACGCAAACTTTTTTGTGTTATGTCACGAATATCCTGCCCGTCAATTGTGATAGAGCCAGCCTCAACATCATAAAAGCGAAAAAGTAATCGAGAAATGGTTGATTTACCTGCACCCGATGGACCGACAATGGCGACTGTTTTTCCTCCAGGGACTTCAAAATCAATATCTCTGAGAATCTGACGCGTCGAATCATAAGAAAACTTTACCTGATGAAAACGAATGGTCCCATCGCTTATCTCTAACGGTTTAGCATCCGATTTATCAATGATCTCCTGCTGAACATCTAAAAGATCGAACATCGCTTCAATATCCGTTAAACCTTGTCGAACATCACGATAAATTGAACCAATAAAATTCAGTGGAATGGAAAGTTGCATTAAAAGGGCATTAATAAAAACAAAATCCCCTAAAGTTTGTGTCTTATAAAAAACTTCATAAGCTGACATCAGCATCATGATCATCATTCCAATACCAAAGATAAGAGCCTGACCAAAATTAAGCCAGCTTAATGATGTCCAAATCTTTGTTGCGGCTTTTTCATAACCTGCCATAGAAGCATCAAAACGATCCGCTTCTAAAGTTTCATTGCCAAAATATTTGACCGTTTCAAAATTCAAAAGAGAATCAACAGCGCGCGTATTCGCCTCAGTATCTGCTGTATTCATTTGTTGCCGAATACGAATACGCCAATCACTGGCCTTAATGGTAAAAAAAGTATATAATAGAACCGTTGCAACAACAACGAAAAGATAATGCCATCCATAGTTGATGTAAAATACAAGGGCCGTTAATATAAATTCTAAAACTGTCGGTACAGTATTGAGAATTGAAAATCTTACGATCGCTTCAATTCCTTTTGTACCACGCTCAATCACACGAGAAAGCCCACCAGTCCGGCGTTCTAAATGAAATCGTAAAGATAACTCATGGAGATGTACAAAGGTTTTATAAGCTAATTGACGAACAGCATGTTGACCAACAGTGGCAAAAAGGGAATCACGTAATTGATTTAATCCAGCCTGCGTAATACGTGCGACATTGTACGCCAAAACGAGCATGATAGGAATAATCCAACTGGATGGAAACCATTCAGGGAATTGAAAGCTTGCATCAAGCACATTCGTAGAATATTTAAAGAAATACGGTACAGATATAAGAACAAGCTTGGCCAAAACAAGATAAAATATTGCCCATAGTACACGCATTTTTAGATCACGCCGATCGACCGGCCACATATAAGGCCATAAATTGTAAAGTGTATGCAGAGCTTCCCCTGTATCTGATGATACAGTTTTTGTCATTTCATTGCGTTTCATAAAGCCCTTACTTCTCTATCATCCACATGAAAAAGGCAAAACACCCCCCTGTGGTTGTTTCTAAATTTCTTACGCTTCCGATAAGCTATACCTACTCGTTGTTTGAAGTTAGACTGTTTTTGAAAAAGGAACAAGAAATAATCCACTATGCGGTTTATTATTTTGATCTGTATTCTCATACCACTCTGCTGCAAATAAATTTTCAACTTTTACATGCTTTTTTTTCAATTCTGCCTGAAGCCACTTTTTTGTTTTACCAATCTCTTTAAGGCCATCATCAATAACTTCACCATTTTCTACGACAATCGTCGATTTCTTCCCCTCTTCCTTTTTAATAACAGTGCAATCACCATTGGTTTCCAAACGCACAAAAGCAGCTTCATGTAAGTGACACCCTTTAAGACGCAACATCGCAATAAGATCATTAACATTGATCCCTAAGTTCTTAATCTTATCCATTTGAAAGACCCCATCTAAAACCAATGTGACATTCCGCCCTGCAATAAGACGGCGAAAAAAAACTGAATAGCGTGCAAAAAAATTAAAAGAGGTAATCAAGGTTTGCCAAATCAGTAAAACAAGCAATAATTGAATACTGCTAATATTCTGATTATAAATGACTCCTCCAATAATACCTCCCATAACAAAATTGCTGACCAAATCAACAGGTGTCATCTGACTAAGACTCCCACGACCTGTCGTTCTTAAAATAAATAGGAAGGCAATAAGACCTACAGCTAGCTTAAGCGCGATATATCCGTAATGATATAAAAATTCCATCATATTCTCCCTTTAATTTATGAGAACTGCTGGAATAGAGAAATTATAATCGTTTTATTTCCCACACAGTTATACGCTTACCACTTTGCGGATCCTTACTATCTTTTAAGAGAATCCCCTCGGCTGCAAGCTCATTGCGAATTTTATCCGCAGCTTCCCACTCTTTATTATGGATAAGCCGCAGTCTTTCGGCAATGCGCTGATCAATAAATTTTGAATCAAGAGAGGTTTTTTTTATAAATAATGGACAGTCTATTTCTTTAATCCATTCTTGTCGTAATAGTCCTAATAAATTCATGCCATTAGCTAGAGCTAAAGCATCTCCTGCTTTATAGAATTTTCGCAAAAGAGTTAATGCTTTTGGCGTATTAAGATCATCACTGAGGGCATCTATTAACGTATCATCAATCGCCTCATTGTTTTCCATCATACTCTTTTGACTGCGAAGCAATTCATACCAACGATACAGTTCACTGCTCGATTGTATTAAACGCTGCGCTGTCCAATTTAACGGTTCACGATAATGGGTTTGAAGCATTGAAAAACGTGCAGACAAACCCGCCCAATTTTCCTTCATCTCATCGGCTAAAACACCATTAAATTCCAAAAAATTATTCTCTAAAACAGAGCGAATGGTTATGAAATTGCCAAAGCTTTTCGACATCTTTTTGCCTTCAACTTGTAAAAAGCCGTTATGCATCCAAAAATTAGCCATTCGCTCCGTCCCAAAAGCTGAACAACTTTGTGCAATCTCATTTTCATGGTGAGGAAAAATTAAATCAAGTCCACCACCATGGATATCAAAAATATTCGCGATCGGATCATCACAAGTTAAACCACCACCATAGGGTGCTAATAACTTTGCCATTGACATGGCAGAACATTCAATATGCCAACCTGGACGACCTAACACAGGAATTCCGCCCGGCGATTCCCAACCTGGCTCTCCTTCCACAGAAGGCTTCCATAAAACAAAATCCATCTCCTCCCTTTTATAAGCAGCAACATCGATACGTGCCCCTGCCCTCATTTCATCTAAAGAACGATTTGCAAATGCCCCATAATGGGGAGGATTTTTTATGCTACTTATAGAAAATAATATATGATTTTCCGCTTTATAAGCGTGCCCCTTTTCAAGCAATCTTTCGATGAGCGCGCGCATCTCCTCTAAATGCTCGGTTGCGCGCGGCTGGCTGGTTGGCAATAAACAACCAAGAGCTATTGTATCTTGTTGAAACTGAGAATATGTGCGTTCTGTTAATTGACGAATAGCGTCATTCAGTGACAAGTTTGGATATTCACAAGCGGCTCGTGCATTAATTTTATCATCAACATCTGTAATATTACGCGCATATAGAACATGATCATTGCCATACACATGACGCAATAAGCGAAATAAAATATCAAAAACAATGACAGGGCGTGCATTTCCTATATGCGCATAATCATAAACTGTTGGGCCACAAACATAAAGACGTACTTTTGTTGGATCTATTGGTATAAAATTTTCTTTTCTACGTGTTAGCGTATTATAAAATCGCAACTTACTCATCATTATACTCCGTGAACGATATCATGCACCGCCCCTTTAGATGTCTCTTATCTCAAATGATCGCATTTACGGTTTAGACTAAAACTTTTACCTTATCATCAATTCTTCTTCCCCTGTTGCCATTAAGGCTGTATCCATCATTTATCATAAAAACAATCTCTTTTATTTGATTGGATAAAAGCATTCTATAGATAGAGCGCTTTTCCCTCCTTGAAGAAAACAAGTTTAGAAAAAATTCCATAGGCAATAGAATACTATATGAAAAATAGATGATAGGAAGCGAATCTTAAAAATTTTAACCACACAAAGCTTCATCAGTATTTTCAATATTCCACAATGGGTTCCTTACTGTCCCTTACGCCCTATATTTTATAATCAATCATTGAGAATAATGTCGCAATTAACCCTATTTTTTAACATCGTTCTGATGACATAATTA
The DNA here is from genome assembly GCF_028618615.1 of Bartonella sp. AU15XJBT. NCBI lineage: Bacteria > Pseudomonadati > Pseudomonadota > Alphaproteobacteria > Hyphomicrobiales > Bartonellaceae > Bartonella > Bartonella sp. AU15XJBT. Next base: position 105,246 of record NZ_JAQITG010000002.1, read on the forward strand.
TTTATTTGTACAGCGTTTTATTCAAAGAAGGTAATAAAAAATAATGCGTAATAAATTGAGAAAAATCATTCTTTTAATATTCCTTGTCATTTCAATGCCAACCTTCGCGCAACAATCTCCACCTTATGAGAAAAAATTACTTCGCCTCGCAGAAATTTTAGGATCATTGCATTCTCTCCAAAATCTTTGTGAACCTCCAACAAACCAATGGTATGATTATATGAACGCACTCATTGAAGCAGAACACCCTATTCCACAAAGACGCGCTTATTTTTATGAAGCATTTAATGAAGCGTATCGTGCTTTCTCAGAAAATTATCATCATTGTACACAAGCCGCCATTGAAGCCAATCAAAGATACTTTGAGGAAGGAAGAGCTTTATCTGAAAACCTTCTCATGCATTATAACAAATAATTTGTATAAAAAGCATCTCCTTCAATTTAAGTGATATCAATGAGCCCCCCTCACAAATGAAGGGAGTAATAAGTTGCTTTTAAAAATAAAGAAACTTTTGAAGAATAATCCCTCGATATGCTTTTATTCTTATGCGGCCTTTTCTCTGTAGAAAATCATCCTTTGGCTTCCTACCCCCCTTAAAGAATGACGATTCTTAATCCAATCTGGTCTGTAAATAGCCCAAGTGCTCGTGCGTTCCACTTGGCTTCCCACTCATGTGATGTGCTTAATTACGACTTTACAAAAAAGCCTAAGAGCATTCATCACGCACTTTACAAAAACATTTATGTGTCAAAGAGGTTGATATGTCTTATATCACATCATCGCTCTATAAAAGATGGTATTTTTGACACAACAAGATACAACTTATGCTGTTTACACCAAATTTTCTATAAATTTAACAGGCTCGCCTTGTGAAGGTGTGACAATTTCACCTTCCCACATAACACGCATACCACGGATAATAGTCCCAACCGGCCAACCTTTAACCTTTTGACCATCATAAGGTGTCCAACCGGCCCGCGAACCAATTAAGCTATTCGTAATAACTTCTTCTCGCTTAAGATCAACAATGGTCAAATCAGCATCATATCCGACAGCAAGACGTCCTTTACAGCTTATACCAAAAATACGACTAGGGCCATGTGAAGTGAGATCAACAAAACGCTCAAGGGATATTTTTCCTGCATTCACATGGGTCAACATAATTGCTGCTGTTGTTTGCACTCCTGTCATTCCTGAAGGTGAAGAGGGATAAGATTGAAGCTTTTCTTCCAAAGTATGAGGCGCATGATCTGAGCCTAAAACATCAATAATCCCCTGTTGAACACCGTACCAAAGAGCTTCACGGTGGCGCGGTTCACGAATAGGTGGATTCATCTGAATTAATGTACCAAACTGTTTATAATCATCAGCCGTGAAAGTCAAATGATGGTGAGTCACTTCAATTGTTGCGACATCTTTATGTTTTTTTAGAAAATCAATTTCTTCTTCTGTCGAAAGATGTAACACATGAATGCGTGCTTTTGTCTCATGAGCAATTTTTACCAAACGCTGCGTACACTTTAACGCCGCAATCTCATCACGCCAAACTGGATGTGAAGATGCATCCCCTCCAATACACAGTATTTTACGCTCTTTGAGCCTTTCCTCATCTTCAGAATGAAAAGCTGCACGACGGCGTGTATTTTTCAAAATAAGGCGTACACTTTCATCATCATCGACCAAAAGATCACCGGTAGAAGATCCCATAAAGACTTTAATTCCAGCGGCACCAGGAAGTCTTTCTAATTCAGAGAGTTCATGAGCATTTTCACGCGTTCCTCCAACCCAAAATGCAAAGTCACAATGCATGCGATGAAATCCGCGCTTAACCTTATCGCTTAATGTTTCTTCTGATGTTGTCAATGGATTGGTATTAGGCATCTCAAATACTGCTGTAACCCCTCCTAACACAGCAGAATATGAGCCACTTTCCAAGTCCTCTTTATATTCATTGCCTGGCTCACGAAAATGCACTTGACTATCAATAATTCCCGGCAAAATATGAAGCCCCGTACAATCAATCACCTCACCAGCCGATGTACATGTAAGGTCGCCAATTTCAGCAATACGACCATTTGTAACACCAATATCACGTTTGCTTTTTCCATCATGATTCACAAGTGTTGCACCTTTAAAAATTGTATCAAATGTTTTAAACATAGGCCAAGCTCCTTACATATTGCTCACTTATCGATTATGTAACTTTGAGCAGAAAGGCAAGAACCATGATTAAAAAACAAAATGCCATTTGCTTAAAAAACCGCGGGATTATTCAAATTACAGGCGAAGAAGCAACAGATTTTTTACAATCCCTGATCACAACAGATGTCAAAAAAATCAGTCCCCAAGAACTTTTTCCTGGAGCTCTCTTATCCCCACAAGGAAAGGTCCTTGCTGATTTTCTTATCGGTAAAAGAGAGGCTGGTTATTTTATTGATATTGTGATGTCTTTGGCCGATACTCTCTACAAGCGTCTGTTGCTCTATAAACTGCGTAAAAAGGTAGAAATTACACAACCATTACAAGAGCTTGTCACAGTTTCTTGGAAAAATGAATCAGATACTTTAAATTTTGATTCAAGTTTTGTTGATAAACGCTTCCCAAAACAAGAAAAAATAATACGAATCTATGGAAAAATTCCTTTTTTGGCAGCAGAAGATTATAACACATGGAATCAATTGCGTATTCGTTATGCAATTGCAGAAAGTGGTCAAGACTATGAAGTTGGCAAAGTCTTTCCTCATGATATTAATTACGATCAAATCAATGGACTTGCATTTAACAAAGGGTGTTATATTGGACAAGAAATTGTTTCACGAATGCACCATCGCCGCGCAGCACGTCGCCGTATTTTAATTATAAAAAGCCAGTGTAATCTCCCCCCTCAATCGAGCATTGAAGCAGGAACAAAAGTGCTTGGCCACTTGGGAACATGTGTTGCAAATGAAGCTCTTGCTTTAATGCGTATTGACCACGTCAAAGATGCTATGGATCATAATATTCCCTTTACCGTAAAAAACATTCCTGTCACCATACATATTGCTGAAAATATGAATTTTACCTTTCCTGAAAATACTGTAGAAAACACACATGGCTAAAGCTGAATTATTAAAAAATGGAGAAGCACGCGCTTGGCAAAGAATGCTCTCTGGACGCAGACTTGATCTTCTCAATCCTTCTCCTTTTGATATTGAAATTGAAGATATAGCCCACGGACTTGCTCGCGTAGCACGCTGGAATGGTCAAACACGAGGAGAGCATGCCTATTCGGTTGCACAACATTCACTTTTGGTTGAACAAATATTTCAAAAACTTTTTCCACAATCGCCGAGGAATGAATGTCTCTGCGCTCTCCTTCATGATGCACCAGAATATGTCATCGGCGATATGATTTCACCCTTTAAAGCTATCATAGGAAAACAATATGAACGCATTGAAAAGTGCATCCAAGATGCGATCCATATGCGCTTTTCTCTTCCCGTTGATCTTTCTCAAAAACTCGTAAAAAAAATCAAACAAGCCGACCGTATTGCTGCATATCATGAAGCGATCATGCTTGCTGGATTTAATACAGAAGAAGCCCTTCGCTATTTTGGCTCTCCTAATAATATTTCATCCGATGATCTTCATTTACACCCCTACTCTACACAACAAATTGAAAACGCCTTTTTAATTCGCTTTAATGATTTAGATACCCCAAAATTATAGACTCTTCGCATTGTTGATTTCTTGTCATTACAGACTCATCACACTGATTTATAATAATTCAGTGTTTTTCATGATGAATGAGAGACCCGAATATCGTAATATTTGCTCATTGCAAACCTTCTTATACTCAATCAATCAAAATCATTTTCTTGTACGTCATAAGCAGATGGGTCATGTAGATAAAAACTGTACAAGAGGACTAAAAATGCCTCTTATGAATCATCTCAAGTGCCAAGCGCTTATCGCACATTGAGATTTGGCAAAGTGTGTGATGGTTCCCGCTTGCTTTTTTATGAAATGTAAAGATGGTCGTGCTTTATAAATTTTATATACTTCCCAAAAACTTCACCATTATACCATTCACGAGCACACCCTCGAGAGTGAAATTAGGTGCTGAAATGTTTCTTTTTTTTAAGCACGTAAATTAGCATCTCAATGGCGTTCTATTTTGCATGAGACAATTGCTTCCATTCAAACAATGGAAAAAATCACAGCTAAAATTTGCATACAAAATATATAAAATAATGCACATTCATTATAAAAATAGACAAATGTTCTCTTGTCGAACGTTTCACCTTAAACTAAAATCTATGTCAGTTTATAAACTTCCTTTTCCGCTGGAAAAGCACGGGATGTGACATCCTCTGCATAGTTCTTGATTGCGGTTTCCATGGCTTGTTCAAGGTTTCCATAACGGCGTACAAATTTGGGCACGTGAGCACCATAACCCAACATATCTTCCATCACCAAGACTTGTCCATCACATTGATTAGATGCACCAATACCGATGGTTGGAATAGAAAGCTTTTCTGTAAGCTTTACGGCTAAAGGCTCGACAATCCCTTCCAAAACAATAGCAAAAGCACCTGCCTTTTCAATCGCTGCTCCGTCGTCTTCAATTCTTTGCCAATCACTCTCCTTACGTCCTTGTGTTTTGAAGCCACCAAAACGATTCACCGCCTGGGGAGTAAGACCAATATGTCCCATCACTGGAATGCCCCGTTTACACAAAAAATCTATTGTTTCCGCTATATAAACACCACCTTCAAGCTTAACGGCCCCACATCCCGTTTGTGCCAAAATACGCGATGCATTTAAAAAAGCCTGCTCTTTACTTTCCTCATAAGAGCCAAAAGGCATATCAATAACGACAAGAGCTTTTTGAGACCCACGTACCACGGCCTGCCCGTGTAAAATCATCATATCCAAATTAACAGGAAGTGTTGTCTCGAACCCATACACCACCATACCAACGCTATCACCAACCAAAAGAATATCGCAATAGGGATCAGCAATCCGCGCAGTATAAGCTTGATAAGCTGTTAAAGAAACAATCGGCTGTTGCCCCTTTCTTGCACGTATTTGAGAAGATGTTATACGCTTTACCATTTTATGTACACTCATTTTTCGCCCTTCTCTTGCAATATGTATTGATCAATCAGCCTTACCTCACCAAAACGGACAGTAAGAAGTAAAACTGCTGGTTTATTCAATTTTCCTTTGACCATGCATAAAGTTTCCATATCCCGTAAATCTATTGCTTCAATGATTGCACGCGTTTCTTTTTGTAAAATATCACGAACAACTTTACATAACTTATCAACCGACCGTTCACCTTCATAGTAAAGCTTTTCAGCAGCTTTTCCACTTTTAGGAATAATTTTTGCTGCTTTACGATCTTCTAATGTTAAAAGTTTATTGCGTGAAGAGTGTGCAACACCATCTGCTTCACGTAAAATAGGGACTCCAATAATTTCAACAGGAAAAGCTAAATCTTCAACCATACGCCGAACAATTAAAATTTGTTGAAAATCCTTTTCTCCAAAAAAAGCCTTATCGGGCTGAACAATATTAAAAAGCTTCGCAACAACACTCGTTACACCACAAAAGTGCCCTGGACGTAATTTTCCCATCAAAATACGTGATAGTTTTTCCACTTGCACAATTGTATCATTTCCCGATGGCCACATCTCATCGACAGAAGGAGCAAAAACACATTCAACACCTGCTTTTTTTAATAAAGCACAATCGCTCCTCAAATCTCTTGGATATTGAGCAAAATCTTCATGAGGTCCAAATTGCTTTGGATTGACAAAAATAGAAACCAATACGCGATCACACATGGCTTTTGCACGCTGTACTAGTGCAAGATGCCCCTCATGGAGTGCTCCCATTGTTGGAACAAAACCAATCGAAAAACCTAACCGTCGTTCTTCTGAAAGATAGTGACGAACTTCAGCAATTGTCTTTAAAATTTTCATTTTCCCGTTCTATTTAATTATTATCAGATCAACAAATGAATGCCTGTATACCAAATCGACGCTCAAACAACTGTATCAAATTCATGCGCACCGATGGCTGTTTTATATCTCGTGGCTTCCAGACATGACGCATAAGAAAAAAACCCGTTAAGTTAAAACCATTTATGATATCTTTAAAATCCGCAGGACGGGTCGCTCTTTGCACAAGAAACTGTGGGAGAATGAAAAGTTTTTTTTTCCAAGGCTCCCCTGCTTCTTCACAGACAGCCCGTCCAGATTTTGGCGATACGTAATAAAGCTTTTCCTTACGACCTGTTGCAGCACAACAAGATAAATCAAGACCAAAACCCAGTTCTTCAAGAAGCCGCATTTCAAAACGTACCAGCAATTCTGCAATGACAGATAGCTCATCAAAATTCTGCATAAAAAGATGTAAAATATCATATAAAATGGGATGCGGATCACGCTCAGGAAGAAGCCGCAAATGAAAAGCAATCAATTGCAAAGCATACAGTGCTTCTGGTAGACAGATTAATCGTGCCGCATGGAGATCAAGTGCTTCAAGGCGAAAAAGTCCCAAATGTTCTTCTAAACGCGCACTCCATTCAGCCTCCACACAATTTCCAGGCTGAAGAAGAGCTGCCATACGACGCGAACGTCCCCCTTTTACCACGCCCATATAACGACCATGTTCACGCGTCATAATCTCAAGAATAACACTTGTTTCACCATATTGGCGCGCCCCAAGAATAACAGCTTGTTCTTTCCACTTCATTTTATTTTAATTATTTTAAAAAATCTAATCCCATTTCGCGATAACGTTCTGGATCGGTATCCCAATTATTGCGCACTTTCACGAAGAGAAAAAGATGAACCTTTTGATCCATAATTTCCATAAGCTCCTTGCGTGCTGCTTGACCAATCATTTTAATTGTATCGCCTTTTGCTCCTAAAACAATTTTCTTCTGACTCTCACGCTCAACATAAATAACTTGATTAATTTTAACTGAACCATCTAAACGCTCTTCAAAGCTTTCTGTTTCAACCGTTGAGGAATAAGGAAGTTCATCATGAAGACGAAGAAAAAGTTTTTCACGCGTGATTTCAGCAGCAAGATGACGCATAGGCATATCGGAAATTTGATCTTCCGGATAATACCATGGCCCCTCCTGCATCATGTTACTCAACGCATGAAGTAAATCCTTGCAACCAGAACCGTTTAGAGCAGAAATCATAAATGTTTGCGCAAACTTTACACGTTCATTGATTTTAGTGGTTAACGCTAGAAGAGATGATTTAACAACTGTATCAACCTTATTTAGAACAAGAACTTTTTCTTGTTTCATAGTGTTTACAATATCTAACATCATCTCAACTTCATCCGAAAGACCACTTTGAGCGTCAATTAAAACGAGTAGAACATCAGCGCTCTTAGCCCCTCCCCAAGCAGCAGAGACCATGGCACGTTCTAAACGCTTATGGGGACGAAAAACACCTGGTGTATCGATCAATACAATCTGCACATCATCATGAATGACAATACCGCGGATTAAAGTTCGTGTTGTTTGTACTTTATGCGTTACAATTGAAACCTTTGTTCCAACCAATTGATTAACCAATGTCGATTTACCGGCATTAGGCATTCCAATAAGCACAACAAACCCAGAACGCGTTTTCATAACGTCACTCATGATCATTTTTTCCCACAGTTTTCCAGACACCCTCTCGTCGCAAAATTTTTTCAGCGGCCATTCTTTCGGCATATCTTTTAGAGCTCCCCTGCCCAACCTCTGAAGCAAAACCTGAAATACTGACCTCTACCATAAAAACAGGATCGTGATCTGGACCTGAACGTTTGATAACCTGATAATGTGGTTGTGCATTGCCTTGGATATGCGCCCATTCTTGTAACTCTGTCTTGGCATCACGTCGACCAGCATCCATTTTCTTTGCCCGACTTTGCCAATATTTTTGAATAAAAGGACGAACGCTTTCCAATCCTCCATCAAGATACATCACAGCAATCAAAGCTTCCACGACATCTGCATGCATATTGATGAGTCGACGCCCTTCAAAATTTCTCATCTCAAAACCAACTTGGATCATATCAGGCAGCCTCATCTCGCGTGCAATCTCAGCACATGTCTGCGCATTGACCAGATGATTCAAACGGACTGATAATTCACCTTCACTTGCCTGAGGGAAAAGTTGATACAGCATCTCTGCAATCAAAAGCCCTAAAACCCGATCACCTAGAAACTCTAGTCGTTCATAATTCCCCTGCTCCGAATCTTGTACACTTGCGTGTGTTAATGCTCTTTTTAATTTTTCTTCATCTTTAAAACGATGCCCCGTCAGCTTGAAAAGCTGATCAATCATGAGACGTTTCATCGTTGTTTCCTTGCTTGATAAGCGGCAAATCATGAACCGTATTTATGAAAGAAAACAAACGTTTCCAACGCACATCAAATGGCCAGCGCCAAATCTGCCAAGCACTTGAACCGTTACTGATAGAAAAGAAAATTACGCTCGCACGACCAATAAGATTTTCTTCTGGAACATAGCCTACATCCAAACGACTATCATCTGAATTGTCGCGGTTATCACCCATCATAAAATAATGTCCTTGAGGAACTTCAAAGACTTTTGTATCATCAACTTTTGGGATGAACGCTAAATCAAGCGTATCGTAGCTAACACCATTAGGCAGTGTTTCGCGATAGACCTCAACAGGATAATTCACTTCCGTTATATCAGAATTATCAATCTCCCCCATAAAGTGACGCGAAACAGCCTCATCATTGATATAAAGAACACTTTGACGAACTTGTATACGATCACCTGGCAACCCAACAACGCGTTTTATATAATCGATCTTCGGATTACTTGGTAAACGAAAAACGACCACATCTCCCCGTTGAGGTTGAGATGCCCAAATACGCCCAGAAAAAAGCGGAGGAGAAAAGGGGATAGAAAAACGAGAATACCCATATGCATACTTAGAAACAAAGAGATAATCCCCCACTAATAAAGTAGGACGCATTGAACCGGAAGGGATACTAAAAGGCTGGAAAAAAAGTGTCCGAATAAACGCTGCTAAAAGCAAAGCCTGTATTAAAACAGAAATTAATTCAAGAATCCCACCTTTTTTTTCTTTTTTATGCACTTTATCTTTTTGGATCATCACCAACTGCCTTCTCATCACAAATATAACTTTTTTTCATCATAATATTCAAATAATAAAAGCACAATCTCTCACGCCATCTATCCACGTGGAAGTGCTTCAATAATAACAAATGCCTGCGCCCAAGGAAAATCATCTGTTATGCTGAGATGAATAACCGCATCATGATGAGGAGGTAATAACTTCTGAAGTTGCGCTTGCGCACGATTTGTTAATTGCATGATTGGTTTACCAGATGGCAAATTAACCACCCCCATGTCTTTCCAATTGATACCACAAGCGATTCCCGTCCCTAAGGCTTTAGCACATGCTTCTTTAGCGGCAAATCTTTTCGCATAAGAAGAAGAATTTTTCTTGAATTTTTCGGATCTATTCCTTTCAATATCCGTAAAAATACGTTGGATAAAGCGCTCGCCATAACGAACCAACATTCTCTCAATCCGTCGTATATCAACCAAATCATTTCCAAGACCAACAATCATAAGATATTATCCGATCTTTCTTTCGATGAACGCTTCTTTAAACGCCTTTTTTTTATAATCTTTTGATATCGCTTTTGTTTAAAACGAACCGTTGCCCTGTAAACACCTATATAAGATACACCACCAAAAACAACACCTAAAAGGGTTCCACCTAAAATCATAGGCCTCATAATTGTATCCCATGCACCTTTAAAAAGAAGAGAAAAATTTGACATTGTCAAACCATTAAACAGCGCACGAATTTGAGAAAGAGAAATCTCATTGACATCCCTAAAAAGCGATAAACAAAAATACCCTACTTTATAATCAGCCATGACAATCAATAAAAACGTGAGTGGATTAGAAAAAACCGTCCCAATGATTGCAGCCGCAAAATTTGCACGCAAAATCCAAGAAAAAAATATTGCCAAGATAATATGCACCCCAAAGACAGGGGAACAGGCTAAAAAAATGCCAATAGCAAACCCTAATGCAACTTCATGCGGTGATGCTGATATACGCAAAATACGTTTATAGATGTAAGAAAATGAGCGAGAAAATGAACGACGTGGCCATAACCAAAGTCGAATACGCGTTACAAAATCTATTGGTTCTCGACGACGAAAAAGCATATGACTCTCAATATACATCTTTTGATGATGAAATAATCTATATCATCCAAATTAATCTTTTTAAGTTTTTGCATAAAAAAAAATAGAAAAACAATTAAATATTTCGACTGCCTGGTTTAATCGCTGGAAGAACAGAAAGATCTGCCGGAAGTGCATCACTCGCATAAGAGGCTATTTCGTATTCAGCAAGCGCAATCAATGGAACGCCAACATCAACTTTACCACCAGAACGATCAAGGATACATGCACTTGCCAATACCTCTGCTCCTGCTGCCGACAGCGCCTCAACAGTCTCACGAATGGAAAGACCCGTTGTCACAATATCTTCGACAATAACAACCCGTGCACCCTTCTTTATTTCAAAACGACGCAATTCAAAGACACCATTGACACGCTCCACCCAAAGAGAAGGAACTCCAAGGTGACGTGAAGTCTCATAGGAAGGGATAAGACCGCCAATTGCGGGACCAACGACATAATCAATTTGTTCCTCGATAGATTCTTTTATTTTTTCAGCTAATCCACGACAGAGCTTTTCCGTCAAGTCAGCATGCATAAACACTTTTGCCTTTTGCATATAAGTCGCACTATGGCGCCCCGATGTTAAAATAAAATGCCCTTCTAGAATAGCATCTGCTTGTTTAAAAATATCAATGACATCTTGTGTATTCATTGCAAAATCTTTCTTGTTATCCATGAACCCGCCGTACTGTACTGACTGAATCTGCATTTTTTAATTGAGAAAAAATACGATTCAAATGTTTTAAATCCCAAACTTCTAAATCAATCATCATTTCTGTAAAATCTGGTGCTGTACGGATAAAAGATAAATTTTGGATATTGGCATCGTTAGCAGAAATTATTTGCGTAATTTTAGCTAAAGAACCAGGACGATTTACAGCCAAAATATTCATCCGTGCAGGAAAACGTTCATTCATTTGGGCATCAATATCCCAGCGGACATCAATCCATCTTTCTGGTTGATCATCATACGCCATTAAAGCCGAAGACTGTATTGGATAAATAACAATCCCCGCGCCTGGTTGCATAATACCAACAATCCGATCTCCAGGCACAGCTCCTTCTGGTGAAAAACGTACAGGTATATCTCCCCGGGTTCCTCGAATAGGTAATGCTCTAGATTGATGATTCTCGACCATTGCATCCTTTTCATTTTCTGGAACCTTAAAAATCATACCTTGAGCATTTTCAATATTGAACCACCCTTCTTCCCCAGGCTTAAAAAATGACTTTTGGACCACACGCTCTTGATAATCAGGATAAACTGCTTTAATCACATCAGCGGAAAACAGTTCTCCACGCCCAACAGCAGCCAATACATCTTCTACATCTTTACGTGCCAAACGTGGCAAAACTTTCTTCAAAACGTCTTTTGAAAATTGTTTTCCCATATATTCAAAAGAACGCTCAAGAATACGATATCCTAAACCCGAATATTGCTTACGTACCGCGGCTCGGCTTGCGCGTCGAATGGCTGAACGTGCTTTACCTGTGACAACAAGAAATTCCCACGCAGCCGGTGGAACTTGAGCATGCGAACGAATAATATCAACTTCGTCACCATTTTTTAATTTAGTCATTAAAGGCATAATACGACCATTGATTTTTACGCCCACACAAGAATCACCGATGTCTGTATGGACGGCATAAGCAAAATCAATAGGTGTTGCGCCTTTAGGAAAAGCAATTAATCGACCTTTTGGTGTAAAACAAAAAACTTGGTCTTGAAAAAGCTCAAGTTTTGTATGTTCTAAAAACTCTTCCGGATTATCTCCATCAGATAAAGATTGTATCGTTTGACGCAACCATGCATAGGCATTCATTTCACTTGATAATTTTGAAGTCGAATAATTGGACCCCCTCTCTTTATATATGGAATGGGCCGCAACCCCATATTCAGCAACTTCATTCATGGCAGCCGTTCTAATTTGCAATTCAACGCGTTGTCTTGAAGGACCCACAATAGTTGTATGAATAGAACGGTAATCATTTTGCTTTGGTATAGAGATATAATCTTTAAAACGACCAGGAACCATCGGCCATGTCGTATGGATGACACCAAGAGCACGATAACAATCATTCACGGATTCAACAATCACACGAAATCCAAAAATATCCGATAACTGTTCAAAAGATAATGCTTTACTTTCCATTTTGCGAAAAACTGAATAAGATTTTTTCTGACGGCTTTTAACATCTGCTTTAATGCCATTTTCCCAAAAAAGTTTTGTCAATTCATTTTCAATTGTGGAAAGCAAATCACGGTTGTGCTTCAATAATTCAGAAAGTCGATTGGTAATCGTACGATGACCTTCTGGATTTAAATAAAAGAAAGAGAGGTCCTCTAATTCCTCGCGCATATCCTGCATACCCATACGGCCCGCAAGTGGCGCATAAATATCCATTGTCTCCTCAGCAATTCGCCGACGTTTATCGTCACGCATAACACCAAGGGTCCGCATATTATGAAGGCGGTCCGCAAGTTTGACTAAAAGAACACGAACATCATCAGAAATGGCAATAAGGAGTTTACGAAGATTTTCTGCCTGTACAGCTTTCTTGGATACAAGATCAAGCTTATTAAGCTTTGTAAGCCCTTCAACCAACTTCCCAATTTCAGAACCAAAAAGCTGATCAATTTCTGCTCGTGTAGCACTTGTATCCTCAATTGTATCATGCAAAAGAGCAACAGCAATCGTTGCTTCGTCCAACCGCATATCTGTTAAAATAGCAGCAACTTCTAAAGGATGAGAAAAATAAAGATCACCTGAAGCACGCTTTTGATGCGCATGCTTTCTCATTGCATAATTATAAGCTCTGTTTAAAAGAGCCTCATCTACGTCAGACTTGTAACGCTGAACACGTCCAACAAGCTCACACTGACGCATCATACGCGCATATCCTTTATCTTTTCACACTTCTAATCCTTATTGAACACATCTTATCAACAAAAGACAAGAAAAATAACTGCTCCTTACATGACAAGGTATCTCTATTCCTGTAATATCAACCACCGCAATTAATAATCTTCACCTTTTTCTGGAACAACCAAACCTTCAATACCCGCTAAAAGCTCTTCTTCTGACATATGATCAAATGAAGTTCCTTCTTCTTGCGATGATGTATTAAAAACACTTTCAGCTTCACTTGAATGAGTGATAAATCCACTTGCCATTTCTGGCTCATCTACTTCCACATGCTTTTGCAGCGAATGAATAAGATCTTCTTTTAAATCAGCAGGCGACAATGTTTCTTCTGCTATTTCACGCAAAGCAACAACTGGATTTTTATCATTATCACGATCAACTGTAATCTGCGCTCCTTGTGAAATCTGACGCGCCCGATGACCTGCTAAAAGTACCAATTCAAAGCGGTTATCAACTTTATCAATACAATCTTCTACCGTTACGCGGGCCATTTATGCCTCTTTCTCAAATAAAAAAAATTAATAGCGGGTGGTCAGTATATACAATAATCAAAATAAAACACAAGAAAAACAACACAAGCTTTCATATTTTTTGCTTAAAGAACTTATTGGAAAAAATTCTTGGAAACTTTATAAAAAAACGTATATCCTATTGGCACTCGTTATCAAAGCTTCTCTTAAAAGCATTCCAATAGATTGGAGTGAAGCAAAGGAAGGCGTTTCTTGACAAAATATTTCTTTAGAGTCTTTATCCTTTTAAAAGAAATACCAGCTCTTGGAAATATTTTTCAATAACAACAGCCTTATGCACATTTTTTATGATAATATATTTATGAAAGATAGAATTTTTTCTTTGAACAGCATATGTATTGCACTCTTATTCATCGAATAACTTACTGAAAGATTGCTTCTTGTTACATCAGAATTAGCCATAAGTTTATATTAAACTTTCTTCTAAAGCAGTTTATTTATATTCTAGATTGTTTATCAAAACATGCCCCATCATATACGCCATAAAAGACTCAAAAGAATAAAAAATTGATGCCTAACGCCATGAATAGCCCATTAACATCCCTTTGCCCAGAGCCTCCCCAAAATTGCAATTTATGCCCTAGGCTCCATCAGTTTATCGCTGACTGGCGTGTGAAAGAACCAAGTTGGCATAACGCACCGGTACGCCCCTTCTTTCCCTATAAAGGAGCAGACACAACGCGTCTTCTCATTGTTGGTCTTGCGCCTGGATTACGCGGAGCCAATCGAACTGGACGTCCATTCACGGGTGATTATGCTGGACATTTACTTTATTCCACTTTGAAAAAATTCGGTTTTGCCCAAGGAACCTTTGAAGAAAAAGCAGACGATAATCTTGAACTGATTGATGCTGCAATTGTTAACTCTGTTCGTTGTGTTCCACCAGAAAATAAACCTACCGGTGCAGAAATTAACACGTGCCGCTCGTTTTTTTCGCCTCTTTTAACAAATCTTCCCAAACTTAAAGCCGTTATTACCTTAGGCTCCATTGCACACCATTCAACGATACGTGCTCTTAATGCAAAAGTTTTAGCTCACCCTTTTGGACATGGCAAAATCAATAACATTGGCAGATTACGCATCTTTTCAAGCTATCACTGTTCTCGTTATAATACAAATACTGGCCGCTTGACAGACGCTATGTTTCACCAAATTTTTCAAGCAGCAAAAACATACTTAGATCAATGCTAAAATTGTTTTAAAAAGCGCTATAAATAAAGGATATCCCAATCGATCATCCATATCTTTTTAAAAGTCTTGCTTTTTCACGTCCCCAGTCACGTTTTTTTTCCGTTTCGCGCTTATCATGAAGTTTTTTCCCACGTGCTAGCGCAATCTCTAACTTAACACGCCCACGTTCATTAAAATACAGTTTGAGAGGAACAAGTGTCATTCCTTCACGGGATGTTGCATTAAAAAAGCGTGCCATCTCACGTTTTGAAAGTAATAACTTACGCAACCGCCGCGGCTCATGATTAAAACGATTAGCCTGCGTATATTCAGGAATATAGCTGTTTATTAACCATAATTCCCCATTTTCAAAACTAGCATAGCTTTCAGCAATATTCGCATGATTAGAACGTAAAGACTTCACTTCCGCTCCTTGAAGAACAAGACCGGCCTCAAGATTATTAAGGATTTCAAAATTAAAACGTGCTTTACGATTGTCAGCAATTATTTTCCGTACGGGCGCGTTCTTTTTTTTATTCATGGCTTTTTCAATATCATTTTATGCTTTTAAAAGACCAGCATGACTAAGGGCTGTATCAATAACCTTCTTTGTGCTCTCTGTTAATGGAACAATCGGAGAACGCACAGTCTCACCACAAATTCCCAATTTTGCAGCAGCATATTTAATACCTGCTGGACTAGGTTCGATAAACACAGCACGGTTTAGAGGCATGAGGCGATCATTTAATTCCCGTGCTGTTTTATAATCACCATGAAAACAAGCAGCTTGAAGCTCTGCACAAAGTTTTGGAGCAACATTGGAGGAAACTGAAATACATCCGACACCTCCATGTGCATTAAAACCTAATGCTGTACAGTCATCACCGGAAAGCTGCACAAAATCTTTGCCACACTTTTCACCTTGTTCACTCACGCGCTCAATTCTACTCGTTGCATCTTTAACACCAATGATATTGTTAAAATCTTGATAAAGGTCTTTCATCGTTTCCACAGCCATATCGATAACAGAACGACCCGGAATATTATAAATTATAATCGGAATAGAAACAGCTTTGGCAATGGAAGAAAAATGCTTATATAAACCAGACTGATTGGGTCTATTATAATAGGGGGTCACAACCAAAACGGCATCTGCACCAGCTTTTTGCGCGTATTGTGCAAGCTCTATAGCCTCACTTGTGCTATTGGATCCTGCTCCAGCAACAACAGGAACACGCTTTGCGGCCTGCTCAACACACAATGCTATAATTTGCTTATGTTCTTCATGACTTAAAGTTGCTGATTCACCTGTTGTCCCAACAGGGCTTACACCGTTAATCCCTTGTGTGATTTGCCATTCAACAAAATCACAAAACGCTTTCTCATCAATTGCACCCTTCTGATCAAACGGTGTGATAAGCGCAGTTATAGCTCCCTTGAGCATGATAAACTCCCTATAATGTTCGCTTTTATTTTTTTAATAATCGCCTTTATAAATTTTAAATAGAGCATAATCTTGCTCTATCATTGAAGCAAGATGAATTTCAAAAAAAGCCTCTATAAGATGAACATGTCCCTCCTTAAATTTTGAACATTTCTTTAAAATAAGCCATCTGTATTAACGCGTTTTTCATGCTTGTGTTCTATAACCCCTTAAGTTTTTACAAAAAGCAAGGTCTTAAGGTCTTTTCTCTATGCGTGTGTTTTCCACCTCTCTTTTCGTATCAACCTTTACTGCACTTATACTGGCAATAGAAACTTTATTTTCAAGTGCCTATGCACAAACACCTCTTTTACATGGGAAAGCACCAATCCCTTCGGCACGCCCTACCCCCTTTACTGTTAAACAAGAAGCTCAAGAACCTCTTCAACAAAGACACACGACATCGCACAATACTGCGACACTCAAACAACTAAAAGCTGGGCTAGATGCCCTTGCAAACAACAATGTTGCAAAAACAATAAACCTGCGTAATTCAATGGAAAAACATAGCCTTGATCGTGATATTCTGACATGGGCGCTGGGGCTATCAAACCAAGATAATATACCAAGTTCTGAAATATATAACGCAATCAATATGCTAAAAGGATGGCCCGGTATAGAAACGATGCAACGCAATGCTGAACGTGCTTTTCTTAACGAAACCAATGTCACACGTGTCATCATCCAAAAATTTTCTCATCACTCCCCTCTCACAGCACAAGGCATGGCAATCTTCGCTAAAGCACTTATTGCAACGGGACAAATTACCCGTGCTCAACATGTTATTGCACCGTGGTGGCATAAAACAACGCTTAATGCAAAAGAAGAAGTATTTGTTCTTAAAAATGCAAGCGCTGCCTTAAAACCTATTGATCATTTAAAACGCATGCAGTTTATGCTGTATGCACATCGTTTTGATTCAGCGGCACGCGTTGCAAAATTAGCCCGTGCTCAATCTCTTTTTGATGCTTTTGTGGCCGTTGAAAAAAATGATCCCAGAGCGACACAAAAATTACAAGCTATAGAGAGAATATGGAAAAAAGATCCTCTCTTCCAGTTTGCTCGAATGCGCCATCTTCGGCGAACAAAGCAATATGATGCCGCCGCAACACTGATGATGAAAACATCAAAAGATACCTTCCATCTTATGAACCCTCATTCATTGTGGAAAGAACAACGCGCCCTTTCTCGGGAAATGCTCGATTTAAACAAACCCCAAATAGCTTATCAGCTCGTTGCGATGCACACTGGCATGACATCCGCATTAGCCGTCGATGCTGAGTTTCATGCAGGGTGGTACGCACTACGGTTCCTTCATAACCCTAAATTGGCAATGCAGCATTTTTCACGTCTTCCTCAACTCTCTTCTTTACCTTTTTCTGCATCACGTGGATATTACTGGATGGGACAAACAGCAGAAACGCTAGGAGAACACAAAAATGCTCAGCTTTACTTTCATCGCGCAGCTCATTTTGGTGCAACTTATTATGGTCAATTAGCCGCTGCACGACTCAACCAAAAAAAGCTTAATATCTCCTTTCCTAAACCAACAACCGCTGAGCGACAACATTTTAGTGCACGAAAAGCGATCAAAGCAATTCAACGTCTTGAAGAAGCCGGATATGCTGATTTTGCTAAAGTTTTTTATAGAGAACTCGGAAAAAAAATAGAAAGCCCTGGTGAATTAGCTCTTCTGGCTGTTATGGCAGAAAAAAATGGTGACTATTATACCAGCCTCAAAATCGGAAAAATGGCTGCTTTTCAGGGGAAAAATGTCGGGGCGCTTTCTCATCCTTTAGGCGCTATACCAGCTTCTGCGCATATTTCTGTAGAAGAAAAATCGCTTATCTATGCCATTGCACGCCAAGAAAGCGAATTTAATCCAACAGCCATATCAAAAGCAGGTGCACAAGGTATACTCCAATTGCTTCCTACAACCGCAAAAGCACTCGCAAAAAAATACTCAATCGCATGGTCTCATAAAAAATTCAGCAGTGATGCTCATTATAATGTGACATTAGGGGCCCATTTTCTCAATGAACAATTGGAACGTTTTAATGGATCCTATATACTCACTCTTATTGGCTATAATGCAGGTCCCCGTCGGGTCGATGAATGGATCAAACGTTATGGCGATCCTAGAGGACAATCTCTCGATAACATCATTGATTGGATTGAACGTATCCCTTATACGGAAACACGGAATTACGTGATGCGTGTCATGGAAAATTACGGTGTCTACAAAGCAAGACTCACTGGAAAAATAGATATAAAAACCGACCTGCTTTCTGGTCGATGGAAATAATATGCCTTAATCTTTCCCAAGAGCATTGCGTTTTTAAGAGACATTTTTATTCCTTCTTAAAAGAGTAACCACATACGGCCTCACTTTTAACATGCAAGTCAATGACTTTAATTGATTCAGTATCAATAGAGTTGAAGTGGAAAAATCCTACGCCATTTGAGGCACTCATTCCAAATACAACATAATGAATTATCCTTATAAATCATTATGTTGTACAAATAGTGCATTTCTTCTCAACACATAAATAATAATATCAATAGAGGTCACAATGTAAAAAGAGTAAAATGAATAGCGCATTCTTTTACTGTTGCTTATTCATCAACATTCAAATCTTGTACAACAGCATGTTTTGAAGATATTTTTTCTGCTTACAACATTTCTATACTCAATAGGCGTGCATTATTACGTATATCTGTTTGGATCATCTCTAAAGCAAAAACACAGACTCATTGAGTGAGAAAACCTTAAAGATAAAAAATATCCTCCTGCCCCTTCCCTTTTCATTCAGCTTTACAACTTTCAAACATATCAATATCTTTTAAGATATGCAGATGAAGCTTTGCCTTTTATTTCTTTCATTTTATAGATAAGCTCACATCTTTCATACAAAGCAGAATATTTAGCCCAAATAGTATACTTCGCTTATGCCTATTTTGTTTTAAAAAGCACTTTTTAATGTTTCTAAGTTCATTTCACAATGTTGAACTCGAAGAGTGCTTATGAAAAGCCTCTCACGAATGGTATAAAAATCAATTAGAATATATTGCCTTTAATGAGATGAAAGCTATAGCCCTATCAGCCCCGAATGCTCAACGTTGCAACAGCCCTTTCATTTAGAGCATTTATAAGAAATATGTTTACTCTTAAAGTTTTTTTATCCATGATCTCCCTTATGACCATATTAAGCAAATGGTTTTGATTGATTTAATGTCAAAAGATTTGGAGAGAACTATATTTCATTCAAATTATAAAATGATAAACAATCATTCTAAATCAATATATTATCTAAATAGAGCCCCTTATAAAAAATCAGCTAAATATCAAGGATACTCTGATCGTTTTATTCACTTTTGATGGTGGAGGGGGAGGAAAAGCACCAACGCGTTGAAGGGCTGCCATAGCCAATCGATCGAGTTCTGGATCTCCAGCAGAAACGACGACACGGCTAGAAAAAATACTCCCCCGCTCATGCACCCTAAATTCTAACTTCACCGTTCCTTTTGCTCGACTGGTACGCTGTCCTACCACATAATTTTTTTGCCTCTCTAATTGCGACTGTACCTTCGCTAACCACTCCATTAACACCATATCTTCAAGCCCTGCTGTACTGCCGCTCTGTTTGGCATTAAGTGAACGCACGGCCTTTACAGGTGGCTGCTTTACAACTGTCTTTGGTATTGTTTTTTTCTCAAAAATTTTATCTTCTACTTTTTGAGGAAGAGATTCTTCCAAAGATTTTACTGTAAAATCATCCTTTTCTACAGTATGCTGGAGCTCTTCCGGTTGAATTTCATCCACCGTTTCCGATATCTCTGGCTCTTGCTCAGCAAGATCTGGCTGCAATAGTTCTGATTTCATGCTGATATTTGATAAATCTGTATCATGATCTGGATTCGACGAATCTACATCAGCATCCAGATATACACTCTCTTGGGCAAGAGTTAACATCACCGTCGACGAGAGCATACCATTACTGACGCCAGTCTTTCGAAAATAAAACTGTGCTCCCAATGCAATATGCAAAGACAGAGCGCCAACAAATGCACCAATCCAAAGAGTTGATAACTGCCTGGTATTTGCAAAGTTCATCGTTTCTTCCGCCGCTATTCTAAGTGCAATATTGATATTTCATCTCATTAAAACAAGCTATTTTGAAATTGCAACTTTTTTCTTGACTGATTTTATCATGTTTAATATGGTTTCTCTGTGATTTTATGTTGTTAAATCATTCCTGCTTGGTTGGCTAATTTTTGATAGGCTTAAGTCAAGCGTTTTTACGGGCATTTTTATATGTAAATTTCAAGCTTAGAGAGGGGATGTTAAAAAAAAAGGTTATAATGAGTTATGCGAATAAGACGAGAAAATATCCATAAAAGCTGTGTGATTTTAGGTGCATTGTCGGTCTGTATGCCTTCATTTGTTTTTGCACAAAACAGTGATAAGAATGTTGTGACTGAGCTCAAACCAATCCTTATTAAAGGAAAAAGAATAGAAGATGCTTCGAATTCAATAACCATTCTAACTGATCGTAAAACCGACAAGAATATTGATGAAAAACAAATAACTGATGTTTATGACGTGAGTCGTCTTAATCCTTCTGTCTCCTATAACTCAGGAAATAACAGTTTCGTTGTTCGTGGTTTAGATGCAAACCGTGTTATTACAACGATGGATGGTATTTCTCTTCCATGGTTTGATGATATATTCCGTGGTAGAGGTGGGAATACAACTTTTGATTTCAATGCGCTTTCTACATTTGATACTATTCAAGGGTCAGATTCTAGTCTTTATGGTTCTGGGGCGCTTGGGGGGATAATTGCGTTGCGTACTCTTAATCCTGAAGACCTTATCGGGGAGGGAAAGAATTGGGGAAGCCTTATAAAAGGTGGTTATCATTCTGTTGATAACAGTTGGCGCGTTAATCAAGCTTTTGCTGTGCGTAATTACCGAACATTTTTGCTTTTTCAAGGGTCTTATGTAGAAGGTCATGAGCGCAAAAATATGGGAACAGTGGGAGGATATCAGGAACGCACGCGTAAAAACCCTTCTAACTTTGATAAAAATAACTTACTTTTTAAAATCCATCAATATTTGAGTGATAATCATCGGCTTGGTTTTACCGCAGAACGTTTTGGTCATAATAGTAACACACATTCATTAAATGAATCTGCAAGATATGCTCTAGGTTCCGTTTATGATCGGGATAATAAAATTCGTGAGCGCTTTTCTCTTTCTTATGATTATAATGGTAATGGCGATGCGTTTCTTGATGCGTTTCGTGGGCTGCTTTATTGGCAAAGGCAATCAAGTCGTCACGTTTTGACTGGCGTTCGTGTTTCAGCACCTAAAGGGGATTATTTGAGAGATAATTTTTTGCGTAATATCAATTATGGGTTCAATGCTGATGCACTTAAAAAAGTAGATTTTGGCACTGTAAGTCATACGTTAAAGTTTGCAATGAATGTTTCCTCATCTAAATTTCATCACTATTTGTTAGGCAAAGACAATTGCCATGTGAAAGAATATGCGAAAGGATGTCTTTTCGTTCCTGCTAATCGATCAGATTCACCAGACACGAATGGTTACAATTTAGGTTTTGTTTTTGAAGATGAAGTTGGGTTCGTTGATGATCGTTTTCGTGTAACGCCGGGAGTCCGATATGATTGGTACAAATATATTCCTCAGAAAACGCCTTCTTATGAGAAAGCGCTGATTTCTGATAAATTTCCTCCAGAAAGAAGTGGATCACGCTTTTCTCCTAAATTGCGCATGGAGTGGGATGTTCGTAATCAAGTAACGCTTTATGCTCAGTGGGCACAAGCTTTTCGTGCACCGCGTATTCCAGAGCTTTACGTTTCTTATATCAAACCTTCTGCTTATTACGTGAAAGGAAATTCTGATCTTCAACCAGAAACAAGCAATGGGTATGATGTTGGTCTACGGTATGGAAATGCAAATTTCGGTGGCTCCTTCAATGCCTTTATCAACCAATATAAGAATTTCATAGATACTGAGGATAAAGGTCCATCAGAGGAATTCAAATTTGCGCGTCGGCATTACATGAATCGTTTCCGCGTACAAATTTTTGGTGTTGAAACAAAAGCGCATTTAGTTCTTAAAAATGGTTTTCATAGCAATGTTGCCCTTGCTTATTCACAAGGAAAAGATCTTGATAAAAAGGAGTATCTTAACTCAATTCCTCCTTTGAAAGCAGTTATCGGATTAGGGTATGCAAAAGAGGTTTGGGGAAGCGATATTATCCTCACTTTGGCAGCCAAACGTGACAAAGTAGCTAAAGCATCTGATTACCAAAAAATTCCAGGATACTATGTCGTTGATATGACAGGGTGGTGGAAACCATTCGGTGAAACGGGACCTATTTTAAGAGCCGGTGTTTACAATCTTTTCAATACAAAATATTGGAATGCATCAGAACTTCCTTCAGGTAAAAGTTCAACACCGAAGGATTATTATAGCCAGCCTGGTCGTAACTTTAAGGTGTCGTTCGTACAAAAGTTTTAGTCACTTCTGTTAACTGTTATCGTATCGATAAAAGGATCAATTATTGTGTTTCTATTTTCAAGATCTTTAAAATTACAAGGGTTTGATAGAAAAGTTTTAATTCTTCCTTTTTTATCGTTTTTTGATTGTTCGGCTGTTGGCGATAGAGCGTTATTTTGTGATAGATTGAGCTCTTAAAAGAGTTTGATCTATTGCCTTAGAATTGTAAATTTTGAAAGTTAGTTTTTGAGTGAAAGTAAAATAAGGTAAAGTCCATGGCATATACAGCTGAAATGATTCTTCGCTTGCGTGAAGAAAAAAAAGAAATGCGAAACCGCGATTTTGCGGTTTCGATTGGTGTATCTGAAGCGGAACTTATTGCGGCCTATTGTACCGTTGGAAAGGCAAAAAGACTACAAGCTGATGTTGCTACTCTCTTGGAGAGTGCACCTCGACTTGGAACAGTCATGGTCTTAACACGAAACGAACATGCTGTTCACGAAATAACAGGACGTTTTGAAAAAATTGTTCAAAACCAACATATTCCTATAACACTTGGTGAAATTGATTTGCGTATTTTTACAAAACAATGGAAGTTCGGTTTTGAATATGATGTCGTTGTTCTTGGAAAACCTACAAAAAGTCTACAATTCTTTGATCAGCATGGCGTTGCTATTTTTAAAGTCTATTCTAAAGCTATGACCAATATGGAAGAGTGGAATAAACTTGTTGAAAAGCTTCTTCTTGAAGATCAGTCCCCTGTTCTTGACATTCTTCCCGTTTCTCTTCCAGTCCAGTGTGACATAACAGAATTGGATATTGAGAATTTTCGGGATCGTTGGCGAAAAATGACAGATGTACACCAACTTCACAAAATTATTTCCGAATTTAAAATGAATCGGCATCATGCTGTAAAATATGCTGGCAATGAATTTGCTGATGCATTACAGGTAGATGCTGTTGAAATAATGCTTAACCAAGTTGCACAACAAGAACTACCAATTATGTGCTTTGTTGGTAATAAGGGGTGTATCCAAATTTTTAGTGGGACTGTAAAAAATATTAAGCAAATGGGGCCTTGGCTTAATGTTCTTGATCCAGGGTTTGACCTCCATTTACTCACGTCTGGAATTTCTAGTGTATGGCATGTTCGCAAACCTACCCGTGATGGTTATGTCAGTTCGCTTGAAGTTTTCGATAAAAATGATGAAATGATTGTTCAGTTCTTTGGCTTGCGCAAAGAAGGTCAAAAAGAGCGTGAGGATTGGCGTTCTTTATTGAAGTCTCTTCCTCCCTATCAAGAATTAGTCGTCGCTTAGAAAGATAAAATATGCTTATACTTCTTTTGCGCAGACAATTAAGTTTTTTTCTTCTTTTTATATTGCTTTCTCTTAGCTTCTCTTCTCAACGAGTCGTAGCTGAGCCTACCACACATTTTTCTGAAAATGCACGAATTGTCTCTATTGGCGGTTCTTTAACGGAAATTGTTTATGCATTAGGTGCACAAGATCAACTTGTTGCTCGTGATAGTACAAGTGTTTATCCCAAAGAAGCTCTCAAACTTCCTGTGCTTGGCTATATGCGTGCTCTTTCCCCTGAAGGTGTTCTGTCTCTTGCTCCAGAAGGAATCTTGCTCGTTGAAGGAAGTGGGCCTCCTTCTACAATTGAAATTCTCAAGAAAACATCAATCCCTATCGTGATCATACCAGAAGACTATTCTCGAGAAAGTGTCATAGAAAAAATTCGCCTCGTTGGCAAAGCCGTCCATCGTGAAGCAGAAGCCGCTGCGTTAATTCAAAAAGTGAGCCGTGATTTTGTAGACAATGATGCTCTTTTGGCAAAAGTAACCAAGCCAAAGCGTGTCCTTTTTATTTTGTCCGTGCAAAATGGGCGCGTCATGGCATCTGGAACAGATACAGCCGCTGATGGTATCATAAAGCTTTCGGGTGGTGTCAATGCCATTACTGATTATAAAGGGTATAAACTTCTCAATAACGAAGCGTTATTGAAAGCAAATCCTGATGCTATTTTGCTTATAACACATAGTGGAAGATCTCTTAATCTTGAAAAGCTTTTAGCTATACCAGCAATTCAAGCAACAACTGCCGCCAAAAATCATGCTATTAAACAAATGGATGCTATGTACCTTTTAGGATTTGGTCCACGCACTGCATACGCATCAAGAGAACTTATTCATATGCTTTATGGAGCAAACCAAAACGGTAAAAACGGATAGAATTGGTAGCGCCATCCATGGTTGATGCATCTGAAACAAAAAAAAATAAAAAAATAAATCGCGAGAATTTGAGAAAAATACTCTTATTCAGTCTAATAATATTCCTCGTCTTTAGTATTTTAAGCGGACTTTTAAATGGTGCTTCAAATACTTCTTTCTTTGATTTTCTTTATAGCATGTTTACGCAAGAATTTTCTGTCAGTAGTAAGACACGCGATTATCTCATATTTATTGATATCAGGCTTCCTCGTGTTATCTTAGGATTATTGATTGGAGCAGCTTTAGCTGTCTCTGGTGTTCTAATGCAAGGGCTTTTCCGTAATCCTCTTGCAGATCCTGGGATTGTAGGTGTATCAGCAGGAGCCGGTCTTGGTGCTGTTTTAGCAATTGTTATCGGTTTTGCCTTTCCCGTTTCATTTGCACCTTTTCTAGAGCCATACAAAGTTATCATAGGCGCTTTTTTTGGTGGGCTTTTATCAACGATTGTTCTCTACATCATAGCGACGCATCATAACTTTACCTCTATTGCAACCATGTTGCTTGCTGGTATTGCCCTTGGGGCCCTAAGCAGTGCAGTTGTCGGAACGTTGATTTTTATCGCAAATGACCAACAATTACGCGATATTACTTTTTGGAGTCTTGGCTCTCTTGCGGGTGCGACATGGTTGAAAGTATGGCTTGTTCTCCCTTTTATCTTTATTGGTCTTCTTTTCTCCCCCTTTTTAGCACGAGCTCTTAATGCTCTTGCGCTTGGAGAAGCCGTTGCTGGTCATATCGGTTTTCCTGTTCAACGCGTTAAAAATATTGCTATTCCTCTTGTTGCTCTTATGTGTGGAAGTGCTGTTGCTGTCAGTGGTGGTATCGGTTTTATCGGTATTATTGTCCCTCATATTTTGCGTCAGCTCATTGGTCCTGATCACCGCTATCTCATTCCTTATTCTGCTCTCTTGGGAGCAGCATTGCTTATTTTTGCTGATACGTTTGCACGCTTAATTGTTGCTCCCGCAGAATTGTCAATCGGAATCGTAACAGCGCTTTTTGGTGCCCCCTTTTTCCTATGGATTCTTATATGTAAACGAGGGACAGACTTTTCATGATTGAAGCGACAGATATTTGCGTTCAGCGCGGAAAGAAACAGATTCTTAGCCACATTAATCTTCAAGCTAAAAGTGGAGCTTTTACCATCATTATCGGTCCCAACGGATCAGGAAAAAGTACTTTTGTTAAAGCATTGAGTGGGGAAATTCCTTACAGTGGAAAAATAACCTTAAATGGTTATGATGTACGCCAAACAAAAACTTGTGAAATGGCAAAAATGCGAGCCGTTTTACCACAATCAACGACACTCGTATTTCCATTCTTAGTTCATGAAGTTGTAGGGCTTGGTCTTTCTGTAAACCAAATTACCATTACCAAAGCCGAATTACAAAACCTTATCCAAGAAGCTTTAGAGCGCGTTGACCTTTCTGATTATGGAAACCTATATTATCACCAGTTATCAGGTGGAGAGCAAGCGCGCGTACAACTTGCACGTGTTCTTTGCCAAATCTGGAAACCCACTTATAATGGAATTCCTCGTTGGATGATATTAGATGAGCCTATTGCAAGCCTCGATATTCAACATCAAATTATCGTTATGGATATTGCAAAACAATTTGCCCATTCTGGAGGTGGCGTTCTTGCTGTTCTCCATGATCTCAACCTCGCGGCACATTATGCAGATAACATGATCTTGCTTAAGGAAGGAGAGATTTATTGCGAAGGAAATGCGACTCATGTTTTGACAACACAAAATCTCCACGATGTTTATCATTGTTCCTTAAACGTTTCTGAATTACCTAAAGAAGATATCCCATTTATACTCCCTCAAACAGCATCTTCCTATGAGATTAGATCCCAAAGCTATCGGCTTCAATCTAAAAATTAAAATCCATAAAAAAATAAAACACGTAAATATTAAAGAGTCTGTTTTATTTTTAAATGACCTTCTTTTTGTCACATGTCCTTTTAAAAAAGAGAATCGAACACACCGTATTTTTCGACAAAACAACCTGTTTAAAATTTTACGTGACTAAAAATATTTGAGATTTTGTTTTGCTATTAACTTATATAATATCGATATGAGCTCTCCCGCTTTTTCTATAACTTTTGTTTTTATCAACATAATCCAAGAAATATGTACAAAATTAGATGTATTGTTTATATTTTCTAAA
This sequence comes from Bartonella sp. AU15XJBT, assembly GCF_028618615.1. Taxonomy (NCBI): domain Bacteria; kingdom Pseudomonadati; phylum Pseudomonadota; class Alphaproteobacteria; order Hyphomicrobiales; family Bartonellaceae; genus Bartonella; species Bartonella sp. AU15XJBT. Next base: position 132,599 of record NZ_JAQITG010000002.1, read on the forward strand.
TACCCGATAGAAATCAAATCCCTTTCTTCAATCTATAAAATATTCATTTGTGGCTTTAATGGCGTTATTTTTTTCATGACACATATGCTTTAGATATTTTTATAAATAGACAAATATTAATTTATACACCTCTATAGTAAAAGCATATCAAATCATATTTTTGACTTTTCTCCCTCTATTTACAAATTGTTTTTTTAACTCTTTTAAGTATTGTAATAAGATAGTTTTTTCTTCGCATACGTAGAAAATAACGCGGAATAGCTCCGCGTTAATAAAATTATCAGGGTGTATAGATACTTTATTCCCCAATCATACTCATGATTTTATAGCGTAGATAACGGTTGTATTAACAGGGCGCGTTTCTGCTTCACCCGTACGGGAAAGGGTTATCTTGTGTGTATGTGTACCAGCTGAATCTGTTGTCCCTTTCAGGGGTGTATTATAGGTATAATGATTCGGTAGTCTCCCAATATCACCAGTTGGCCATCCAACTCCTTTATACTCAAAACTATGCGCATGCTCGCCTGCATTTTCAATGTTTCCAATATGCGTATGCGATTTTATGCTATCTTGTTGTTCATCTGCAAATTTTCTACCACCATCTACCCCCCGACCATTATCAAAGCCGCGTAAAAACATGCCTCTAAAATCAGGAACTTTAAACGTTTTATTGCTGTCTTTACCCCATTTATCACCTATTGCCTTGAATAACTGCGGATAATCTTCACGCTTATAGGCCTTACCATCACATAAAAGCCAACCATTTGGCACATTTTGCATAGCAAATGTTGCAATGAATCCAGCAGGAAAACTTTCTATCTTTGGTGGTGTAGGATTTAATAAATACCAACCCTCATGCTCTTTTATTAAAACACCATTATTGTATATCATTTCATAAATGCCATCTGTTTGAAATTCTCCACCTTCTAATGGCATAACCCCCGCATTAGTGGCTTTATAGATACGCTTTTCTCCTATATTATTAACAGTTATTGTTGTCGCACCAACATTTACACCACGAGCTTTAAAACGTATGATGATATCATTGTTGTATTTCTTTATAGGTGAAACTGTCTTTAAGGTAATTAATGTTGTTTTATCTTCTGCATTTACTGTAAAGCTTGAATTAATAGAACCACCATTATCTGCAAGATACTCACGCACGCGCTGCATCATCGCCCGTGCACTATCATTGACAGAACTAGGTGGCTGACCTTCTGCCCAGTTAATGATATTATCTGAATGAGCATTTTCATCAGCTTTTAGCGACCAATCGTAAATATTAGACATTATAAATCCCCCATTATTTTCATCGTTTTTCTAATAATTTCTCGTTCTGTGCTCTAAAATGTGCCCGCCGCATTGCTACATCATAACCGCTGCACCATTCCTATTTTACGCATTCTTTCTCTCTTCACTCCTTCCCATTGTAATAAGTTCATTTCATAAAACTTTTTTCATAACATCAGTCTTAATGCTTCCACTTCTAATGTGTAATGTAGCCACTTCATCTGAGGTTACTTAATATCTTGTTTTGTTGCTTTGTTATCGTTATATAGTTGTATTTTCAAATCCTGCATCTTGTTGCAAAGCTTACAAATACTGTTCAAATTTTCCCTTACTATAGATTTCATATAACCATTATTGAATGCAATAACTTGTCATCTGCTTAGAAAGTTTCTGATTTGAATTTTTAATGAGACATTTTATTTTTTCAGTATGTTAAGTCTATCTTTTGACTATGTTTTGTATTTTAAAAATTCAAAAGTTAGCTTCAGATTCTTTGCATGCCTCATTATGTTTTTATTTATAGGCAGATACTTTGTTCTATTTCATTCAATTTATTCTTGAAATTGCGTTATGAGATCAGCACAAATGTTTTTGAACAGACTTCTGTTCAACCTCCATGCATCATAGAAAATATATCGATAGATAATTTCTTCATACCTTCAGTGAACTGAAATACTAAGGACATATCACAGTCTTTCCTCAAGTCTGAAGATTGTACCAATCCAGATACCAAGAAACACACCCCACCCCCCAAGCTTTTATGAACATATCTCGCAAGATTTTTAAAACCAACGCTCTACAACCAAACCCGCCCTCATTTAAAACGGCTCTCCCTCTCTGTATATATTTTATTATAGGTATATTTTTTTTGCAAGAACAATAAATCCTTTTGAACATGATCTCGCAATTATTGGTGCTCTTCTTAATCATTGCACTATCAAAGTAAGTACTCTCTAAACTCTTTTGCTTACTCATCTGCCTCATCAATCCAAACAAAAAATGCCCGATTGATTTATATTTTCTCTCCCCAACTATCAAAAACAATTTCTTAATATATAGTTTATCACTTCATAATGCCTCTTTTTATTCTTAAAAAATACACCAAAATCGTTAAAAATAATATCTTTGTGATTGACAATATCCATATTTAAGCCAATCATACCAGTGCTAGCAAAAGTGTTTATGTGGGGGAGTGCAGATATTATTTAGATATTGCATTAATCTTTTCAAAATAAATTTTCTTAAACTTTATTGAAGATCACTGACTATAAAAGGTTAAAAGCATTTCTTCATTCAAGAATACATAATTGATCATTTGAATATATCCCCATACCCCTTAGTTTTTGAACTCTGTGTTTAAAAGGAAAAAATTTGTGCCGAAAAATATTCCATCAATCAGTTGCAGCCCCTTTCCCGCCTCACGCAAAATTTATCAACAGAGTCCTCTTTTTTCTGATGTGCGTGTTCCGTTGCGTGAAATTTCATTGACCGATGGTAGTGGTGAAAAACCTTTAAATGTTTACGATACTTCTGGTCCCTATACCGACAAAGAGGCAATCATTGATCTTACAAAAGGTTTACCAGCAATTGGCTCATGTTGGCTCTTTCAGCGTGCTGATACTGAACCTTATCCTGCGCGCTCAGTTAAACCTGAAGATAATGGATTAACGAGCTCTCCTATACCAGCCTTTGAAAAAAAACGACCTATTTTACGAGCCAAAAGTGGTAAAGCAATTACACAAATGGCGTATGCACGTGCAGGTATTATTACCGCCGAAATGGAATATGTCGCTATACGAGAAAATGAAGGGCTCTCAATAAAAGACCTGCAAACAGTGCAATCAAATCTATTGGGTGGAGAAATACCGGAAATTTATACTGCGGAATTCGTTCGGAATGAAATTGCAAACGGACGCGCCATTATTCCTCAGAATATCAATCATCCAGAATGCGAACCAATGATTATTGGGCGTAATTTTCGTGTTAAAATTAATGCCAATATTGGCAATTCCGCCGTAACATCTTCTATGGCAGAAGAAGTTGATAAAATGGTTTGGGCTATTCGTTGGGGCGCAGATACAGTAATGGATCTCTCGACAGGACGAAATATTCACAATATTCGTGAGTGGATTATTCGAAATTCTCCTGTACCCATCGGGACTGTTCCTCTTTATCAAGCACTCGAAAAAGTACAAGGTGTTGCTGAAAATTTAACATGGGACATTTTCCGTGATACCCTTATAGAGCAAGCAGAACAAGGCGTTGATTATTTTACTATTCATGCTGGCTTAAGGTTACCATTTATTCCGATGACCATTGATCGTATAACAGGGATTGTCTCACGAGGCGGTTCTATTATGGCAAAATGGTGTCTCCATCACCATAAAGAAAGCTTTCTCTATGAAAATTTTGATGAAATTTGTGATATTGCAAGCACCTATGATATCTCTCTTTCCTTAGGAGATGGATTACGCCCTGGCTCTATTGCCGATGCGAATGACGAAGCACAATTTGCCGAACTTAAGACTTTAGGAGAATTGACAAAAACTGCTTGGGAAAAAAATGTACAGGTTATGATTGAAGGACCAGGACATGTCCCAATGCACAAAATTAAAGAAAATATGGAACAACAACTCGATCTCTGTCATGAAGCCCCTTTTTATACTTTGGGACCTCTTACAACTGATATTGCTCCTGGTTATGACCATATTACATCAGCAATTGGTGCGGCTATGATTGGATGGTTTGGAACCGCTATGTTGTGCTATGTAACGCCTAAAGAACATTTAGGACTTCCCGATAAAAATGATGTCAAAACGGGAGTCATCACTTATAAAATCGCTGCTCATGCAGCTGATCTTGCAAAAGGTTTACCCAGAGCACAGTTACGCGATAATGCTCTTTCACGTGCACGATTTGATTTTAGATGGCATGATCAATTCAACTTGTCTCTTGATCCAGAAACAGCGTATGCCTTTCATGATGAAACAATGCCAAAAGATGCGCATAAATTGGTGCATTTTTGTTCCATGTGTGGACCAAAATTCTGTTCTATGCGTATTTCCCATGATATTCGAGATGCTGCAGCACTCCAAAAGACAAAAGGTGAAGGTATGGTTGCTATGGCTGAAAAATATCAAGAAAGGGGTGACATTTATGTCGAAGCACCTCAAAAAAAGAGAGTAAGTAGTTGAAGAATATTCTTATCAAAGGTGCGGGGGTCGGTGGTTTAACGGTTGCTTTTATGTTACAACAAAAAGGCGCTCATGTTACTGTATCGGCCCCTCCTTCTTCTCCTATAGGAACGGCAAGTTGGTATGCGGGAGGAATGCTAGCACCTTACTGTGAAAGAGAAAATGCTGAACAAATTGTTGAAGATCTTGGTGTACAAGCCATACAATGGTGGTGCAAAACATTTCCAGATCTTGTTATACGAAAAGGAACTTTAGTTGTCGCACCAGCACGAGATAAGGTAGAACTTGAACGATTTTCAGAGCGAACACATCATCATAGAATTATAAATGGTGAAGAAATAACGCGCCTTGAACCTGATCTTGCAGAACGTTTTAACCATGCGCTTTTTTATGAAAATGAAGCGCATCTTGATCCTCGCAAAGCACTTATTGCTTTAAAAGAAAACCTAATAAAAAGTGGCGTATGTTTTGTTGATGTCAAAACGTCTGAAAAAAATTTTGATATGGTCATTGATGCAACAGGAATAGCACGCTTAGGAAAAGATAAAGATATACGAGGGGTGCGGGGTGAAATGCTGCTCCTACGCAGTAGGGATATTAAACTTTCCCGTCCCGTTCGTCTTCTTCATCCCCGTATTCCGCTCTATATCGTGCCGCGGCAAGATAATATTTTTATGATTGGTGCAACGATGATTGAGAGTGACTTTGATGGCGCCATCTCTGTCAGATCAATGATGGAATTGCTCAACGCTGCCTATACATTGCACCCTGCTTTTGCTGAAGCAGAAATTATTGAATCTGGTGTTGGGGTTCGTCCAGCTTATCCTGATAACTTCCCTTCTGTATACAAATATGGTAATCACATTTCTATGAATGGATTTTATAGACATGGTTTTCTTTTATCTCCAGAAATGGCAAAACGAACAATGAAATTGGCATTGGAATAAAACATGCAGATATTTGTTAATGGTGAAAAACTTCAAACAGAAGCCACTTTTCTTAATCTCTTGCTTGTGGAATTGGGATATGAAGGAAATTGGCTAGCAACTGCTGTTAATGCTGAGGTTGTTCCTTTAGAGGCGCGCGATCAATTTATTTTGCATGAAGGGGATAAAGTAGAAATTTTAAGCCCAATGCAAGGAGGCTAATATTTATGTTGAATCTTTATGGACGTGAATTCTCATCCCGTCTTATGTTAGGTACAGCACAATATCCCTCCCCTGCAATTCTGCGTGATGCTATTTGTAAATCCGGTACAGAAATTATAACCGTTTCATTACGCCGAGAAAGCGCTGGGGGAAAACAAGGAGGGCAGTTTTGGCAATTCCTTCAAGAGCTCGATATAACAATACTTCCCAATACCGCAGGTTGTTACACTGTTAAAGAAGCTATGACCACGGCCCATTTAGCACGAGATCTCTTTAAAACTTCTTGGATTAAACTCGAAATTATCGGAAATGCCGATACCTTACAACCCAATGTTTTTTCTTTAATTGAAGCAGCAGAAATTTTAAACAGTGAAGGTTTCCATATTTTTGCCTATACAACCGATGATCTCATTGTGGCTGAAAAGCTTCTCGATGTTGGTTGCCGTGTCATTATGCCTTGGTGCGCGCCTATTGGTTCTGCTAAAGGCCCTCATAATATCGATGGACTGCGCTCTATCCGTGCTTACCTTCCTGATGTTACGCTCATTATTGATGCTGGCATTGGGCGTCCATCCCATGCTGCTGTTGCTATGGAACTGGGTTATGATGCTGTGCTTCTTAATACCGCAGTTGCTAAAGCAGGTGATCCTGTCTTGATGGCTGAAGCATTTTTTAAAGCTATCCAGGCAGGGCGTATGGGATATAAAGCAGGTATTCTCGAAGCACGCAATGTAGCGGTTCCTTCAACGCCCGTTATTGGTAAAGCGGTATTTTGATGAAATTGGATCCTTTTTATCTCATCGTTGACAATGCTGATTGGGTTGAACGCTTGGTTCCTCTTGGTGTAAAACTCATACAATTGCGTATGAAAGACGAAAACCTTCAAACAATCAGTCAACATATCAGACGCGCAAAAAACATCTGTGATCAATGGGGAGCACAATTAATTATTAATGATCATTGGCGCATAGCCATTGATGAAAAATGCAATTTTATTCATCTTGGACAAGAAGATCTAAGCAATGCTGATCTTCCTGCAATTCGTAGAAATGGTATAAGATTTGGTCTTAGCACTCATGATGAACATGAATTGGATATCGCACTCTCTGTTCATCCTAACTATATTGCTCTTGGTCCTATTTATCCGACAATCTTAAAAAAAATGAAATGGCAACCTCAAGGATTAGAAAAAATCAAACAATGGAGAAAACGAATTGGTGCTTTACCTTTCGTTGGAATTGGTGGTTTAAACCCAGAACGCGCAATAGATATTTTGAAAGCAGGAGCCAATAGCGCGGCTGTTGTCACCGACATTACCCTCCATAAAAAACCCGAAGAACGGGTAGAACAATGGCTCAAGGTGACCCAGCCATGGCGTTGACACCTTCTATTCTCATTGTTGCAGGCACTGATCCAACAGGAGGTGCTGGTATTGTTCGTGATATAGAGACAGCTGCACATTTTCACATCAAAGCAAATTTAGCCATCACTTGTGTAAATGTACAAGATGATCATCACGTCGCTGAAATTGTACCCATGAATGAAAAACTTATTGCCGCACAAATGCGTATAGCTCTAGAGGCTCATTCAGTCAGCGCAATAAAAATTGGCATGACCGGAAATCAAGCAATTATAGCAGAAATTTGTCGTGTACTCGAAGATTATCCCCATATTCCCGTTATTCTTGATCCGGTACTGGTTGCTTCATCAGGGGGGAAACTAACAACGGAAAAAATCATAGAAATTATGATCAATCAGCTTCTCCCATATGTGACTCTTTTAACACCCAATAGAGACGAACTCGCTCTTCTAAGCCAAACCCCACTGGCATCTCATCATGAAGAGACCATACAACAAGCAAAAAAACTTTTGTCATTGGGCACTCGCTCTATTTTAGTAAAAGGGGGGCATGCAGAGGGATCTCTTGCAATTGATAGCTTCATTGACAAAATGGAAGTCATCAATATTTCTGCTCCACGTTTAAAAGGAACAATGCGTGGAACAGGGTGTATTCTCTCAAGTGCCATTGCAGCCCATTTGGCACTCGATGAATCTCTTATTTCAGCTGTCAAAAAAGCAAAAGCATATACCCACACATTGCTTTTAACCCATTGTAAAAATATTTTTTAAATAATATCAGATTATATAAAAGTAATATTTATGTATTTTTGTTCATATAAATAGTATTTATAAATAAAAATATTGTCATTCATACCACTTGCGTTCCGTAGAGAATTCTTTTACCATGGAAATATTAGTCTGCTTAAAAAGTTGAAATAGCGTAATTTAAACAAATTTTACATTTAAAGATGTCTATAATTGTAAAGATTCGTATTTTACGATTTATCTTTTTTGTGAAAAGAGAAAATGCTATCAGCGTTCTTATACATTAACGACTAACGAATATATTTATAAAACTTGAAGGATAATTTTGTTTGATCTATCGTCATTAGATCATTAGAAAAAATAAAATGTTAAATCAAACACCGTGCTCAATTTCCTATGAAGAACTCTTAAACTTTTATAAAGAAAGTGGTGCGGATGCTGTTCTGGCAGATTTACCTATTGATCGTTTTAAGCAATCTGTTTGTTCAGAGAAAAAATTAATATCTGTTGTGAATGTTTCTCATAATCAACAAACACCCCCCAAAACATCTCCAACCATAAAATTAGATCATCAGCCGCTGCATAACTCTAGGGCTATACAAAATGAACCTGCAGCTATAGAGAGCGCAAAAAGTGCAAAGACACTTGATGAATTAAAATCTGCTCTTCTTGCATTTAATGGCTGTTCATTAAAGTTAACAGCAAAAAACACCTGTTTTTCAGATGGGACAGCAGGAAGCCCTCTGATGCTCATAGGCGAAGCCCCAGGACGAGAAGAGGATATACAAGGCGTTCCTTTTGTAGGAAAAGCAGGAATGTTACTGAATAAAATTCTCGCATCAATTGGCTTAACAAGAAATAATGTGTACATCGCCAACACTATTCCTTGGCGTCCACCAGGAAATCGTACACCAACACCAAGAGAAGTTGCCTTGTGCCGCCCTTTTATTGAACGGCACATTTATTTAGCGCGTCCTCGTGTGCTTATAGCACTGGGAGGCGTTGCTGCACAGTTTCTAACCGGATCTCAAAGTGGGATTATCCGAACACGAGGGAAATGGCATGTTTATGAAAGTGAGGATAATATAAAAATACCTGTTATGCCGACTTTCCACCCAGCCTACCTTCTTAGAACCCCTAGTCAAAAGAAGCTTACATGGATAGACTTCTTAGAAGTAAAAAAGCGCCTCGATAGCCTTTTGTAATTCTTTAATCTTTTTTGACTCTAAAATTAAATACCTTCTTTAACTCTTAAAATATGAATGGGAAAACTATGGAACAGCCAACAACATCTATTTATCGTTTGGAAGACTACCAGCCAACCCCTTACATTATCCCCAAAACACAACTTTCTTTCCAATTGGCACCAACAAAAACTTATGTTACAGCTATATTGTCTATTGAACCCCGTCACGATACAAAAGAATTAACACCTCTTGTGCTTGCTGGAGATGATCTTACTTTAATTTCTGTTGCGATTAATGGTGAGACATTAGCTCCAGACACTTATCAAGTTACGCCTTCACGTTTAGAAATTACAACGCCACCTGCAGTTCCTTTTACATTAAAATTGGTTACGGAAGTGAATCCTGAAAGTAACCGCCAACTTATGGGGCTTTATCTTTCAAATGGTGTTTATTGCACACAATGCGAATCGGAAGGTTTTCGTCGTATGACTTATTTTTACGACCGTCCAGATGTCCTTTCTACCTATAAAGTGAAAATTGAAGCAGACTCCCAAACAGTCCCAATCTTGCTTTCAAATGGGAATCTCGTAGAAACAGGAACTTTAGAAAATAATCGCCATTTTGCCGTTTGGGAAGATCCTTATCCCAAACCATCTTATCTCTTTGCTTTAGTAGGTGGCGATCTTGATAAGTTAGAAGACCATTTTACAACTGTATCTGGACGACGTATCGCGCTTGGTATTTATGTAGAAAAAGGAAAAACTAAACGCGCTGCTTATGCAATGGATGCGCTCAAACGTTCCATGCGTTGGGATGAACAACATTTCGGGCGCGAATATGATCTTGATGTTTTCAATATTGTTGCTGTTTCAGACTTTAACATGGGGGCAATGGAAAATAAAGGACTTAACATTTTTAATGATAAATATGTTCTTGCCGATCCCGAAACAGCAACCGATCAGGATTATAGAAATGTTGAACGCGTCATTGCCCATGAATATTTCCATAATTGGAGCGGTAATCGTATTACCTGTCGCGATTGGTTTCAACTCTGTTTAAAAGAAGGATTCACTGTTTATCGTGATCAGGAATTTTCATCAGATCAAAATGTACGCAGCCTACAGAGAATTGAAGATGTAAAAACATTAAAAGCGACGCAATTTGCCGAAGATGCAGGACCTCTTGCTCATCCTGTTCGTCCTCGTCAATATAGCCAAATTAATAATTTTTACACCACAACGGTTTACGAAAAAGGTGCTGAAGTTGTTCGCATGATACGAACGATTTTAGGTCCCTCTCTCTTTCGTAAAGGTACTGATCTTTATTTTCAACGTCATGATGGACAAGCTTGTACAATTGAAGATTTTATCGCCTGTTTTGCTGAAGTATCTGGCCGGGACTTCTCTCAATTCATGCTGTGGTATGAACAAGCTGGAACTCCCAACGTAGAAATCGATAGTCATTATCGTGATGGTGTTTTAACAATTCATGCCAAGCAACATATTCCCGCAACCCCGCAACAAAATACAAAAAAGCCTATGCTTCTTCCTATTGCATTTGGCTTGTTAGGACCTAATGGAGAAAGCCTCGCTTATGAAGCGGAAACAGATATTCAATCAGACGTTATGCTGCTCTCCAAGGAAAGCCAAACCTTTACATTAAAGGGTCTCCGTGAAAAACCTGTTTTATCACTGCTGCGAGACTTTTCTGCGCCAATCATTCTACAGATGCCATTCAATGAAAGCGAACTTATTTTTCTTGCACAACATGATGACAATCACATCAATCGCTGGCAATCTCTTAATCAATTAATGACGCAAGCTTTGATTCAAAGCATTCAAGATAAAACACTGACAAAAGCAACACTCCCTTCTGCTTTGCTAAAGCTGATTGAAACAATCATAACAGATGAAAACTTAGAGCCTGAATTTCGTGCTTTCTGTTTAAATTTACCTAGTGAAGTTGAGCTTGCGCATACAATCGGTAAAAATATCGACCCAGATCGTATTCATTATGTCCGCAATCAATTTTTAGCTTCACTTGCACAAACCCACCAAGAGCTCTTAACAAAATTCTATGAGCAGATGCAAACCCAAGAGCCCTATTCACCAAACACTGTACAAGCTGGAAAGCGAGCATTAAAGAATATCATACTGGATTACCTTTCCATTGCTGAAGCCAATCCAAATCGTGCTGCGGCACAATATGCAACAGCTGATAATATGACTGACCGAATGGCGAGTATCGCTGTTCTCGTAAAGCGTTTTAATGAAAGTGCGCAGGCACAAAATGCTTTAAATGATTTTGAAAATCGCTATCGGTATGACCCTTTGGTCATGGATAAATGGTTTTCTATTCAAGCAATGGTTGCTGGCGCATCAACACTCGAGAATGTTCAAAAGCTCATGCAACACCCGCTGTTTTCAAAGGATAATCCTAATCGTGTACGGTCCCTGATCGGTGTCTTTGCTTCTCACAACCCCACAGGTTTTAACAGAGTAGATGGAGCATCTTATCATTTTCTTTGCCAAATCATTTTGGAAATTGACAAAAAAAATCCACAGCTTGCTTCACGATTATTAACAATGATGCGCTCTTGGCGACAATTAGAACCCATTCGGCAACAAAAACTTGAAACAGAATTAAAAGCAATTTCTGCTGCACCAAAATTATCAAGCGATGTCGCTGATATCATCAATCGTCTGCTCACTTAAAACAAAAAAATATTTTAAATCAATATACTATAATATTTTTTGAAATAAATTCTATAAACACCTCAATCATCATTAAACCGATAAACAGGCACCCTAAGCCTGTTTATCGGTCATGTTTCAAATGCCTTTTCCCTTCCATATTCCACATTCATAAAAGTAAAATACTTTTTTTTAAAAAAAAGACTGGACAGAAGACTCCGGTTTTGATTCACTGCACGCTTATGGGGCTTACTCATGAAAATCGAAGCAGTTTTTAAATCACATTATTCCGGAATTAAAGGAACAAGAGATGACTAAATTGGACGCATATAATGCGCCAACGGAGATATATGCTGATTCAAAATCGAGCGCTCAAAATCATAAAGCGCAGACAAAACATATTCATCTGCCTTCTGGCTCTGCCTATCAAAAGCTTCTCTTTATTGAACCTTGGTTACGACGCTCACTTCCATTTGTCATTGTCGCATTTCTTATTGTCCTTGCGGTCATTCGTTTTGTATCAATCTATGATTGGCGCAATACAGTTGATAAAAGCACGCGTTCTACCCTCACGCTCTTAGCTTCTCATATTACTAACACAATTGATCGTGACTTATTGGCTCTTTCTCAGAAAGGAAAAGTCTCTGCCCTTTCTCATCATCATTTGCAAAATATCCTCACCGTTTTTCGCAATCAAGATCTTATTAATCCCAGCGCTCTAATCGCCATTGTTGATCAAAAAGGCAATGTCTTAGCTTCATCCAGTTCAGAGATTGTCTTAGGAAAACCTTTGCAAGATTTTATCTCTGACAGCATTGCTTTGCAATCTCTTGGACAACGCGCTGGAATTATGAAAATCACAATAGGCAAGGATACCCCTGCTCTTGCTTCATTTCACCAAACAGAAAACGGGCAATATGGCGTATTCATTAGTGAAAAGATGCAAGATAGCGCTATGGAATGGCGCAAATTTTTTTCGCTTAATATAACCCTCTTCATCGGAACAAGCGGTATTATTCTTGTTCTTCTTTATGCTTATTATAATCAACTTTTACGAGCACGTAAGACAGATCTTGTTTCAGAAAAATTTCAAAACCGTATTGATATGGCAATGATGCGTGGGCGTTGTGGATTATGGGATTGGAATATGGCAAGTGGGCGCGTTTATTGGTCACGCGCAATGTACGAAATGCTTGGCTATGTCCCTCAAGATGCATTACTCTCAATTTCGCAAATTAGCGCCATTATCAATCCCAATGATGCTAATTTTTTTGACCTTGCTCAAGAATTAATGGGAGGCAAAAAAAAACATATCGATATCAATGTTCCCATGCGTCATGCTGATGGTCATTATGTATGGATGCGGCTTCGCGCCGAAGTTACTGAAGAAGAAGAACCTCATTTGGTTGGTATTTCTTTCGACATTAGTGAACAGCAACAATTGGCTGAACAAACAGCACAAGCCGATCTTCGCATCCGTGATGCGATTGAAAATATTTCAGAATCTTTTGTCTTGTGGGATGCTGAGGGACGTTTAGTCATGTCCAACAGCAAATTTTGTGAATATGCCGCTATTCCGAAACAAATTCTACAATCAGGGATCCAACGTGCAACTGTCGAAGCCATGGCCCGCCCTGCACTCAGTGAATATCCCCTCAAAGATGATGGTACCGGCAACTTAACCAGTATTCGCCAAACGGCAGATGGTTGTTGGCTTAAAATTAATGAACGGCGAACCCAAGATGGAGGATTGGTTTGTATTGGTACTGATATTTCTGAGCTTAAACAACAACAAGAAAAATTTGAAGACAGTGAAAGGCGTCTTTTTTCTTTTATTCAAGAACTCAAACGTACGAGAGGAAGTGCTCAACAACGTGCAACAGAAGTTGAAAAACTTAATAAAAGTCTGAAAGCAGAAAAAGAGCGCGCCGAAAGTGCTAATAAGGCTAAATCAGAATTTTTAGCCAATATGTCTCATGAATTGCGCACACCTCTGAATGCTATTCTCGGCTTTTCAGATATCATGTTGCAATCGACTTTTGGACCTCTTGGTTCACAACGCTATAAGGAATATATGCATGATATTTATAATTCAGGAACCCATCTTCTAACCCTTATCAATGATATCCTTGATATGTCAAAAATCGAAGCTGGAAGATTTACGCTTGATTGTAAAAATACCGACCTTGAGCCCATCATTAGTGAAGCAGTACGAACACTAACGCCTCAAGCTCAAGAAAAAAATATTGCTGTTACAACAAATATCACCCCAAAACTTCATGCTGAAGTTGATGGGCGTGCAATGAAACAGATTTTCCTTAATCTCATCTCTAATGCCGTTAAATTTACGCCTTCTGGTGGAAATATTGATGTCTGCGCTTTCAAGAAAAAAAATAACCTTATTTTTAAAATTACAGATACAGGCGTTGGTATTCCGCAATCAGCCATCAAAAAACTTGGACAACCTTTTGAACAAGTTGAAAATCAGCTTACTAAATCCCATACGGGTTCAGGTCTTGGATTAGCTATTTCACGCTCCTTATTAGAACTACACAAAGGGAAACTTGAAATTACTTCAAAAGAAATGAAAGGAACAACGGTAACGATTATAATGCCCATCACGCAAAGTTAATTTTTTTTAATTTCCCCATTTTGTTCCCGTTGTAGCAAAATCTGTTTCCGTTTAACTCCCCAACGATACCCTGAAATAAAACCATTTTTACACACTACACGATGACAAGGAATGAGGACAGCCAATTCATTACGTGCACACGCATGAGCAACGGCACGAAAAGCTTTTGGCATCCCCACACGGCACGCTAATTCCTCATATGAAATTGTTTCACCACACGGTATATCGCATAATACCGTCCATACTTGCCGTTGAAAAACTGTACCATTTATATCTAAGGGAAAATTATATTTTTTTACCAACTTAGGCGTTTCTATCATGGCTATAATATGGGCGACATCTTTCTTAAATGCATTGTCACCCACAACTTGTTGTGCATCACCAAAGCGTACCGTAAACTCCTGTAATAATTGCTCTGTCGTATCCCCTAATGCGATATGACAAATCCCTTGTTGAGACTTAGCCACCAAAAGTTTTCCTATGGATACATCTTTTAGACAGAATATTCTCTTTTGGGAAATGTTCAGCATTTTAACTTTCTCTATATTTCAAAAAGTTCTGAACATCATCATAAAATAAAGGGAAAGTATTTACTATCTTTTAAAACCAAACATGATTATTCTGAAATTATTTTCTTCGTTACTGTCCTAAAATACACTCTCACTATTTTATGGAAATAGACACAGACAGAGATTGACCTTCTTCTTCCCCTAGAAAACCAAAACTACGACAAGAGACAATCTTTAAATAATCCAACTTCTCCTCTCACAGTCTCCAACCTTAACCACCTCAATATGACTCATTTCATAAATTCTCCTAACAAATCCTAGATTGAATTTTATCGCATACTCTAACAAAAATACCTCATGTATAATTTTATGCCTTATATCACCGCTCTAAACAGTCGTGTTTTACGGAACAACACAATAAACTTCCCATTTCATTTTACAAAACTTCATCAAAGCATAATGATTCATGTTTTATTCCCCACGAATGCTTGAATATTCTCGTTCTTCTAAGCTTTCTTATTTTCTTATCAAAGGTTATCCTTTTGATATAGTGATAGGGTAACTCAACCTCGAAAAAGAAATTTATCTTCAATTTTATGAAAAAAAGCATGGAAAAGGTATTTTAGTGCTTACTTTCTTTGTCACATAACTTATAAAATGATCGGAGCCTCAAAACTTAAATATTTTTCTTGCTATAATCGTGCACAGATATTTGTCATAGGAAAAAACCATGCCCAAACGCACAGATATAAAATCTATTCTTATCATCGGAGCAGGACCTATTATCATTGGTCAGGCATGTGAATTTGACTATTCAGGCACACAAGCCTGTAAAGCATTAAAAGAAGAAGGGTACCGGATTATTTTGGTCAATTCTAATCCTGCCACGATTATGACAGATCCAGATCTAGCGGATGCAACTTATATAGAGCCCATTACGCCTGAAATCGTTGCCAAAATTATTGCCCATGAACGTCCAGATGCCCTTTTACCCACCATGGGAGGACAAACAGCGCTCAATACCGCTTTATCATTAAAGCGTATGGGTATTTTAGACCGCTATCATGTTGAAATGATAGGTGCCAATGCCGAAGCTATTGATAAAGCGGAAGATCGTGCTTTATTCCGCCAAGCGATGGCAAAAATCGGTTTGGAAACACCACGGTCTATGTTAGCCAATGCAACAGAACTGAAAGAAGAAAATCGCCAACAACATGCAAAAACGCGTGCTGAACTTAAAGAAAAACTTTCTGGTGCAGCCCTTGAAAAAGCTCTCGAAGAACTTGAACGCAACTGGCGACATACCGAAGCAGATCGCAAACAACATTATATCGCTCATGCAACAGCAAAAGCAGTTCAAGCGCTTGATGTTGTTGGGCTTCCAGCGATTATTCGTCCTTCATTTACCCTTGGTGGGACTGGAGGTGGAATTGCGTATAACCGCTCTGAATTTTATGAAATTATCGAACGGGGGCTTGAAGCTTCTCCTACAACAGAAGTTCTCATTGAAGAAAGTGTTTTAGGGTGGAAAGAATATGAGATGGAAGTTGTTCGTGATAAGAATGACAACTGTATCATTGTTTGTTCTATTGAAAATATTGATCCGATGGGGATTCATACCGGTGATTCGATCACCGTAGCCCCTGCTCTCACCTTAACCGATAAAGAATACCAATGTATGCGCAATGCTTCGATTGCTGTTTTGCGTGAAATTGGTGTTGAAACGGGAGGATCCAATGTACAGTTTGCTGTCAATCCTGAAAATGGGCGCCTCATTGTTATTGAAATGAATCCACGTGTTTCTCGCTCTTCAGCGCTTGCCTCAAAAGCAACGGGGTTTCCCATTGCCAAGATAGCAGCAAAACTAGCCGTTGGCTATACACTTGATGAATTAAAAAATGATATCACAGGTGGTGCAATACCAGCGTCATTTGAGCCTTCTATTGACTATATCGTGACAAAAATTCCTCGTTTTGCTTTCGAAAAATTTCCTGGGTCATCATCTGTTCTGACGACTGCAATGAAATCTGTAGGAGAGGTCATGGCCATTGGACGTACTTTTCAAGAATCATTACAAAAAGCACTCCGTGGACTTGAAACAGGACTTACTGGTCTTGATGAAATTGTCATCCCAGAACATGCTGAAGGTGATGAAAAAAGTTCTATACGCTCAGCCATTGCCATCCCAAGCCCTGACCGTCTGCGTTATATTGCTCAAGCCATGCGTGCAGGCTTACCCTTGAGTGAAATTCATCAAATAAGTAAAATTGATCCGTGGTTTTTAGAACAAATAGCCTCCATCATTGAAATGGAGCAGCGTATCCGCATCCATGGGTTACCCCAAGATGCAGATAACTTGCGTATGTTAAAAGCTATGGGATTTTCAGATGCCCGATTAGCCACCCTTAGCGGACAAGGACCCGATGATATCGCCGCTTTGCGCAAATCACTGAATGTTAAACAAGTCTTTAAACGGATTGACACTTGTGCTGCTGAATTTTCTTCTCCTACAGCCTATATGTATTCAACATATGAAGTTCCCTTGTCCGGTATAGAACACTCAGAAGCACAGATTTCTGAACGCAAAAAAATTGCTATTCTAGGTGGTGGTCCAAACCGCATTGGGCAAGGGATTGAATTTGATTATTGTTGCTGCCATGCGGCTTTTGCACTGCGTGATGCTGGCTTTGAAGCGATTATGATTAACTGCAATCCTGAAACCGTTTCAACTGACTATGATACCTCTGATCGTCTTTACTTTGAATCTTTAACAACAGAAGATGTTATCGCTATCTTAGAAGCAGAACAGGAAAAAGGCGAACTCGTTGGAGTCATCGTTCAATTTGGCGGACAAACGCCATTGAAATTGGCAAGTGCTCTCGAAAATCACAATATTCCCATCTTAGGGACTTCACCGGATGCTATTGATTTAGCAGAAGATAGAGATCGCTTTCAAAAACTGTTATTTAAACTTAACTTAACACAGCCTCAAAATGGTATTGCCCACTCTATCGAACAAGCACGCCTTATCGCCCATGAACTAGGCTTTCCATTGGTTGTACGTCCCTCTTATGTTTTAGGAGGACGTGCTATGCAAATTATCCGTGACGAGCGAAGTTTGCAAAATTATTTACTTGAAAGTGTTCCTGAATTAATCCCTGAAGATATCAAAGCCCGTTATCCCAACGACAAAACAGGACAAATAAACATATTGCTTGGTAAAAATCCGCTTCTCTTTGACACCTATCTAACAGAAGCAATTGAAGTAGACGTTGATTGTCTTTGTGATGGCAAAGAAACACTGATCGTTGGGATTATGGAACATATTGAAGAAGCAGGAATCCACTCCGGTGATTCCGCGTGTTCTTTACCAGTCCATACGCTCTCACAGAGCATAGTCGCTGAATTAGAGCGCCAAACCAAAGCACTCGCACAAGCACTTCATGTTCGCGGCTTAATGAATGTACAATATGCCATTAAAGATGGCACCATTTATGTCTTAGAGGTCAATCCCCGCGCTTCACGGACGGTTCCATTTGTTGCAAAAACAATTGGTCGCCCTATTGCTAAAATGGCTGCACATATTATGGCAGGAGAAACGCTGCACAATGCTCTCCAAGCTTATGGTGGATTACCTTCTTCGCAGGAAAAACAACATATCGCTGTCAAAGAAGCCGTGTTTCCTTTTGCTCGTTTTTCAGGTGTTGATACACTTCTTGGTCCAGAAATGCGCTCAACCGGTGAAGTTATGGGACTTGACTATGAGTTTGCGCTTGCTTTTGCTAAAGCGCAACTTGGAGCTGGTGTAAAACTCCCTAAGGAGGGAATCGTATTCGTTTCTGTAAGAGATGAAGACAAAAAACGCATCTTAAATCCTGTAAAACGTTTAACAGAGCTTGGCTTTTCTATTGTTGCTACAAGTGGAACACAAAAATTCCTCACCGAACATCATATTAAGGCAAAAAAAATCAACAAAGTTTTAGAAGGACACCCTCATATTGAAGATGCTATTCGTAATCGCCAAATTCAATTGATTTTTAATACAACCAGCACTGCCAGTGCCATCTCAGATTCTAAATCATTACGCTATGCAGCACTCATGCAAAATGTCCCCTATTATACAACAATAGCAGGAGCCGAAGCCGTTGTAGAAGCGATCAAAGCACTCAAAAAAAAGCGCCTTGAAGTGCGTTCCCTGCAAAGTTATTTCAGTTGAATTTCTTGCTATGTGGAAAAGCATACGCTTTTTGATACTTTTTCTCGATTTTTTCTTTATCAAAAATAGCAATTAAAGCTTGCTTTTTATTCTAAAGGCGCCTATATGAGTTTTATCGAATTTTCGGTTACGTGACTTTCTTTCCTGTGTATTCTGCACTTTTGACGAGACTTCTCCCACCTAATTTCGATCTACAGCCGTATTGAAGAATTATAGCTTCAGTACACAATATAATTATATATCTAAGGAGTTTCCTATGTCTACAGGAACAGTTAAGTGGTTTAATACAACAAAAGGTTTCGGATTCATTCAGCCTAGTGATGGCAGTGCAGATGTATTTGTACACATTTCCGCCGTTGAGCGTTCTGGTCTAAGCAATCTTAATGAAGGACAAAAAGTGTCTTATGATGTTCTTCAAGACCGTCGTTCAGGGAAATTTGCCGCTGGCAACCTTGCAGCTCTTTAAAGTTTGAATTCTGCAATATTTTATTTAAAAATCTTCGTCTATAACGACGGAGATTTTTTTTATTTTGTAGAAAGCAAAATTGACCTGGATAAAAGAAAACACGGCTTATCTATTTTGCACAATTTATCAAAGTATTCCTATCCTTCCTCTAAAACTTTTATAATCCTTAAGAGAAGAATTCCTTGTTAAAATTCTCAAAAAACAACACTATAAAAACGCGTGTCAAAGTATTTTGGAAGTTTTTTATTGCATACAATATAATCTCTTATAGAATATCCTTAAAGCAATAATCATTTGTTGATATAATATAAGGATTTTAAATTATGGCTTTTATTGCCGACAAGCTGTCTCGTATCAAACCTTCTGCAACAATTGCTGCTTCCCAAAAGGCCCGTCACTTAAAAACATTAGGACGCGATGTTATTGCTTTAAGTGCTGGGGAGCCAGACTTTGATACTCCAGACAATATCAAAAACGCGGCCATTGAAGCCATTCGACGGGGAGAAACAAAATACCCTCCTATATCTGGAATTCCAGAGTTGCGCCAAGCAATTTCTGCAAAGTTTAAAAGAGAAAATAACCTTCTTTACCAACCAGAACAAATTATTGTTGGGACCGGTGGAAAACAAATTCTCTTTAATGCTTTGATGGCAACGTTGAATAAAGGAGATGAAGTCATCATTCCATCCCCTTATTGGGTGAGTTATCCAGAAATGGTCGCGCTTAACGAGGGTACGCCTGTCTTTTTAGAAACAAAAGCCGAATTTTCTTATAAACTCCAACCACAAGAGCTAGAAGCTGCTATTACCCCCAAAACAAAATGGTTTATCTTTAACTCTCCCTCAAATCCGTCGGGAGCCGCTTATACATATAATGAATTGAAAAAACTCACGGATATTTTAGTAAAATATCCTCATATCTATATCCTTTCCGATGATATATATGAGCATCTCACGTATGAAGGTTTTACCTTTGTGACTCCCGCTCAAGTAGAACCAGCGCTTTATGAGCGTACACTCACAATGAATGGCGTTTCCAAAGCCTATGCAATGACGGGCTGGAGAATCGGTTATGCAGGTGGCCCACAAGAACTCATTAAAGCGATGGATATCATTCAAGGTCAGCAAACATCTGGCACGAGTGTTATTTCACAATGGGCTGCTGTTGAAGCACTCAATGGACCTCAAGACTTTATCGCTAAAAATAAAAGTATTTTTCAAGCTCGCCGTGATCTCGTTGTTTCCATGCTAAACCAAACTCCCGGCATTCATTGTCCAACCCCCGAAGGTGCTTTTTATGTTTATCCTTCTTGCGCAGGACTTATTGGCAAGAAAACACCAAACGGCCAATGTATTCGGAATGATGAAGACTTTGTGATAGCACTTCTAGAAACAGAAGCTGTCGCTGTCGTCCAAGGGGCTGCTTTTGGACTTGGGTCAACTTTTCGTATTTCTTACGCAACATCAGAAAAATTACTTGAAGAAGCCTGCACACGTATCCAATGCTTTTGCAACAGTTTAATTTAAAATTTTTAACATTATCTCTTGTGATTGTTTTTTTGCCGAATGTCAATCTATCCGACAAAATATCGAAAGCTATGTTAAGGATAGAGCCTATCGATTTAGCAAAAATATTCATGAATAAACATAATAAAAAAAATAGAAGCTGGCAGATAATGATCAAAAAAAACCAGCGATCAAATAAATGAATCAGTCTATTGTCATGAGAAATGAAAAACCTGTTTAGTTTTCTCTATCGAAAATATAAATTTCAGGATTAATAGGGAAATTCAAATTAAGAAATCATCTTGTTTGCCCTCTCCTCACTTAAGAAAGAACGATGTATTTGTTGTTATAAATGTACGATAAAAACGGAATTTCAGAAAAAGCGCGTTATATTTACATTTTGTTTTAATTTATAGGCAAGAGCATTCTTCTCGCGAATTTTAGTTTAATTATAATCAATGTTTTTTCTATATACAGAGGGATTTCTAAAAAAGAGATATCTTTAAAAAATTTAGTCGTTTTTATCGTTTTTGAAGGTATGTTTCATATGAGAGATTATAAACAAAAGCCTCTCAAGCAAAGTTTACATCATATAATATTTTTAATCTATTGTGGTCTTTCACCCTCCTATGGAAATGGACTGATTTAAATTTCGCATCTCTTTATTTTCTCCAGATACAATACAAATTATATTATATTTTATAGTTACGTTAAGTTATAATAAGTGATATATAGAAGAATATTGATTTATAAATTCGTTGATTCTTAACTTGAAGTATCCTCTTGTAAGATTCCCTTATTTCAAATCTATCTGAGACAAAACGATATCATTTTCTTATATATCACAAGCAGAGTTGATGTGTTGGTAAAAACTTAAAAAAAGGAGCAAAAATACCTCCCTCTCTCAAATGCAAGGATTACGCAACTATTGAAAGCTTATAAAGAATGATCATGCTGCAACCTGCTTCTTCATGAGTGTAAAAATAGTTGTACAGTGAATCTTATACCATTTTGTCAAAACTTTTACGTGATGCTATTCACGGATATCAGAAAGCTTGGGCATACTGAAGAATATTTCTTAAAGAAGCGCGTAAATTGATAAAACTTGCCTTCCCTATCCAATTTATAACACTAAGAAAGACCTCGTACTTTTAAACACAATCGCTCTTATAATTAAACGCCCCTTACAATTAAACCTTTCTATTTCACGGCATCGTTTTCGCCTTAAAATAAAAAAGAATCTACCCTTCTCCGCTGCATAAATAGTTCAATTTCTCTTAAGTTCTCCCTACTAACCACTTGATTGACTTCATAGGTTTTACGAAAAATCCCTCAATATTCATCTCATACTCTCATAAAAAACACTGCATGTATAAAGTTTACATGCTTTATATCCCCCCAAAGACAAAGTTTTATGGTACAAAAGAATAAATCTCTCTCAAATTCCTCGTTGAGTTTTAGCCTACCTAAAAAATTCGTTGGATATCCATAAGTTTTGAAATTTTTTTCTTATCAATCTTCCCATGCATTGCAATTTCTAAGCACTTTTTTAGGAATAAAAAAAAAGCCGGACAAACGTCCGGCAAATCTGGAAAATCTTCAGAGATAAAATCAATCTGTCAGATCTTCGTAAGGGAACACTCAAGAAAATGCAATGGGAGGCAACATAATCAAGAGATAATATTCTATGTCATTTTATAAGCAGAAGCACAATAAAGACTTAAGCGTATCTGCTATGCAATAAACACATAGCTTTAATTCTTCCTCAATCTTGGACCGCTCTCTTTAATTAAATAGAAAGAGGTCACCCTTATACGATTGTCTAATTTTTAATGTTATAACAGCCTTCACATTTGAGCGAATTCATAAAAGACATTTTATCCCTTTCTGCAAAAGTATTTATCCACACAAACACCTTCCACCCTATGACCTAAAATAATTTCAGCGACCTCATAAGAAGTATCTATTGTTTCAGCGAGCCAATTCTGTCAACTAGAGTCAAACCCATGCGAACAAGCTTTACATTTTTTCTCATATACTTTGATATACAACTATCAGCAAAGGGACCACGACCTCAAAAAAAATCTTTGTGAGACAGCAGGCGCACTTGTTTTAAAATTGCTAATACCTCTCATGATAAAAGCACGCGAAACTCTGTTATAGTATCCGTTGACCTTTTATATTCTCGAATTAAGGATGTCCAAATATCACCCTCAACCTGATTTTTATGAATATGACATAAGAGAAAAAACGAACTCCTTTAAGAATAAGCAAACGCACAGTCAGTTGTGTTAGGGTTGTTATTTAGCAAAATATTTTGTAAAAAGTCGGAATATCTCTCCAACCCATAGCTGGAGAGCTTTACGTTTTATGACGTTGTTTTCCTAAAAGAGCACGTGCTGTTTCTGTTGCTTGTAAATCAACATCTAAACCCAAGTCAGCCGCATTTTTGAAACAAATATTAAGACGGTTCAGCGCTTTACGAACTGTATCAACTTTTTTATATGCTAGATAGAAGTAAGCGTATTTCTGTTCTTTGTAATTTCTGAAAAGGGAGGCGGCCTTATTGGGAGAATAATATGAAATTTTAAGGATAAAAAACCAACTGCTATTTTTACCATCACCTTTTAATTCTGCTTTTTGACTTTCAAAAGTCTCTCGAGAAATATCTTTTAAATAATAGAGATTACTTATTGCCTCACGCTTTTGTTTATCGCGTTCTTTAATGGTGTTGTGATCTTCAACCTTCATATAAAACAGATCGCCATTGCGTTGCATACTCACACGCTTGTTTTAAAAAGACATCTCTCAAAGCATCCAACCCCATCTCACGATGGCGCACCCCGTGAATGTTATAACGATAAAGCCATTGAACCCTTCCATCTTTACGCTTGTGAAGGAGAAAACCGACACCATCACACACTTTGCCAGCCCCTATGTTTCGATAGCTCTTGGCACTTGAGACGATTCAAAAGAGGCATGCTTTTCTTGTATAATTTTTATCCACATGTCCTCCCCGCTTGTGACGTGCAAGCAAGTGATTTTGATTGATTCAATATAAACGGGTTTGAAATGAGAGAATCTTACGGTACTTAAGCTTCTCATTCAATATGAATGAACACTGGATTATCATTATAAATCAATAAGTTGTATACTTATAATGTCATTCAATGAATGATTTTAATTGATTTAATATGGGAAAATTTAAAACGAAAGAATATTACGAGAATCTTAAGGTGCAAAACAATTAATTGTTCCTTATAAATTAAGGCATGAATATTAAAAAGACCACTGACGCGCTTTTAAGAAAATATAATCTCGAAAAGCATTCAACCTTGCCAAATTCTTTAAATTATAAGGATAACAAAAAAAAGTATCAAAAGAAGGAATATCAACCATATCAGGAAAAAGACGTACCAAGTGCTCATCATTGTTGACAATATAATCAGGCAACACAGCAATCCCAAGATCACGCATAAGCGCATTCTTGATGGAGATGATATTGTTGATTTGCAGGACTGAAACACGCAATGATCCATCATTTCTACCAGCTTTTTCCAACCAATTTAAACCCGACAAATAAGGGGGAACAGGTTCTCCGAATGAAATAATACGATGCTCATCGAGATCAGATAATTTTTCAGGCTTTCCATAATTTGCAATATACTTTTCTGAAGCATAAACATGCATATGAATTGTAAATAATTTTCTTTGTATAAGATCAGGTTGTTGGGGTTGATGGAGGCGAACAGCACAATCTGCATGACACATTGTCAAATCAAGTTCTTCATCAGAAAGCAAAAGCTGGACCTGCATATCAGGATAAAGACTAAGAAATTCTGGCATACGCTCTGCAATCCACCCGGCCCCCATTCCAAAGGTCGAGGTCACACGCAAATGCCCCGTTGGTTTTGCATAGCTTTCACTTAATTGCAAACGTACACTTTCAAGCTTCATCAAAACATCATGAGCTGTACGATAAAGAGTTTCTCCTTGTTCTGTGAGAATCAAACCACGCGCATGACGCTGGAATAAAGATACCCCAACTTCTTGTTCTAAAGCCGAGACCTGCCGTGAAACCGCTGATTGGGATAAATGAAGCTTTTGAGCAGCATGCGTAAAAGATCCCGCTTCTGCTGCTGCGTGAAAAACCCTTAACTTATCCCAATCCAACGGTGACGCCACAATTAATTCTACCTCTCGATTCTCTCTATTCTCAATGAATTATTAACGCTTAGATATATCTAAAAACCGTTCTGCTTCCAATGCTGCCATACATCCCCTTCCCGCGGCTGTTACAGCTTGACGGAATGTTTCATCTGTTACATCCCCTGCAGCAAAAACACCCGCAATGCTTGTTGCTGTTGAATCCGGTGCTGTCCATAAATAGCCGCCTCGTTTTTGTTTCAGCTGTCCTTCAAATAGAGAAACAGCAGGATCATGCCCAATGGCAATAAATATGCCCTCTGCTTCCACTTTCATCTCGTAACCTGTTTTAACATTTTTCAAACGTGCCCCCGTTACAACAGCTCCCTTTGCCCCCTGAGCTGGCAGCCCCACAATTTCTTCCACCACATGATTCCAAAGAACACGTACATTATTACAAGCAAACAACCTATCTTGCAAAACTTTCTCTGCCCGAAACTGTTCTCGCCGATGAACCACGCTTACACTTTTTGCTATATGCGATAAATAAAGAGCTTCTTCAACGGCCGTATTGCCTCCTCCTACAACAATAACATCCTTATCTCGATAAAAAAAGCCATCACACGTAGCACAAGCAGAAACACCACCACCCATAAAGGTCTGTTCACTTTCTAAACCAAGCCAGCGCGCTTGAGCCCCTGTTGCAATAATCAGCGCATCACAAGAATATTGTGTTCCTAAATCCCCATATAAGACAAAAGGATACTTCAATAAATCTGCCTTTGTAATCGTATCATAGACAATTTTTGTCCCCATATTCTCAGCTTGTTTTGCCATTTGTTCCATCAACCACGGTCCTTGAATGGGGTCAGCAAAACCTGGATAATTTTCGACATCCGTTGTAATTGTCAATTGCCCACCCTGCTGCAAGCCTGTCACTAAAACCGGCTGGAGCATTGCTCTTGCCGCATAGACCGCCGCTGTATAACCAGCCGGACCTGAGCCAATAATCAGCAGACGAATATGCGATTGTATCATTCAATCCCCTTCACTTTTTCAACTTAATTATTCTATAAATTATAACGGAATGCAGCCTTTTAAAAAAATATTTCTCAATAACCTTAACTATGTTATATATACATACTTCTTTTCAAGTTTTATGAAAAGGTCTGATTACCAATTCATCAAGGCATGTTCATGTTAAGGATTAATCTTTATCCTATAAAGAGAAAAACGCAAATTCTTATGAGCAAAAAAACATAATAAAAAGAGATATAAAGATAGGGAACGGTCATTTTTCAGTTTATTATTAATGTCTGTGCACGTTTTGCGTTAATCATGGGAGGAGCAATGCTTTTGCCAATTTTTGTGGATCTGCACGACAACAACCGTAATTGGATAAACTTTCTCTATTCTTGTGCCATAACCACCATGTTAGCAACGCTGATTCTTTTAGCAACGAAGGGAGCTACTTGTCGTTTTTCAGCACGGCTCGGCTTTATGCTCACTGTTTGTCTTTGGCTTACAGGAAGCATCGTAGGTGCCTTACCTCTTTATCTTTCCCCTCTTCCCATTTCTCTAGCAGGAGCCATTTTTGAATCTGTTTCTGGAATTACAACAACAGGCTCCACAGTCCTTTCTGGTCTTGATAATTTATCGCGAAGTATTTTGTTATGGCGTTCTATTATATGCTGGATTGGGGGCATTGGTTTTATCGGTTTAGCCCTCTTGCTTTTGCCTTCACTGCGTGTGGGGGGGGTACGACTTTTTCATATGGAATCATCTGATAAATCTGAAAAAATATTGCCTCGCATCAACCAAATTGCTAACGGAATTATCATCGCTTATGTTGGACTCACATTGGCTTGTATGCTTTCTTATTTTGCTGCGGGCATGAGTTTATTTGATGCCATTAACCATGCAATGAGTACAGTAGCAACGGCTGGGTTTTCAACGCATGATGCTTCTTTTGGCTATTTTTCTGATACACCAGCCATCTTAATTATTTCAACAATCTTCATGTTGCTTTCTGCTTTGCCCTTCGTACTTTATGTTAAATTAGTCCTTCCTGGACACTCCAAACGTTTCCTTGACCCACAAGTGATTGTTTTTCTTCATATCGTCGTCCTTTTCAGCTTTGCTTTAGCAGCATGGCTACGGTTTCATGATCATCGCGCTTTCCACTTGATTTTCCTTGATGTCATTTTTCACCTTTCATCCATTATTAGCACCACAGGTTACAGCGCTGAAGATTATCAACTTTGGGGACCGTTTGCGCTTGGAATTTTCTTCATTGTTTCTTTTACAGGCGGATGTGCTGGTTCTACTTCTGGTGGTATGAAAATCAATCGCCTTATTATTCTTTGGCGTATTACACAAACAAATATAGAAAAACTTCTTTCTCCTAATGTCGTTGTAAAGGCGCGTTACGATCACTCAAATATATCAAACGATGTTGCTCAAGCCGTTTTGTTTTTTGTCTGTCTTTATATGTTCTGCCTTGTGATCGGCACTGCACTTTTGCTTACAACCGGTCTTGACTTCACCTCTGCCTTTACGGGCGTCTTAACAGCACTTTCAAATGTTGGTCCAGGCTTTGGAGATATTATTGGCCCTGTTGGTAATTTCTCTACAATCAATGATAATGCTTTATGGATTTTAAGTTTTCTAATGTTAGCTGGACGCCTTGAAATCATAACAATATTCGTTCTTTTTATTCCCGCTTTCTGGCGTGAACAGTTCTAATGCATAGAGCATTTTATTCCACCATGATAAAAAATTAACAAAATAAAAAGACGTGAACAATATGCGGAATAATATTCAATCTTCAATCAATCGACGGAAGATTTCGTGAAATTTCAAATAAATCATCGTATAAATGATTGATATAAAAATGTTTTGGAAAAAACAATCAAATGTCAACAGTTTTCAAAACCATAACATATAACACTTTATATTATTGAGCTTCTTTATCAAATAAAATGAATAGATAGAACATCTTTCTTACGAATAATCTCTCATGCAAAAAATATGAATATTTGCTGATAAAATTGCTTTTTCTCTAATAAGTCATGTCCTTATAAAAAACAAAATACCATTTATTACAAATTCAAAAGCTTGTTAAAAAACATCTGACAATACTCATTCACCCATTTCAAAACAGTCCTCATGAAAGCTATAAAATGGGCATTATCACTTTTACTTAAATAATAAGCTGCAAATCGGTACCACAAAATAAGATATAAATTAGCACCACCATACTATTTCTGTTAATGTTGTAATAACCTGCATTTCAGACAATTTATAAGAAATCTCTTTACATATTGTCTTCAATAGTTTTTATCCACCACATGCCATCTTTCAATTGTGATGTGCAAGAAGATAGCCCTTATTGTTTTAATATCAACAGATTTGACATGAGAAAATCTTACGATATTCAAAGCTCTTATTCAAACTGAAAAGGTAAATTATCTATATGAATCAATATATTGATCTTAGAGTCATTTTATTATGAATTTATTGAAAATATGGATGACTATTTTATCCATGGAGATACCCTCATTACCTTTTTAAAGATAAGAAAACATTTTTTTGCTATCTATTTAAGTCTTACAAAACGAACAATATCGGCACCATATCGTTAAGATGGTGCATAAATCTCTAGTCTTGAGTTAAAGCATTATTTTCTTATTCTAAAATATCACTAGAATAAAAATAGCTCTCCTCCCTCCTCGTATGCTTTATCATAAGCCACATATCGCTCTCAAGCATATAGATTTTTAATTTTTTATCCAAAATTTTGAGAACTGCTTATAGCATTCTAAGAAAGCCAAGCTTAAAATAAAAAAATTATATCATTGAGCTATTTTCTTGATGATTATGAAATAACCTTTAAGGAAAGCAATTTCTATCACTCTTCAAGAAGATTTTTGATATAATATTAAAATGTTTTTTCCGCAAACAGTTCTTTGTAAACACTTTCAATCTCACTTGCCTCTTTTTCCAAAGGAAAATGCGTACGAACATGGCTCAAAGCTTTCTTTCCAGCTTCCAATGTTTTTTCTACATCAGCAAAATAAGGTTCAATTGCTGCCGTTAAAGCCGAACCATCTCCTGCTTTTACAACCGTTCCTGTTGCTTCTACAACCAATTCTTTATAAGCTCCTGCATCACTCGTTACAACCGCAACCTGTGATGCCATTGCCTCCAATGGTGTTAAACCGAAACCTTCTGTACGAGAAGGTGCAACATAAAGCGACAGGCGACGATACCACAAAGGGATGTTCAGTATCTCACCAAGGAAAATAATACGATCATCCAAACCAGCTTTAGCAATCTTTTGGCGTAATTCTTTTTCAAAATGATAATGTTGCTCTGTCGTACGACCAGCGATAAGCGCTGTCCACTCAGGATAGTGGGGCAATAATGCTATCATAGAATCAACAAATAAGTCTGTTCCCTTTGAGCTGCGCAAACGCCCAAAACATCCTACCGCATATTTTCCTGGAAATCCTGTCGAAGCAAAGCAATCATCAAGATTCTGTGGTGGCGTAAAACGCCTCACATCCACCCCATGCATAATAACCTTATGTGGCACTTCTAGATAAGCGCCCGTATGTGTACTGGTAGCAATAACCCTATCCATACGGCGAATCAACCATTTTGTAAAAGGCTTATGATGACGTTGTGAAGCCGATGTAAAAATAAGTTTCAGCTTCATTTTCAAGATATCGCGCAAAAAGATCCCACAAAGCATCTCAATATTACGCCTTGCGTGCCAAATACGAAACGACTTCCCTTTCGGACTTTTCCAAAGTCCGAAAAGGTCCCTAAAGGCAAGAGCCGGCAATTCTTTCGGTAACCCAAACCCCAGAGTGGATATACGCACCCCCTGCTCGCGCTGCAGTGGAATAAGCTGAATAATCGTAGATGTTACTCCCGATAAACGCCTTTTAAAGTGAGGCGCAATAATCTCAGTTTCTTCCAAAGACACACGCATAACACTTTAGATATTTAGATGTACTGAACCTTAATGATTTCGTAATTATGCGCACCACCAGGCGCATTCACTTCAATCACATCACCCTCTTGCTTGCCAATGAGTGCACGTGCAATCGGTGAAGAAATAGAGATTTTACCAATTTTTACATCAGCTTCTTGATCCCCTACAATCTGATACACCTTTTTTTCTTCAGTATCCTCATCCAAGAGTTTAATGGTCGCTCCAAATTTGATTTTGTCACCTGAAAGACGAGAGACATCTATAACTTCTGCCCGCGCGATATAATCTTCAAGCTCATTTATACGCCCCTCATTATGACTTTGTGCTTCTTTAGCAGCATGATACTCAGCGTTTTCTGACAAATCACCATGTGCACGCGCTTCAGAAATTGCTTCAATAATGCGTGGACGTTCCTGTTGTTGACGCCAACGCAACTCTTCTTTAAGACTTTCAAAGCCAGCTGTAGTCATCGGAACTTTTTCCATAATCCGTCCCTTTCTATTACACGGAAGGTTTAATAAAAATACAAAAAACGGCTTCCAAAATTACTTTTGGAATCCGAAAACTACGATCTTTTCCATTATATAGTACAGTATCTCTGTTTTCCATATAAAAATAAATAAAGGGAACAAAACATGCATTAATAGTGTTTAAAACATCTCATTTTGGTGTTTAAAACGTTAAACTTCATTCTCCTCCTTAAAATCTCATAAAGAAGAAAGAATTGTAATTTTTTTTATTTTATCATAGTCTAGCAAAAGAAATCGTATGGGATACGAAGAGAGAAGGATCATTGCTAAAGAATTTTTTTGCAGAAAAATGAAAATTTTCGTCATTTTTTTTATGTTGGGCCCTTTCTTTTTAGCCACAACAATGTCTAAGGCAGCAGATGCCTTTGTGACAACAAATCTTAATTTTAGAACAGGCCCCAGCACTCAATATGCAATTTGTGGCTTAATCTCTGCTGGAGAGCTGGTTTTTGTTAAAAATTGTGAAGGAAATTGGTGCCATATCCGATATAACACTCAAATAGGTTGGGTGTCATCTCGTTATCTTTCATTTAAAGATGGAAATGATCTTTATCACATATACACAATGTCTTTAGTTCCAAAACCATAGTCTTTAGTTCCAAAACAGACCCCATATGATTATTCTTCATAACAGCCATGATAACTTATTATTGCCCTCTTGAAGATCATCATGGCAAGAATGCAATAGTGTTCACGAACAACCACAAATATGCCCCCTCCAAAGAAACATTTCGAAGAATTAGTCACATAGAAAAAACTTGATCAATATCCTCATGAAAGTACCAGTAAACCAAAATAAACCTGTTTAATAACGTTTTGCTGTTATCGTAATGAAATTGTAAAAATTAGTATTTCCTTTAAAATCACCAGCACTTTTCTATCAAAGGATACAACAATGAAAAATGGTGTTACTGCAACCGTAGAAGCTCTTTCTGCTCTCATTGCTTCAGGTAATCCTCTTTTTAAAAATGGTGCATTATGGACACCTCACCGCCCTATTCCTCCTGAAAAATCTGAAGGTGGTATTCCGTTTCAACTCGAAACATCCTTTAAACCGGCGGGAGATCAGCCTCAAGCCATTAAAACTCTGGTTGAGGGAATTGAAAAGGATGAACGTACACAAGTGCTTTTGGGGGTTACTGGCTCAGGCAAAACCTATACAATGGCGAAAGTCATTGAAAAAACACAACGTCCAGCTCTCATTTTAGCCCCCAATAAAACTTTAGCCGCCCAGCTTTATGGGGAATTTAAAAACTTTTTTCCTCACAATGCTGTCGAATATTTTGTTTCTTATTATGACTATTATCAACCAGAAGCCTATGTTGCACGCTCTGACACTTATATTGAAAAAGAATCCTCTACTAATGAACAAATCGACCGTATGCGCCATGCTGCAACACGTGCTGTCTTAGAGCGTGATGACGTCATTATTGTTGCATCTGTCTCCTGTATCTACGGGATTGGCTCGGTAGAAACCTATACGGCCATGACTTTACAAATACAAAAAGGGGACAAACTCAATCAACGAAAATTCTTGGCTGATTTAGTTTCTCAACAGTATTATCGACAAGATATCAATTTCACTCGTGGTTCTTTTCGTGTGCGAGGAGATACCATTGAAGTTTTTCCAGTCCACCTTGAAGATCGTGCTTGGCGTATCTCGCTCTTTGGCGATGAAGTAGAAACAATTACGGAATTTGATCCTCTAACGGGACAAAAAACAGAGGATCTTCAATCTATTAAAATTTATGCCAATTCACACTACGTAATACCGCGTCCAACCTTAAATCAAGCAATGAAAGCCATCAAAATGGAACTGGTTCAACGTCTTGATGAATTGAATGCTGCTGGACGGCTTTTAGAAGCACAACGCTTAGAACAGCGTACAATTTTTGATTTAGAAATGTTAGAAACAACGGGTTCATGTCCGGGAATTGAAAATTATTCACGTTATTTAACAGGACGAAATCCTGGTGAACCACCACCAACCTTATTCGAATATATTCCACTCAATGCTCTTGTTTTTATCGATGAAAGCCATGTAACGATTCCCC
Source organism: Bartonella sp. AU15XJBT (assembly GCF_028618615.1). NCBI lineage: Bacteria > Pseudomonadati > Pseudomonadota > Alphaproteobacteria > Hyphomicrobiales > Bartonellaceae > Bartonella > Bartonella sp. AU15XJBT. The sequence goes on from NZ_JAQITG010000002.1 coordinate 165,277, forward strand.
AAATTGGTGGCATGTATCGCGGTGACTTTCGCAGAAAAGCCACTCTAGCAGAATATGGTTTTCGCCTCCCTTCCTGTATGGACAACCGTCCTTTGCGCTTTGAAGAATGGGACGCTATGCGCCCACAAACAATTGCTGTCTCCGCAACACCAGGACACTGGGAAATAGAACAATCCCATGGTATTTTTGCTGAACAAATTATTCGCCCAACAGGGCTTGTTGATCCAGAAACAGAAGTTCGTCCAGCACGCACTCAAGTTGATGATGTTGTCAATGAAATTCGTAAAACTATTCAAAAAGGCTACCGTACATTGGTCACTGTCCTCACCAAGCGTATGGCCGAAGATTTAACGGAATATCTCCACGAACAAGGTATTCGCGTACGCTATATGCATTCTGATATTGATACATTAGAGCGGATTGAAATTCTTCGTGATCTGCGACTTGGCACCTTTGATGTCCTCATTGGGATCAACCTCCTTCGAGAAGGTTTGGATATTCCAGAATGCGGTTTTGTTGCCATACTAGATGCCGATAAAGAGGGTTTTTTGCGCTCAGAAACCTCACTCGTACAAACCATCGGTCGCGCCGCACGCAATGTAGATGGTCGTGTTATTCTTTATGCGGATACAATTACGGGCTCTATAGAACGTGCCTTACAAGAAACACAAAGACGTCGACAAAAACAGATAACCTACAATAAAGAGCATCATATCACACCAACCAGTATCAAAAAAAATATCAACGATATTCTCAATGCAGGAAGTGAAAACCATCAAACTCTTACAAATATTTCTAATTTTATCACGCAAAATAATGTGGATCGTAAAAATTTAGCAAGCCATATTCAATCTCTGGAAAAATCAATGCGTAAAGCAGCAGCGGATCTTAATTTTGAAGAAGCAGCGCGACTTCGTGATGAAATAAAACGACTCCAGAAAATAGAACTCGCAATCGCGGATGACCCCTTAAAATAGCCATAGCAAACAGCCTACTCATGAGCACATTAACTCTTAAATGACATAAATCTTGATCACGAAGGTTTATCCATAGATACCAACGTTTTTAAAAATCAAAAAAAGAAAAATTTTGCAAAAAAATAATCTAAAAATCTTAAAGCCTCTCAAATAAACCTTGAATTTCTGAAATTCCACACGAAATACGCACAAACAAAACATGCTCTATACTTCAATAGAAATGTCTCATGTAATGAAAAAAGGATACTTTAAAAAACTTCAAATATGAGTCTTTTTAGACAATTTTTTCTTATTTAAATATATGATACTGAAAAGCTATAAGATTTTCTAACAATACTTCTAAATTCTCAATCAATAATAATAAATTAAAGAGAATATTTTTTATGACCACAAAAATTGATTTATAAATGTAATTTATCGTTTTTCATATTGTATAAGAAGCAAAAGCGCCGTGAGATTTTCTTATTTCAAACCTGTTCATGATAAAACAAAACGTTCGTCTTACACCTGATAAAAATGACCCGCTTAAATAAAACTCATTAAAAAAAACTCTCATCTCTTCTAAACTATCTCAATGCCAAGACCGATCGCAAAATGAAGAGTTCATAAATATAATGATGTCATCACTCTTGTATTTTTATAAGTGTAAAGATGATGCTGCATACACGAGAAAATATGCTGAAATGAGATTGAAAACAACAAAAAGCTTTAGAAAACATAGAAACAGCACCACGATGAAATAGGTACGAAAATTTAATTGTAAAAATCTTTATCATAACCATTTGCTTCTTTTCTGCAAAAAATTGCAAATCTCTTGAAGAAAAGCGCATTGCTCACTCATTTTTCTTCCAAATCTACTGAAAAAACTTAACTTATCGAAAAGTGAATCATGATCTATGCGCTCAAAAAATACAACATATCTCCTTGTTATAAAAGTATATGTCTATGATAAAATTAATAATATTTTTTATTCATATTTTTATTTTTTAAAGTTATGTGGAATCCATTGATGCAAGAACTACTATTGAATAAAAAGCTTTGTTACTCTTGTAAAAAATGAGATTTTATAAAATAATTTTTGTCAATTAACATCAATAGATGTCTTTATTTTATGAAAGGTGATCTTTATTTCCTGTTTATTTTATCATTTTTTGTCAACCAAATAGCTCTTTATTCGTTTTTTCAAAATAAAATCAAAAGTCGTTCAGATTATATTCAGTTTGTCACATGTATGATGTGAGAAAAATATGAATTTAAGTTAAGGAGTGTCGCTATGAGAAGATCGAGTAAATTAGCGGTGTTATCAGTGGTATCAGTCGCAACCATTTTGATGCCACTCAGTACAGTGCTTGCGGATATGAAATGGATGCATAGTGAAAATCATATTGAGAAGCAAATAAATGATATGAGAAAAAGTATGGATGAGCAAATGGGGGATATGAGAAACGGAATGAATTCCTATTTTCCTTCTTATCATTCTAACAGCCGTTCTAATTTTGAAAGATATCACTCTTCTCATACTTATCCCTACCATCATGTTGACCATAAAAGGCGAGAATATGATCGTCATTATGTTGAACACAAAACATATCGTTACATTGAACGCGAAAAGACAACACATCATCATATATATGAGCATCATGTGACGCGCGATAACTCAGGGGATGCTTTAGCAGCAGGTATTCTTGGTCTCGCGGCAGGAGCAATTCTTGGCAATGTTTTAAAAAAACCAGAACCGCCACAAATTATCTATCAACCTGTACCACAAGGACAAGTCGTATATCAAGAAGTTCCGCAAGTGCTGTATCAACAAGTTCCACAAACCGAAATCATTTATGAATCTCAGTCAACAGCTACCTATCAGCCGTTCCAGCGACCATGGACTCGTAGCTGGCTTCAATATTGCAAGAAAAAGTACCGTTCATTTAATCCCCAAACAGGTACTTTTCGAGGCTATGATGGACAAGACCACTTTTGTTATGCCCCATTGAACTAACATCTTTGCTTTGGCTTAGAAAAATTTAAGTGGCCCCTCAAAACGCTTTAAAGCGTTTTGGGGGGGTATGTACTGAGATCTTGAAGAAAAGGATTCCACTGACGCTCGTAGCCTATATGACTTCCAGGACCATGCCCACAGATAAAACGAACATCATCCCCTAAAGGCAAAACTTTTTCTCGAAGTGATGTTATCAATTTTTCATGAGAACAAAAAGGAAAATCTGTACGTCCGATAGAACCACGAAAGAGAACATCACCCAGTAAAGCGAAACGTTCTTTTTCATTAAAATAAATAACATGACCAGGAGAATGCCCTGGTGTATGAAAAACCCTGAACACATGTTCAGCAAAACGGACACTATCGCCATCTTCTAACCATTGATCAGGAATACACACAGAGGCATCCGTGATACCATAGCTTCTTGCACTCTCAACCACAGCATCCATCACAGGCTTATCATCGCAGTGTGAACCGATAATTTTAACATTAAGGGCTTCTTTAGCTTGCATTGCAGCTCCCACATGATCAAAATGACCATGTGTTATCCAAATCGCTTCAACGGTAATACCCTCCTTTTTAATGACTTCTTGAATTAGAAGCCAATCTCCACCAGGATCCACTAAAACCCCTACTTTTTGTTCTTTATCAAAAAGCAGAGTGCAATTTTGCTGAAAAGGCGTAACCGGAATAATATGTGCACTAAAATGACTCATGAAATCCTTTATTTAAAGTAAATCTTTTTGAAGCTTACCTTCTTCAAGCTTACAAGGAACATTCCCTTTTTTCTATAGGATAGCCTGCTCGACAGCTTTGTGCAACTTATGTAAAGTTAAATTTTTTGAAGAAATAATTTAAAGGTTTTGAAGAATGACCAATCACGTTCAAGTTTTGTGTGACGATGCCCCTCACCTTCTTGTGATTGATGATGATACACGTATTCGCAATCTTTTATTTCAGTTTCTCATTAACAATGGATTTCGTGTTTCAGTTTCAGCCAATGCTAATGAAGCAAGACGACTGTTGGCACGTTTAGACTTTGATCTTCTTATCATTGATGTCATGATGCCTGGCGAAAACGGTATCAACCTTACCCATTCACTCCGCCAAACAAAAGAGGTTCCTATCCTCATGCTAACAGCTTTATCAGAAACAGACAGTCGTATCCGTGGATTAGAAGCAGGCGCAGATGATTATCTGGCTAAGCCATTTGATCCTCGTGAACTTCTCCTTCGCATCAACGCCATTTTACGACGTGGTTTTCCCCTTAGCCAACCCAAAATTGAGCAAATCGTTTTTGGACCTTATATATTTTCGATTTCACGGCGCGAACTCAAAAGGGGAGGAGAAATTATTAAGTTAACCGATAAAGAACAAAAAATGATGGTCATTTTTGCCGAAAATGCAGGGAGCATCATTCCGCGCCATCAATTTGCAATGGATGACAACACGATCGGTGAACGTGCTATTGATGTACAAATCAACCGCCTTCGTCGTAAAATCGAAAAAAATCCAGCACTGCCCATATGGCTCCAAACCGTGCGAGGAATAGGGTATAAACTCTCAATTGAATAGGCACACGCAAAAATGATCAAACCTTTAAGATTTTTTTTTCGATGGTTAACGAAAAAGATGCCTAAACGGCTTTATGCTCGCTCTTTGATCATTATTATCGCTCCCATGGTACTTCTGCAAACGGTCATTGCTTACGTCTTTATGGAACGTCATTGGCAAATGGTAACTGAGCGTCTTTCAACAGCTGTCGTACATGATATTTCAGCCATTATTGATATTATTGAAACATATCCACAACAAGATAATTATGAAGATATCAAGCGTATTGCACAACAACGTATGGGATTAAATATTTCTATTCTCTCTCCTGCCCCCTTACCCCTTCCAGGACCTAAGCCATTTTTTGCAATTCTTGATTATTTTCTCAGTGAAGAAATCACCCGCCAAATTAATCGCCCCTTCTGGATTGATACCGTAGGGGATTCTGATCTTGTTGAAATCCGTATCCATCTTGGTCACAACATCTTGCGCGTCTTTGCTCCACGCAGTCAAGCTTATGCTTCCAACACCGCTATTTTTTTAAGCTGGATGGTAGGAACAGCCCTTGTTTTATTGCTGATAGCAATTTATTTCTTGCGCAACCAAATCAACCCCATTCAACAATTGGCTGAAGCGGCTGAAAGTTTTGGACGTGGTCGTCCTTTACCAAAAGGATTTCAACCACAAGGAGCCGATGAAGTTCGTCGTGCTGGCATTGCTTTTTTACGCATGCGCGAACGTATTGAGCGGCAAATAGAACAACGCACTATGATGCTCTCAGGTGTAAGCCATGATTTAAGAACTATTCTTACACGTTTTAAACTTCAGCTAGCATTAGCAAATACTGATTTTGATATTAAACCGCTTGAGCAGGATGTCAGTGATATGCAAAATATGTTAGAAGATTATCTTGCTTTTGCCCGTGGTGAAGGAAGTGAAAGTGTCAAGACCTTTGATTTAAATGCTCTTATGCAAAAATTCTCCGCTGATGCCCATCTTCACAAACGTCAATTTTCTTATACCATTGAAGGCCCTACACAAATACAAGTACGCCCCCATGCTTTCACACGCTTGGTCAGCAATCTTGTCTCAAATGCATTTTGTTACGGCATGACCATTAAACTAACAGCCAACTCTCAACAGGAATCTTTTATATTGATCATCGACGATGATGGACCTGGAATTCATAAAGATATGCGTACAGAAGTTTTTAAACCATTCTTTAGACTTGATAAAGCTCGTAATCAAGATGCAAGTGGAACAGGACTTGGTCTTTCTATTGCCCAAGACATAGCACGCAGCCATGGTGGCAATATACAACTCGATGAGAGTCCTCTTGGGGGAGTACGCGCTATTCTTGATATCCCCCTATGAGCAATCTTTCAGCAAACCGTCTATAAAAAATAACAGGCTTGATATTTTAAGCATTCCCTACAGTTTCAAACAAAGTGTATTGCAATGCCTTGTAAGCGCTTTCCCCCGATAAAGCCACCATCTGAAAGGCAACATAATGGCTTTCACAGGCTTTAAGTGCGTGTATCAACAATGTTTCAACCTGTATATGAGATGGATGCACTCCGCCAGCCAAAAGAAGACCTTGCCGATAAATAACAGAATTATTTCTTTGCCAGTAATCAAAATGTCCCAACAACAACTTTTCATTAATCGCTAGCAATAAGCGTTGTATTTCAGCTGTTCGAGCATTTTCAATAGAAAGATCAAATGAACAAGCCAAATGAAGTGCTTCATGCTCTTCCATCCACGAAAAAGCAAGACGATAATTTGCCCGTTTTCCTTCCACACAAACGCTAATTTCATCTTGTGCATCCCGCTCAAACGACCAATCATATTCACAGGCAATCTGTTCGATAAAATCAACAGGATGCTCTTTTCTTTCTGTGGCGCAAAATGCAAGCCTCATCACAATCCTCAATCATCTTAAAACATTGTCAACAGAATATAAACGGCTTAAATTGTAACAATATTTTGTTACAATCAGAACCTTTACACCAAACAAATACACATTAAAAACATCGATACTACACACCCCCCCAGAACACAATCGCGCTCTTTAGGGCAACCTGATAATCATCAAACGAATCATCAAGTCTTTTCAGTGTATTGATACAATTTCATAGCGCCAGCCCCCCTGATTCAAAAAAATGTATTTTACCCCCAAAAAAAATTAAAAATAGACAAATGCTCCCCTCTAACAGACTCAAGATTAAGCATTTTTTAGTTTCACGCATCATATTGAAAAATTGGGGATATTTTTTTGAAGATTCTTTTTTTAGAAAAACTATTTTACTTTTTTTCGTGTCTGCTTTTTTTCTAAATCATCTTTTTCTAAATCATCAAGACGCCTTTTCAAATCAGCATTATCAGCATGGACTTTCAGCACCATCTCCTTAAAGGTCTCAAATTCTTCACGTGAAACAAGATCAAGTTTGTTGGCTATCTTTTCAGCCTGCACACGAAAAGCTGTTCCAGCTTCACGTCGTATACCTTGCACGACGTCAGCGGCATCTGTTGCTAATTTTGCTAATTCATCAAGAATACGGTTTGATCCATTACGCATAACATTTTTCCTTAAATTTTAATATTGAGGCACGCATTATAGCGTATTCTTATAACATTTAGATACTGTAATTTGTTCCTTTTACTCTATTTTTGTCTTATTGTACCGATTTTTCATGACGATTTTGTTTAAAATTTTTTATATTCCTTTTATCACCATAATTTTTTACCACGATAAACTCGTGGAAATTTATTCCCCTTTTTAACTTGCCTCCTTCCTGACTTGACCGTTGTGCATTCATCTGTCATTTCTGATCATCAGTGTCACTTCATATCCATATCATATAATGTAAAGTGCTTAATTCATGAACAATCTTGTCTGTCCAGCCATTGCTTTTCCGTCTTTTCTTGATCCTGTCATTATCCAGCTAGGCCCCATAACACTTCATTGGTATGGACTTGGTTACGTTGTGGGTATTCTTTTTGCTTGGTGGTATGCGCAAAAATTATTAAAAAAACCATCTTTATGGCATAGAAACCACCCTCCTATGGATAAAGAGAAGATCGGAGATTTTGTTGTCTGGTCTGCCATAAGTGTTGTTGTCGGTGGTCGTTTAGGACAAGTCCTTGTATGGGACCCCATTTACTATTTTAGCCATCCAAGTGCCATCATCGCCGTATGGGATGGGGGAATGTCCTTTCATGGCGGACTCATTGGCATTATCATTGCAATGATCTGGTTTGCCCGTAAAAATCATATCAACATACAAGCCATGTTTGATATCATTGCTGCAGGAGCTCCTATTGGTATCGGCATTGTACGAATCTGCAATTTCATCAATCAAGAATTATGGGGCAACGTTACCACACAACCTTGGGCAGTTTGTTTTCCCCTAGATCCTTACTATTTACCGCGCCATCCAAGCCAACTTTACGAAGCATTCATGGAAGGATTTATTCTCTTCATGATTCTCTTCATTGTGATTTTTGCCTTCAAAGCATTCAAACGCCGCGGGACTGTGTCAGGAATATTTATTATAGGTTATGCAATCGCACGCAGTATCTCAGAAGTTTACCGCGCTCCTCAAGAAGATCCAGAATGGTTTTCTACTCTTTTTCATTCTACAGGCTTTACCTATGGCATGGCTTTATCTCTTCCCATGCTTCTTTTAGGTTTTTATCTCCTCCTTCAAGCATTTAAAGACAAATCTACCGAAAATGGCATCCCTCAAAGAAAAAATTAAAGAAATCATCGTATCTCATGGGCCAATTACTGTCAGCCAATATATGACGTTGGCACTGACCGATCCTCAATTTGGTTATTATCAAACACAAACACCTTTTGGACGTGCTGGTGATTTCATTACAGCTCCTGAAATAAGCCAATTATTTGGAGAGATAATTGGCATTTGGACTCTTGCGAGCTGGAAAGCCCAAGGTTGTCCTCATCCCTTTATTCTTGCTGAGATAGGTCCAGGACGTGGAACTTTGATGGATGATATTTTGCGAACCATCCAAAAGCTTTCTACAACAGCATTTAATGCTGCTGAAATTTTTCTGATTGAAATAAGTAAAAAACTCGCAAAAGAACAAAAAAAGCGCCTTTGCTCTTATCAAAAAAAAATCCATAGCATTGAAAATTTTAATCAAATTCCTCCAAAACCTCTCTTCCTCATTGCCAATGAATTCCTCGATACACTCCCCATCAACCAATATATTAAAGTCAATGGAGAATGGAAAGAACGCTGCATTACAGTCAATCAAGATGGAGATTTCATCTTTATTGCTGCCCCGCATAAACTTCCCTCTTCTTGTCTAGAAACCTATTGTTCTAAAGTCCCTAACGGAACAATTTTTGAACATGCCCCCTTGCGACATCAATTCATGCAACAAATCAGCCACCATTTAGTGCAAGTAACAGGTTCTGCTTTGCTTATCGATTATGGTGCTTGTAATCTTGCCTTTGGCGATACCTTGCAAGCACTCTCAAAACATAGATTTCGTGATGTTTTTGAGGCTCCTGGTGAACATGATTTAACATCCCATGTTGATTTTTCTTTTTTAAAAAATATAGCCCTTGAACAGGGCTGTTTTGCTGAAATCTTCGAGCAAGGAGAATTTCTTTTAAAAATGGGGCTGCTAGAACGTGCACAACAACTTGGAGAAGGCAAAAGTGCTTCCTTGCAAGACAAAATCCGCCAAGATATCGAACGGCTTGCTAGCCCAGATCAAATGGGCAAACTATTTAAAGTTTTACATTTCAGTGATAAAAATATACCCATACCTCCCCAATTTTGATGATCGGTAATTTTGTTAATAAGCACATCATCCTCCGAAATCTTCATTGACAAATACAAACATCTCCATCCCTACTTCAAATAATCCCCATAAGGAACTTTTATGAAACCTATCCCTCACCCTATCCTTGCCAAAAATCTTTCCCCTTTACACACCCATGGGATAAAACATGGATTTTTTACACGTCAAGGTGGTATTTCAAAAAGCCTTTACCAAAGCCTTCATGTTGGACAAAGCTCAAATGATCACCCTGAACATATTACACAAAACCGCACTTTGGTCGCTCATTATTTTGATGTTGAGGTACAAAATTTAGTCACTGTCAATCAAATACACTCTTGTGAAGTCGTTGTCGTTGATAAAGCTTTTATCGGCTCCCCTCCTAAAGCCGATGCTCTCGTTACGACTACAAAAGATCTTGTAATCGGCATTCTTACAGCAGATTGCGGACCCGTTCTATTTGCGGACCCACAAGCTGGCGTCATCGCCGCAACGCATGCTGGCTGGCGCGGAAGCTTAAATGGAATTATCGAGAAAACAATTGCTGTTATGGAAAAGCAGGGAGCCAAAAGACAATCAATAATAGCAGCCCTTGGACCTTGCATTGGTCCTTGTCACTATGAAGTAACAGGTGAATTCTACAACCAATTTATTGAGTGTCATAGCAAATTTCAAAAATATTTTTTAAAAACAGAAAAAGTCAATCACTTTCATTTTAATCTATGGGCATTTATTATAAATCAACTCAAAGAAGCCGGCGTTAATGCTTCTTGTGTAGAGCTTTGTACCTATCAAGATGAACAGAATTTCTTTTCTTATCGACGTGCAATACACCGCAACGAACCTGATTATAGGCGGCAAATTTCTGCTATTATGTTGAAATAAATATTTCTTGCCTCACAAAAAGATCAAAACCGCAAACAAAATAATGCCAATAACATAAGTAAGCTTTTTTCTACTATGCTTTTTTCATAAAAATTCTTATTGGCTTCACAAAACAAACTCTTCTTTTTAACGTTTTCTTATAATGACCTTTAACACGTAATTATTTAAACATAAAATATCATTGAAGCTGTTTTCAAAATCAAGTCATTGAAGAAAAAGCTAATCTGGATGATTAAAAATATCTTCACTCTATCTAAAAACAATGACATATCGATTTTAGAAAACACCTAGAAATACCAAAAAAATAAAAAACATGACACGCATCACGATCAGCAAAAGAAACCTTAGAACAAGTAATATATAAAGGCTCATAGTGATAAAAATATTTCTAAATTATGAAATATTTTTTATCATGTTATGAACTATTTCATTTTTAAAATAAAAGAGCATACCTATTTAAATGGAATTTTGTAACAAAGCTCTTTAAGCCATCTTACTTATAGTGATCACAACAAATCAAATGAATTTCTCTATCACAGATCCCCCCATACAAATAAACCGCATCCTTTGTTTTTTCTTAACAATTTCAATAATTAACTCTAAAAGGAACAAAAATGTTGGAAAAAGAGAAAACATACCGCATAGCACTTTAACAATAACCGATAAAATTGTAAGGCTTTCGTAATTGTTCTCTTGCAATTTAATAAAAAGAAATTAAAAACCGTGTCGCATTCCTACCATGATTATTCAGAGGTTCTACTATGAAACTTTTCTGCGGAAATTCTAATCCACGCCTAGCTGAAGATGTTACAAATTATCTGAACATACCCTTAGGCAAGGCAACTGTAAAGCGCTTTGCTGATCAAGAAATTTTCGTAGAATTGCATGAAAATGTCCGTGGACAAGATGTTTTTGTTTTGCAATCTACATCTTATCCCGCAAATGATCATTTGATGGAATTACTCATCATGATTGATGCCCTTCGTCGTTCTTCTGCGCGTCGTATTACAGCGGTGATACCTTATTTTGGCTACGCTCGCCAGGATAGAAAGCCTGGACCACGGACTCCCATTTCTGCAAAACTTGTTGCCAACCTGATTACTGAAGCAGGCGCCCATCGCGTTTTAACATTGGATCTTCATGCAGGACAAATTCAAGGTTTCTTTGATATCCCTACGGATAATCTCTATGCTGTCCCTGTCATTTCTCGCGATGTCAAAGTGCATTATTCTCTTGAAAATGTTATTGTTGTTTCACCTGATGTGGGCGGTGTGGTCCGCGCACGCTCACTCGCCAAGCGTTTGAACAGTTTGCTTGCTATTGTAGATAAACGTCGTGAACGTCCCGGTGAATCAGAAGTTATGAATATTATTGGTGATGTCTCTGGAAAAGATTGTCTTTTGCTGGATGATATTGTTGATTCCGGTGGAACTTTATGCAATGCAGCCAGTGCTCTGCTGAAACACGGTGCCAATAGTGTCACAGCTTACATCACACACGGTGTTCTTTCTGGAAATGCTATTGAACGTATTACTAACTCAGAGATGAAAGAATTAGTTATTACAGATTCAATTATGCCAACAGAAGCCATTGAGAAGGCGCATAATATTCGCGTTTTACCCATTGCCGATCTCATTGGAGAAGCAATCGCTAGAACAGCCGCAGAACAATCTGTCTCAAGCTTATTTGGTTAAAGTGGTTCTTTGGGATCCCCGGGTGCCGTTTCGACACCAAGATTGGGAAATGCAACAATGCGTTGACCACTAAAATGCGTATGAATAACAATGAGTCCGCGCTCTTCAAAATAGCTTAAAAGCCGGCGTGCACGACTTAAAGAATGAGTCCCATAAAGACGGGCTAAAAATGCATCGGATGGGCATGGCTTTCCGCTCAATGCGGCCTGTGCCACATTCAAGAAGACTCCTTGAACATCATCTTCCAAACTTTCTGATATCTGCAAAATATGTTTCCAGTGCTCACTAACAACTGTTTGTTCGTCGACAAAAGCTTGAGCGATCGCTAATTTACGCCGAAATTGTGAAAGATTAAAAGGAACCTGTGACATACCATGGATACGGCAACGAACCGAAAAATCTTGATAAAGCACCGCTGTTGAACGATAAAAAGCCTCAGGATCCTCAAGAATTTCCCGAATAACTTGTTCTGCTTGACGATCAAGCTCAACATTAGAAAGTTCAGGAAATAAACTTAGGGGTTCTTCCAATACCTCTTGTTTTTTATGCACTACCTCCTCTAACATCTCGTGCATTGACTTTTCTCTCACCGACTCTCGTATTTGTTTAAATGGCGTTAAAATTTCCTCTGGTGATGCCGTAAAAACGAGTTCTTGTACATCATCCCGCTCTGTTGGAAGTGGCATTAATTTAGGGCTAGAAGAGCGTGCTAAAGTTTCAACAGAACCAATGATAATTGGTAAGGGACGTCGTGATAAAGCAGGGCCTAAAGCGATAAAATGTCCCCGCTCAAGATCTCTAAACATTTCCGCTTGACGACGCTCCATTCCCAAAAGATCAGCCGCACGCATCATATCAATATCTAAAAAAGTCCGCCCTATTAAAAAGTTTGAAGCTTCAGCAGCAACATTTTTGGCAAGCTTAGCCAAACGTTGTGTCGCAATAACACCAGCAAGACCACGTTTGCGTCCTCGACACATAAGATTAGTCATAGCGCTCAGAGAAATTTTACGCGCTTCATCGGAAACTTCTCCTGCCGCAGTTGGAGCAAACAATTGTGCTTCATCAACAACGATAAGCATAGGATACCAATAATCACGTTCCACATCAAACAGTGCTCCAAGGAAAGCCCCCACAGCACGCATCTGTTGTTCAGTATCCAACCCTTCAAGATTAAATACCACCGAAACCCGATGTTGCCGAATGCGATGAGCAATACGCGTCAACTCTAATTCGCTGCGTTGAGCCTCTACAATCACATGACCAAATTTATCTGCCAAAGTTACAAAATCGCCTTCTGGATCAATTACACAGTGCTGCACCCACTGAGCACTTTGCTCTAAAAGACGGCGTAAAAGATGTGATTTCCCTGAACCGGAATTACCTTGTACAAGAAGACGTGTCGCCAATAATTCTTCCAAATCAAGAAATGCTGGCATCGATTTATGCAAAGCACGACTCTCTGATATCTCACCCAAGGCAATCTCAACCTTCATAACATCTCCAGTGTTTGATTTTAAACATATCAGCGCCTATTGGTTGATTCTCCATACGCACCCGCAATTTGTAACATTTCCTCCTTTTTAACGGTAGAAATCATCGATTTTTCCCACAACTCTTGCATCTATGAATAGTTTGAATTATAGAACAAGCTTCTACGTAGACACCCTTGGAGGCAACGTAGAATGGAGCAATCGCTGCTTATCAGCGCATATCTTCATATCCATGCAAAAACTGTTATTGTTTTTGAAGGATCTCCAATCATGTAAAAAGGACTTAAATTATGAGTAAAAGTTACACTCTTAAGGCCGAAAAACGCGAGCGGGTTGGTAAGGGGTCCTCCCGTGAACTTCGCCGCAACGGTCTTATTCCTGCTGTCATTTATGGTGAAAAACAACCTCCTTTGGCAATAACAGTTCCCTATAAAGAAATTTTCTACAAAATCCACGCCGGTGGCTTTCGTACCACCATTGCAACGATTGTTCTCGACAAGCAAAAAATTATGGTCTTGCCAAAAGATTATCAATTAGATCCTGTGCGTGACTTTCCCTTGCATGTCGATTTCTTACGCATTTCAGCAAAATCCGTTGTAGAAGTGAATATTCCTGTCCACTTCCTCAATGAAGATACAGCACCTGGACTTAAAAAGGGTGGTGTTCTCAATATTGTCCGGCACGAAATTGAATGTACTGCTCCAGCAAGTGCTATTCCTGAAGCTATTGAAATTGATCTCTCCAGCTACTCTATTGGTGATTCTATTCACATTTCAGCAGTGCAACTGCCAAAAGATGTGACTCCCATCATTCAAGATCGAGATTTTACCATTGCAACCATTGCAGCTCCTGCTGGTATGGATGTCAGCGATGAAACTTCTGAACAAGAAAATGATGAAGAGAACACGCAAACTTCATAAAACTCAAAAGGCGGGAATCCTTTCCGCCTTAATTTATGAGACATTACCTTACTCATATTTTGACTGAAGATACACATGTGGCTTATTGCTGGTCTTGGCAATCCTGGTTTACAATATCAAAATAACCGCCATAATATCGGTTTTATGGCTATTGATGCCATTTATCAGTCCTTCTCTTTTTCTTCATGGTCGAAGAAGTTTCAAGCAGAAATCTCCAATGGTTTCATAAATAATGAGAAAATTCTTCTTATAAAACCACAAACTTTCATGAATCTTTCTGGTCAAGCTATTGGTGAAGCTTTGCGATTTTATAAATTAGATCTGAAGAATTTGATCATCATTTATGATGAGTTAGACCTGTCACCTGGAAAAGTTCGTATAAAAATTGGTGGAGGAAATAATGGGCATAATGGCATTAAGTCTATTGATGCCCATTGTGGTACTGACTATTGTCGTATACGCATAGGGATTGGTCATCCTGGAAGCAAAGAACTTGTTCATCAGCATGTTCTTGGAAATTTTACCAAATCTGATCAAGAATGGTTACCCCCTCTCTTAGATGCACTTGCAAAAAATATTGCTCTCCTCCTAAAAGGTGACAAATCTCTCTTTATGAATGAAGTTTCACAAACGATAAAAAACAAGAACTTACCCTAATCGCTTATTTTTCTTATCGGAAAAAATCAACCCGTCTCTATAGAGACTTTATATAACATGTTGATTTATAAAAATTAATTGTTTTGTAAGCTGAATAAAAACGCCCAATATCATAAGATTCATTTCAAAACTATTGATAATGAAACTATCAAAACCATTGTCCTACACCTCAAAAGTTGATCAGTTATACGGATAAAAACTCTCAAAAAAAGAAAGAAAAATGCTTTTTATAAATCTTCTCAACGGAAAATCCTGTTGGGGCAACATGAAAAGCTGGCAAATAGAATAATGATATTTGTACATACCTTTTGAAAAAGAGAGGTCTATACACTCTTTTTGGAGAAAGAGAAGATTGGATAGCAAACCAAAATACTCAAATAGCTCTTTCCAATCTTCTCCCTAAAATTAAAAATCATTTGGTTGAATGGTTGACTGTAGCGGATCGTAGTCATTTGATTGTTGGCTGTAAACTGTAGACACACTCCTATTGTTTTGCAATACCACGACGCGTGAACCAACAGGAACACGATCATAAAGATCAATAATATCTTGATTGAGCAAACGGATACACCCGCTTGAAATAGCACGACCAATTGACCAAGATTCATGTGAGCCATGAATACGGAAAAGTGTATCTTTCCCATTTTTGAAAAGATAAAGTGCTCGTGCGCCCAATGGATTATCGGGTCCTGGTGACATTCCTTTCCCCAAATGACCATAACGTTCTGGTTCTCGAGCCATCATGGCGGCAGTAGGAACCCAATTTGGCCACCGACGCTTGCGCTGTACAACCCCTTCACCTTCAAATGCTAGGCCTTCCTTACCGACGCCAATTCCATAGCGTAAAGCCTTTCCATTTTCACCAATAAGGTAAAGAAAACATTCTTGCGTATCGATAACCAACGTTCCAGGTGGATAAGATGTATAATAAATCACTTCTTGTCGCCAAAACTTTGGGTCAATTGTCGCAAGATCAACAGCAGGTAACGGATAAGTTTCATTCGTTACAGGACCGTACAAAGCCTGTATTTCTGGTGGAATGTATCGAGCTTGTTGAAAAGAAGCTGATGACATATCTGACTGATGTGTAGCACATCCAGCCAAAGCTAAAAGTGCTGCAATTAAAAAGGCACAACGCGATAACACTCTTCTATGTTCTCCGATTAATTATTTATACAGATTTGCGTACCATAAAAAACTTAGCACACTATTAACATTAACTCGAAGTTTTCTTAATGATTAAAATAAGGAGAAATTTAAAAGGTAAAAAAGCAGATTATTCGTTGCTGTAGACTTTTTTCTCACTTATCGTAATACAAAGACTATAACTCCTCTGAAAATATGCTATAAAAAAGAAGTTTTATCTTGTCCAGAAAATCAACAGAAAAGAAAGACTCTCATGGGCTTTAAATGTGGTATTGTCGGATTACCTAATGTTGGGAAATCAACTCTTTTTAATGCATTAACAAAAACAGCTACTGCACAGGCTGCCAATTATCCTTTTTGTACCATTGAACCTAATACCGGTGAAGTTGCTGTCCCAGATTTACGAATGGAAAAAATTGCATCGATTGCAGGTTCAAAAGAAATTATTCCTACACGCATTAATTTCGTTGATATTGCGGGGCTTGTCCGAGGTGCTTCAAAAGGCGAAGGTTTAGGGAACAAATTTTTAGCCAATATTCGCGAAGTCGATGCCATTATCCACGTTTTACGCTGTTTTCAAAATGAAGATATTACCCACGTAGAAGGACGTATTGATCCTATTTCTGATGCGACAACAGTTGAAACTGAACTCATGCTGGCAGATCTAGAAAGTCTTGAGAGACGAATCGTACAAATCCGTAAACGAGCAACTGGAAAAGACAAAGAAGCTCTCACAATTCTACCCGTTATGGAAAAAGCATTAAATATCCTACAACAGGGAAATCCTGTCCGGTTATTACTCAAAGATATCTCTTTAGATGAACACCACATTCTGAAGAATTTGAATCTTCTCACTTCCAAGCCTGTGCTTTATGTTTGCAACGTGAGCGAAAATGATACTGCTCATGGAAATAGCTTTACCCAAACAGTTGAAAAAATGGCAACAGAGCAAAATGCGCAAAGCATTATCATTTCTGCTTCTATCGAAGCGGAAATCACACAATTGAGTGAAGCTGAAGCATCAGAATATCTCAATGCTCTAGGACTCTTTGAACCAAGTTTAAATCGCCTTATTCGCGCTGGGTACCATTTACTTGATCTTATTACTTACTTCACCTGCGGACCTAAGGAAACACGAGCATGGACAATTACGCGTGGTACAAAAGCTCCCCAAGCCGCTGGCGTTATTCACTCAGATTTTGAGCGCGGCTTCATTCGTGCCCAAACCATTAGCTACAATGATTATATTGCTCTGGGAGGAGAAAGCGGTGCCAAAGAAGCAGGCAAAGCACGCGATGAAGGAAAAGAATACATTGTGCAAGATGGCGATATCATGTTATTTAAACATAATACTTAAATCTTCATTCTCCTTTAGTATTTTATCTTGAAAATTTTGAATCCATGGAAGATTATTACAAAAACTCCCAAAGTTCTCCTGAAGAAAAAACTGTTGCTACCATAATAATATGGTAGCAACTTCTTTATCCATTAAAGAATGGAAATATAAAATTAGCGTGCCCAATGCCCTTCGTATCTAAATGTTGGTGCGTCCTTTAAAGAATCTTTTGTCGCATTTGTAATAAGTTTCCACTTACCATAATCATTTGTCATCTGGATTGTTTCTGGAGAAACGACCACATAACTCTCCCCTATGCCAAGGAAACCGCCAACAGCAATCACAAACCCTGCAATATTATTTTCACGTAGAATAATATCTTTTACTTCACCAATATTTTCATCTTCTATATTATAGACATCAGCGCCTATAAGGCTGGAAGCAACAAAATCCGTTGCTAAAGGTGTCACATAACGTACAGACTTATCGATCCCTACCTGTACAATACCCGTCGAGGAAATTATTTCAGATTTAGAAGGAACTTCAAAAGACTGAGCATAAGTACTAGAAGCCATCAAAATTGACATAAGAGTAGTAAATGCAATTTTTTTCATTTTAACATCTCCGTTTTTACTTTTCTTTTACTTTACAAAACCTCAATGCATCATAAACAGAATTGTTCCTTATGCTTTTTATACTCTCTACTCTTTCAAAAGCAGTCACTTTATCCTTTTCTCTTTACTTCCTCTTTTGTTTCTTCCTCTAAACCAAACCAAATATGATTTTTTACAATATAAACAAGCCCTGCAAAAATGATTAAAAATAAAATAACACGAAAACCTGTTTTTTTACGAATTTCCATATGAGGATCAGCAGCCCACATCAAAAAAGCAGAAACATCACGCGCGTAATGTTCAACAGTTTGAGGGGTACCATCTTCATAAGTAACGACACCATCACTCAAAGGAGGCGCCATGGTTAAAGAATTACTGGCAATAAAATAAGGATTATACCAATAACCATCCACAATTTCTAACTCCTTTGGCGCTTCCTGATATCCTGTTAAAAGAGCTGTAATATAATCTGGACCCGCTGTATCATAATGAGTCAAGACATCAGTAATTAAAGCAGGAAACGGCAAAGAGGCACCACGTGCACGCGCCATCAATGATAAATCTGGGGGATAGGCACCATTTAAAGCAAATCTTGCTTCTTCTTCCTGCGTAAAGGGAGAAGGAAAATAATCCGTTGCGACCCCAGGACGTTTAAAATTTTTTCCTTCTCGATTAGGACCATCGCGCACTTCATATTGTGCTGCCAAAGCTTTAATCTGTTCTTGATCATACCCGAGAGCTTTTAAATGGCGAAAAGCCACATATTTTAACCCATGGCAGCTGGAACAAACTTGTTTATAAACCTTTAACCCACGCTGCAATTGCGCCTTATCATAAAACCCAAATGGCCCTGAAAAACTCCATTCTTGTTTTTTAGGAATCCGTAAAGGGAAAGAAATAAATTCCTCCCCTTGATCAGAGATATCACTCGCCAAACTCTGAGCAGAAAAGCTCATAGCAATCATAACAATCAGTCCAATAAGAACATTTACCATAGTCTCGTTTTTTTCTGTTTCAGATCTTGCATAATTGAAGAAGGAAGAGAACGACTTTTTTCAAATCTAGGCAAAATCGGCAAAATAACCAAAAAGAATATAAAATAATAAACCGTAGCCAATTGCGTCCATAAAAGAATTCTGTCACTTATTTCTCTTGACCCCAGCCAACCAAGAAAAATGACATCAATAACAAACGCCCAAAAGAAAATTTTATAAACAGGGCGATATCTTGCCGAACATATTTTAGAACGATCTAACCATGGAACAAACATTAACACGAGAATCGAACTGACGAAGAGAACAAAGCCCACAAAAGTTGAAGAAAAAATACCAATATCAAAAGTTATAGCACGCAGCATCGCATAAAAAGGCAAGAAATACCATTCTGGAACCACACGAAGCGGCGCCTTTAAAGGATCAGCTACGCTATAATTTTCGGCTTGCCCCATATAATCGGGCATATAAAACAAAAACCAAGAAAAAAAGATCAGAAAAACAGTAATGGCAAAAATATCTTTGATAAACGCATAAGGCGAAAACGGTATCGTTTCTTTCTCTGATTGTATCGCAAGACCCGTTGGATTTCCTTGCCCCACACAGTGGATCGCCCAAATATGAAGCCCCACAAAAAGAAGCAAAACAAATGATAAAACATAATGGAAAACATAAAAACGATTCAATGTTGGTTGCTCTACGCCATAACCACCAAGAAGTGTCTCATGCAACCATGTCCCCACCAAAGGTATCGTTTTTAAAAGTCCTGCAATCACTGAAGCGGCTGAAATAGACATCATCCCCCAAACAAGCACATAACCAAAAAAAGCAATTGCCATCATGATGATATAAATAAAAATCCCTGTAACCCATACCATCTCTCGCATATTTTTATAAGAACCATAATAAAGTCCGCGCGCCAAATGGATATAAACGGCAATAAAAAAAAATGAAGAGCCTACACTATGCCATGGACGAAAAAGCCATCCAAACTGCCCCTCACGCCGAAATCGTTCACCCGTTTCAAAAGCCAAATGAACATCTGGAACATAATGCATCGCCAAGACAAGACCCGTCAAGAGCTGTGATAAAAGCATAATGGTCAAAATGCCGCCAAATGTATAAAAGTAATTAAGATTACGCGGAACAGGAAAAATCACAAATGCATTATAAAAAAAACGAGGAAGAGGAAAACGCTTATCAAACCAACGGGCAAGAGCGCTTTTAGGACAATAAGGAGGAAACCTTGTCATAACCTTATCCTATTTTGAGCAAAGTATCAGAGAGAAATTGGTAAGGTGGAATAGCTAAATTATAGTTCGCTGGACCTGAGCGCACTCTTCCAGCGGTGTCATAAACAGATCCATGACACGGACACAACCACCCTCCAAACCTACCTGATTGCCCAAGCGTTACACAGCCTAAATGCGTACAAAGATTAATGACAATAAGCCAATTTTCACGCCCTTTGCCTGCTGAACGTGCAAAATCTGTCGCTTCTTTTTCACCTTCAAGATTAGGATTGCTCGCTTGACGATCTTTTAGAAGACTCAAATTCACAGCGCGCGCATCAGCAATTTCTTTTGCCGTACGGTTTCGAATAACAACAGGCTGTCCTCGCCACTTTACCGTTACCGACATCCCCTCTTCAATACCAGAAAGGTCAACCTCAACAGAAGAAGATGCCAAAACAGCCTCATCTGGGCGCAACTGACGGATAAAAGGCCACGTAACAACTCCCATGCCAACTGCTCCTGCAACAGCTGTTACCAAAAACAGAAAATCCCGCCTCGTCTGCTTACCCATTACCTTAACTTCAAAGAGACACTTTTCAAAAACGTCCTTTTATCATACCCTCACCCCTTGTACAATGACGGATCAATCCATTGTCTTAACCCATAAAATATCTTTGTAGAAAACTTATACCATTTGTATGATTGATACAAAAATCTAGTTTAATGATAATTAATCGTTTTACAGAGTGAATAAGAAACCAAAATACCGTAAGTTTCTTGTATTTCAAATCTCTGTTCCTATTCAATCAATCAAAACCCTTCTCTTGCCTGATAAAAATGGATAGAACATGTAAATAAACACTCTTTAAAGAAAAAACTTTCTTGTTATGGTCACATCTCAGTCAAAATGAATGATCCAACCTCATTAAATATCCTACTTTTCACCATAATAAGCCAATTCATTTCATGTATTGCTCAATCAAAGGAAATCATCAATCAAGAGATTTTCTCTTATCTCAAACAAATCTTTATCCGTAACTTTTTCCCTTAAACTTAAAGGTCATACAAACTAAATGTAAAAACATATATTTCTCAAAAAATTTTTTCGAATAAATGACGGCACTTCTTTACAAAGTTGAAAAAAATCATATTACAGAGAACATGACACTTCATATAGCTCTTTTCCAACCTGATATTGCTGGTAATACTGGAACAATTTTACGTCTTAGTGCTTGTTTTGGTTTACATGTGCACATTATTGAACCCGCAGGCTTTAATCTGTCAGATCGTAATCTCAAACGTGCAGGATTGGATTATCTCGAATATGCTTCCTTAGAACGACACATTGATTGGCAACATTTTATAAGCTCCATGAAACACTTTAACCGCCGTCTGTTGCTTTTAAGTACAAAAGCAAAAACATGCTACACGCAGATATGCTATCAAAAAAATGATGTTTTACTTTTTGGTCGTGAATCAGCTGGTGTCCCCGATTATGTTCATGAATCTGCCGATTACACATTGAAAATTCCCATGCAACCACAGGCCCGCTCTCTCAATCTTGCCATGAGTGTAGCCATAACAACAGGGGAAGCCCTGCGCCAAATTGGTTATCATGAAAGAAACTGTAATCTATAAAAACACAACAATTCTATCAAAGCTTTAATAGAATAATCAAAATGTATGAACTCTGGTTCTCAAATAAGGAGAAAAAACTCATCTTTCAAGAATTTTATAAATCTTAAAAGCAGATACTTTTCAACGATACTTTTAGAATAAAGCCTCTAACAATGCATAAGCTATCCTATAAATACAGTTAAAGCGTATAATGCCCGCCATTTCCAATAATCAAGGGCTGATAAAATAAACAGCTATAAAATAAGATGACTAAAAGAAAAATAAAAAGAACTCTTTAATTAAGGTCACTTTATCACAAAGCAGTAAACGCCATTGTATTGCTCATTCATACACTTGATTAAAATAAACGTTTCTTAGTGCTGATTACATCCATTTCATATCACCACCTGTGAATGATTAAATCCCTCTCATAGTAAAAACCATGGAACATTTCCCTCTTTATGCTCATACAAAGAATAAACCGTTATTATTATTCTCTTTGTCTGTTCAAAAAATTTCCCCCTTACTTTAATATGGTTCATAAGAGGCATTCTTCCTCCCTATAATCATTTTTCCTCACACGACCTCCCTTGCTTGTGACGTATAAGGTAATAATTTTGATTGATGTAATATGAACAGATTTGAAATAATCTTACAATATTCGGTACTCTTAATTTCACATGAATAATGACAAATTATTATAAATTAAGTGTCTTAACTTAAAAAATAAAAACAGCCGTGCATTTATAAACAGCCATATTATAAATCAATTTTTTCTAATAATGCATAACGATCCATTAAAAATCCACTTTCAACCCATATCATTTCTAGTTCTTTAAGTTTTTTTCCTAAAAGAATACCTTTTGAAAAACCCTTTTTTATTAAGTCGTTACCATTAATAGGAAAAGTTGGAATCTGCCATTTTTGAACAAGCTGATAAAGTTTGAGATAATCTTCTGTTTTTTGCAAAGAATCCCCTTTTTCTAGGGTCGCGACATGTGATGCAGCGATAGATAAGGATAATTGATCTAAAACCGGCTGTCGTCCATGAAAATAAATCAGTTTTTGCACAAAATGATCAGGACAGTTGTGTTTTATTATTTCTAATTCTGCCCATTCCTTTAATCGTGTTGTTTCCTTATGAGAAAAACGCAAGCGCTGTGCCACTTTATGAAGACGTATAGGATCAGGAGGAAGAAGACTTTCCAGCCGTAAAAATGGATCAACTTTCCAACCAAGTGTCTGTTCTGTTTTCACCAATGCGTGAATTGCATCAATGCCCCATTTTTCTGTTTCAGGAAAAATGAGTGACAAAATTCTGCTTTGTCGCATCCATAAAAGAGCACGTGTTGGGTCTAAAGCCAAAAGAAGCTTTTTCATTTCTGCCCAAATACGCTCAGAAGAAAGTTTTTTTAAACCGTGCTTTAAACGAACACATGCCTTCAATCCTTGCCCATCAGGTCGTCCCGCTCCATACCACGCAAAAAAGCGAAAAAATCGTAAAATACGCAAATAATCTTCGCTAATACGATTTTCTGCAACACCAATAAAACGAACCGTTCGGCTCGCAATATCGCTCAAGCCTCCTACATCATCATAAAGGTTGCCAGCAGCATCACAATAAAGGGCATTTATCGTAAAATCACGCCGTTCAGCATCTTTTTTCCAATCACGACCAAATGCCACTTTTGCATGACGACCATCTGTTTCAATATCACTGCGAAGTGTTGTGACCTCATAAGCACATGAATGCGCAACCACTGTGATTGTACCAAACGCAATCCCTGTAGGAATAGCTTTAAATCCTGCTTCTTCTACACGCGTGATAATCTGTTGCGGTAAGCAAGTTGTCGCAATATCAATATCACTAATAGGCTGCCCTAATAGTTGATTGCGCACCGCTCCCCCCACGATACGCGCCTCTTCCCCCTCTAAAGATAAAACACGAAGAAGTGTTTGGATATCCCTTTGTTGTAACCACGCAACCTGTTTGAAGTTCTGCCTTATATTCACCCTTTAACCTTTCAAAAAAGTTGTCTTCATTGCTTTCAGAAACTCTCTTCATAAAACAAAATTTTTAAGACATCCCTTATAAAACATGCCTCTTTCTTTCAAAGAAATTTTTCTCTTCTATATACGACTTATGAAAAAAACGCCTTATGATGCTTCTTTTCTTCTCATTTTCTGTTACAAACAATAAAATGTCCATTATCATGCAGAGAAAATTACTATTTTTGCGACAAACGCCTTAAGGAAAAAATATGAGTCACCATGATCCAGCATCTAATTCTGTGAAAAAGGTTAATACCAAGCATGAAGCCCAAGTCATTATTGAGGATATTGATGCAGCACACAAAGAATTAGATATTATACAACAAGAAATTGACAAAGTTATTTTTGGGCAAAGTCATGTCATTGAATATGCTTTAACGGCTATTTTTGCTGGTGGTCATGCTCTTCTTGTCGGCGCTCCAGGGCTTGCAAAAACACGTCTTGTGGAAACATTGGGAACCGTTTTAGGGCTTGATGAAAAACGTATCCAATTTACCCCAGACTTAATGCCATCGGACATTATCGGTTCTGAAATTATGGATTCAGATAAAGAGGGAAAACGTTCTTTTCGCTACGTTCAAGGTCCCATTTTTACGCAACTTCTCATGGCCGATGAAATCAATCGTGCCTCTCCACGCACGCAGTCAGCTCTTTTACAGGCTATGCAGGAATATCACGTAACCGTTGCAGGTACTCGTTATGATTTGCCTCAACCTTTTCACGTTCTTGCAACGCAAAATCCTCTCGAACAAGAAGGGACCTATCCACTTCCCGAGGCTCAACTAGATCGCTTTTTGATGCAAATTGATATTGACTATCCTGATCTTACAACAGAGCGACGGATCATTTTAGAAACAACACAAGAAAAAAAATCAAATGCAAAAGCAATTTTATCCGCCCAAAAATTGCAAAAAATTCAAAATATCGTTCGCAAAATGCCTCTTTCAGAAAACGTGATCGAAGCTATTTTAAAAATTGTCCGCTCAGCCCGCCCTGATAAAGACAACAGCCTTGCCAATACTTATGTTTCTTGGGGACCTGGACCGCGCGCATCACAAGCCCTTTCACTTTGTGTTCGCGCTCGTGCTCTTTATTATGGGCGTTTAGCCCCCTCACTTGATGATGTTAAAGCATTAGCCTATCCCGTATTACAACACCGCATGGCCCTTAATTTTTCTGCTCGTGCTGAAGATATAACCGTAAAAGATATTATCAATAACCTTGTGAAAGATGCTCTTTGAATGGCACTTGGCAAAAAAGTTTTACAAAAGCCTCGATTGTCGCTGGCAAAAGAGCTGTATAAGGATACTGGCAAAATGCCATATTTCCTTTTACAAGCACGTCATATTGCCAATACACTGATAACCGGCTGGCATGAGCAACGCAAACGCGGTAATGGAGAAAATTTTTGGCAATTTCGTCCCTATATGGAAGGCGAATCCATTACCCGCATTGATTGGCGCCGCTCAGCGCGTGATGAAAATACGTATCTACGCGAGCACGAATGGCAAATGACACAAACCGTTTGGCTTTGGCCTGATCAGAGCGCATCGATGCATTACTGTTCACGCTTTTCTAAAATCTCTAAAGGCAATCATGCCATCATTCTGACCCTTGCCTTGGCATCACTTCTTGCACGCAGCGGTGAACATATTGCTATTCCCAACTTAATGCCTCCCACAATGACATCCAATGTCGTGGAACGAATAGCCTTTGCTTTAGAAGATTATTCAGATAAAAATTCATTTCCGGATTTCTCAACGATTACACGCTTTTCACATGCCATTATAATGAGTGATTTTCTCGATCATCCTGAAAAAATCATCCAACATTTAAACGTTTTATTGACAAAACAAGTGACAGCTCATTTAATTGAAATCGCTGATCCTGCAGAAGAAAGTTTTCCCTACACAGGTCATACAGAATTTTTTGATCCTGAAACGAAAGAAAAACACATTTTTGGAAAAGCCGAAAATCTTCGTAAGAGCTATTGTAAGCTATATCAAGCACGGCGAAGAGAATTGGTCAATTTTTGCGCACGCCAAGGGTGGTCTTATCACGTGAGTACAACGGATCAACCTTTAACAGAAACCATTTTGCATCTTTCAAATACAATGAGTGACTCTTCATTGCAAAAAAGGAGGGCACTTTGAGTTTTGCTGCTCCCTTTCTGTTACTAGGGCTCTTGTTTCTACCGATCATTTGGTGGCTGTTGCGGATAACCCCTCCATCTCCGCGTCAAGAGCTCTTTCCGCCTTTCCATTTCTTACCCAAACCAACTCATCAGCAGAAAGAAGCAAAACATACCCCTTGGTGGTTGCTCTTGTTGCGTTTAACCATAGCTGCACTTGTTATCATAGCTCTAGCCCGCCCCACTTGGAATCAAAAACCAATAAGCTTTTCCGGATCTCACCCCCTTGCACTCATTATTGATAATGGTTGGGCATCTGTAAAAGAATGGAAAAAACGCATCTCTATTGCTGAAACGCTCCTTGCACAGGCAGAAAAACAGCAAAAAAATATTTATCTTGTTGCAACGGCTGAAAATGATATCTCCGATGTAGAATCCCAACCAGCAAAGATTATAAAGAAGCATTTAATGCATTTGCAACCGCGTCCGTGGCCTGTCAACCGTGTGCATTCCTTAAAAAAACTTAGTAAAATAAACAAAGGAAAACTTCTTGATATTGCTTATTTAAGTGATGGATTACAAACACATGAGGATGAGCAAACTTTTGCTCTGCTTGAAGAATTAAAACCTAAAAACTTCTTATGGTATTTGGCTGATATTTCCGATTTAACCGGCATAACATCCATAGAAAATAACGATGGAAATATGATCGCGCGTATTATTCGCTCAACAACACACGGCACAACACCCGCTACGCTGAGTCTTTACGATTCAAACAATCAACTTCTCGGTCAATTTACAAAAAAATTCTCTGAAGGTGAAACAACAGCACTTGTTCCTTTTGATGTCCCCCTTGAACTACGCAATGATATCGCTTGGATAAAAATCAATAACCAAAACCATGCTGCTGCAACTTTTTTAGTAGACAGCCATAACAGAGTGAGCCGTGTTGCTCTTCTCTCCCCCGATACCAATGAAATGGCACAGCCTTTACTTTCTCCATTTTATTATATTATCAAAGCATTACGAGATCATACACAGCTTATAACTTCCACTGGAAGAGAACTTTCAACGGATATTGATCATTTGCTTAAACAAAATCCATCTGTTTTCATTATGGGTGACATGGTTAATATCCCTGAAAAAGCAGAAAAAAAGCTTTCTGATTTTGTGAATAAAGGGGGAACACTCATCCGCTTTGCAGGAGAAAAACTCAGTAGTGCAGAACATTACGACAGTCTCCTTCCAGTACCGCTGCGTCATGGGCAACGTTCCCTTGGAAGTATTATGTCTTGGACGAAACCACAAAAGCTTGCCCCTTTTGCAAAAAATAGTTTTTTCTTTGATCTTCCTTTTCCAGAAGACGTCACTGTCTCGCGCCAAATCCTCGCAGAACCAAACCCAGATCTTTTTGAAAAAACGTGGCTTAGCCTTTCGGATGGAACTCCTCTTATTACCGCAGCAAAACGTGGTAAAGGAACCCTCATTCTCATTCATATTGCCCCTGACCCTACATGGTCTAATCTTCCTCTTTCTGGCTTTTTTGCACAAATGTTGCAAAAATTAATCACATTCGGGGCTTACGAAAACGCAAATCTAACACACAGAGAAAAAAGAACAACGGTACAAAATCCTTGGCGAACTATAGCCGCTGACGGACGATTACAAATACCACCCTCTGATGTTGTTCCACTGGTCTTTGACGCTCAAAATCCACCCCATCCTTCCTATCATACGCCTCCAGGACTTTATGGGGTCAAAAACGATTTTTATGCACTCAATCTCTTAACTGATACATCACGCTTGATAAAACAATCATCATTGCCAACTTCTCTTCATAAGAGCCCTTTATCTTATAATACAAAAGAAAAAAATCTTATCGGTCCTCTTTTAGGATTTGCCCTCTTATTATTTGCCTTTGATAATTTTCTCATTTTATGGATGGGAGGTATTTTTTCTTTTAATAAACGGCGTAATATGTTTCTCCTCCCTCTCATCATTCTAATTGCCCTGTTTTCATATGATTCAAGGCTTCATGCACAAACGACAGAAAACCATCATGATAGTGTAGAGGCCGCTGGTGCAACACATCTTGCCTACGTTATAACTAACAATCATGAAATTGATACAACAAGTAAAAGTGGTCTAGAAGCCTTAAGCCAATTTATCGCAGAGCGCACAATGCTTACTCCCGGCTCTGTTACAGCACTTGATCTCGATAAAGATGAACTCTCCTTTTATCCTCTTATTTACTGGCCCATTGATGTTAAGAGCCCTATACTAACCCCCAAAACCCTTGAAAAAATAAATAACTTTATGAAGCATGGGGGAACCATTTTATTTGACACGCGCGATCAGATAAAGAGCAATCTTAATCTTGAAGGAGATGCTACTCCAGAAACGCAAAGATTACGAACCATCTTAAAAGGATTAAACATTCCCTCTATTGAGCCCGCATCAACAGATCATGTTGTTGCGCGTTCTTTTTATATTATGCCAGATTTTCCTGGTCTCTACCGTGGTTCACCTTTATGGGTTGAATCCTCATCAACGAACAAAAAAAATAAAAATTCCCTTGCTAGCGGCGATAATGTAAGTTCCCTGCTTATCACCGCAAATAACTTTGCTGGTGCTTGGGCACTCGATGAAAAAGGGTCATGGAAATATCCCCTTGTTCCCAATGATCCGATGCAACGTCTATGGGCATTTCGTGCAGGACTCAATATTGTCCTTTATGTGCTTACTGGAAACTATAAAGCGGACCAAGTTCATGTTCCAGCGCTCTTAGAACGCTTTAAAAGAGAAAGAAGGCAATGATACCACTGTTCACTTTTCAGCCTTTTTTACCGCTCTTTTGGATTCTACTGTTAAGCGGAATATCCATTCTTTTTGTCGTTGTTGGTCTCGTTACACGGCGTCAAGGGTCTTTATTTCGTCTGATGACATTGAGCGCTCTCATTCTTGCTTTGCTCAATCCAATGATTATCAAAGAACAACGCGAACCCCTGAAAAGCACAGTAGGTATTGTTATTGATCGCAGCAAAAGCCAAACTTTTGGAGCACGGATAAACGAAAGTGATGAAGCGCGCGCGCAATTAATCAAAACATTGGCGCATTATCCACAATTTGAACCACGTTTTATTGAAGCTGGAAAACTTGCTGATAATCAATATGCTCCCTCAACGAAGTTGTTTGATGCTTTAACACAAGCACTTTCTGATGTACCGCCCTCTCGTTATGCAGGAACCATTTTTATCACTGATGGACAAGTGCATGACATTCCAAACCTATCAGATCTTCATCATGAAGCACCTCTTAATGCTTTGATCACAGGGCGTTCGGATGAATTTGATCGTCAAATCAAGTTTATTTCTCCTCCACGCTTTGCTCTTGTCAATAAACCACAAAAGCTCTCCATTTTGGTAGAAGATCAAGGAGCCCCCCAAGAAACAATACCCCAGAAAGCCAATATTACACTTAGCGTTAATGGGCAAGAAGTTGGCCATTATTCTGTGACTCCTGGTATTATTTTTGAAACTGAAATTACCCTTCCCCATGCTGAAAAAAATATTATCCAAGCAACAACTGAACCTTACAAAGGTGAACTAAGCTTTGAAAACAACCGCGCCATAGCAACCATTGAAGGAATCAGAGAAAATTTGCGCGTTCTTCTTATTTCAGGGGCCCCTTATAATGGAGAACGGACATGGAGAGATCTTTTAAAAGGTGATTCCAATATTGATCTTGTTCACTTTACGATTTTGCGTCCCCCCACCAAAGCAGATAATACGCCTTTAAGCCAATTATCCTTGGTGGTCTTTCCCACAAGAAAACTCTTTGTTGAAGAGATTAATAACTTTGATCTCATCATCCTTGATGGTTACCAACACTCTTCTGTTCTGCCTTTAATCTATTATGATTATATCGCCCAATACGTACAAAAGGGTGGTGCATTGCTGATGGTAACAGGACCTGAATTCACCCAAAAAAACTCACTTGCGAAAACACCTTTAATAAGCGTTCTACCGGCATTGCCTAATGGAGCTATTCTTGAAAAACCTTTTCGTCCCGCATTAACCAGAGAGGGTGAGCGCCATCCTGTAACAAGGGATCTTGCAACGCTTAACCTTCCAGCCTCTCAATGGGGGCGATGGCTGCGACAAATTGCTATTCAAAATAGTAACAACGGAATTGCTCTCATGAAAGGAGCCGATGAACAACCACTTTTACTTCTTTCCCATGTTGATAAAGGGCGTGTAGGCATGTTGCTTTCCGATGAAAGTTGGCTTTGGGCACGAGGTTTTGAAGGTGGTGGTCCTTATGCGGCTCTTTATCGCCGAATTGCCCATTGGCTAATGAAAGAACCGGAACTTGAGGAAGAAAAATTAAGCTCAACCAACAGCCATCATCATTTAACAATTCGCCGCCAAACTCTGAAAGACTATCCAGAACCCGCTGAAATAACTTTTCCTTCTGGGAAAAAACAAAAGATCATCCTTACTAAAGAGCAAGAAGGTCTCTTCACCGCAACTGTAGCCACTGATGAGACAGGGATTTTTACCATCAAAAATGGCGGTTTGACAATACTGTCTTCTGTAGGGATGCTCGATAATCTTGAATTGTTTGACTTAATTTCAACAAAAGAAAAATTAGCCCCCATTATTAAGCACTCTGGTGGCTACATTGGACGGTTACACTCTGAAGGAAAAGCAAACATTCATCTTCCTCCTTTCCAGCTGATTCAATCAAAAATAAACTTGTCATCTTCCCCAGCACATTCAATTATTTTGAAAGAAGCGACAGAAACTCGTTTAATCAATACCTTTTATTTTTCGGTATTTTCTGGTTTTTTGGCACTGCTTATTTGCCTTTTATTGTTAAGCAGCATGTGGTATCGTGAAGGTCGTTAAAGAGTCCTGAAATTTCGTAGAGTAGTTTTAAAATTAAGCTTATATTTTTGTATATTGACTTGTTTTTTACAATTAGACAAAACATTAACTTATAATGAGTAATTTATCATTTTTTCATATTGCGTTATTATTCTCAGGAGGATTTTCCTTATTTGTAATCCTTTCCATATTAAATCAATTAAAATCATTCTCTTGCATATCATTAGAAGGGGCGCCATATAGATAAAAACCATTGAAAAAGAGAGTGAGATGTCTCTTATGAATCCTCTTAAGGCAAGGATTTTTATAAAATTGGGATCGAATCGTATAATGGTTTTAGTTAGCTCCTTGTATAAAGGTAAAAATGATATTTCGTTTGAGATATTCTTTTGGGAATATTCCTCGTGAGGTGTTTTTTTTTGCGTAAAAACATCTCCCATAAAAGTGATATATGGCAGTGCAAAACCATAAAAATTCCTGATAAATACAATACATTCTTTTGCATGTTACACTGAGTGATAAGATTTTTTATGATAATGTGTGGTCGTATAAAAGCCGTTTAAAAATCTTGAAACTTTATGACCATCATTTTAAAGTTTATCCCATCATACAAAAGACATATCGGTTGCTAGGAATGATCTGTTGTATTACGCTGTCCTTTTTCATAAAAAAGATAATACAACACCAATTCTCCTCAAAATTTTCTCATATTTTCAACTTTTCATTTTACAATCCTTCTTGCCTTTAAGCACTAACTTACCTTATGTTTATTCTTTAAATCGCCTTTAATACTCTACGAGCTTTTATGTTTTATCTTGCCCATATATCGGATGTACATCTTTCCCCTCTCCCAAAACCTTCCCTTTTTGAACTTTCTGGAAAGCGTCTTACCGGTTATCTGAATTGGCAAAAAAAACGTAAGAGTCAAATGGCAACAAATGTTCTTGAAACTTTAATAGATGCCTTGAACAAAAAAAAGCCTGATCATCTTGTGATCTCTGGTGATCTTGTGAACCTTGCTCTCGATAAGGAATTTGAACAAGCCCGTCGTTGGCTCCTTAACTTGGGACAACCTCAAGATATTTCTTTGACATTTGGCAATCATGATGCCTATGTCCGTGGAGCCTTGCAAAAAGCATGTACTCTCTTTAAACCTTGGATCACAGGTGATGTGCCTCAAAAAAGCGCCTTTCCTTTTCCTTATATGCGCATTCGCGAAGATGTCGCCATCATAGCTGCTTCTTCAGCCATTGCGACACCTCCTTTTCAAGCTTCTGGTTATTTTGGTAAAATGCAAGCGCAAACGTTACCGCACCTTTTAAATGAAGCAGCACAGCGCAACCTTTTTCGTGTCGTCATGATCCATCATCCTCCTTTTCCCAAGGCAACGTCTTGGCATAAAAAATTACGGGATATAAAACGTTTTCTAGACGTTATAAAACGTCACGGTTGCGAACTTATTCTTCACGGACATACTCATTTACCCACTTTAAAATACATTGAAGGACCAATTAAAAAAATCCCTATTGTTGGTGTTCCTTCCGCATCACAAGCTTTTGGTGATAAAAAACCACCCGCAGGCTTTAATTTATTTTCCATTGACCGCTTACAAAAACAATGGCACTGTCAGTTGCAACGTTATAGCATTATCAACCCCCAAAACGAGATCGCCTGTACTGAAACAATTAATCTTTAAATGCTTAAACACTTCCAACGTTACCCAAACAATCTAAAGCGAAAATATTTTTACTTCATATCCCTTTGTAAATCATAATTTTATTGCCCTTCTCTTCTTAACAAGACAAAGTTTACCCTTCTTTTGTCGATAAATCAATTTCTCTCAGAAAAGCTCCATTGGCTTGCCCACTGATGTGACTAACTTTACAAATTCATTGGTTTACGTCCTTCCCATTCTCAAGGACGAAAATTTCTATCCTATCTGATCTATCAATAATCCGGATTCTTTTCGTACGGGTTTCCTCTGCCGATTGTGTATGCGATTTACTTCACAAATTTCTACAAACCTTGCTTTACCCCTCCCACCAAAGCATCTCATACGCAAAATCCTCATACCACTTAATGATATTTTATAGGATAATAGAGAAGCTTATTTAGCTTCTATACCTCAATATCAATGACGATAAAAAGCCCAATAATAACTAAAACATATAATTTCAATAATCCATCCCCTTGTAATTCATAAACAAATGATGTTGATTGATTTATGATAAATAAATTTGAAATGATCCCCTACTTTTATACTCGACAGTTATTATCGTAAATTTGAAGAATTTATGAAAAATAATAGACTCTATTTCAATAATAGACATAGATAATAATGTTTTTTATGTCACGATAAATTATTAATTTTCTATCTATTTTTCCTATAAAGTATTTTATAATTATTGTATTACTCTGTATTATTATTTATAATAAAGTATAAAATATCCAATAATAATAAAAAATTATAATATGAATTTTCATTATTATTGAGTTATGATGCTGATGTAATTTTAACGCGCTTTAAAAGAAATTTTTTGTTATTAAATAAAATATTTTATGATAGCGTAAAATAGAAAAGTCGATTGTATGAGAGGCTTTTCAAATACGATAGAATGCCATTGGGTTGCCAATTTACACGTTTGTTTTAAATAAGCATCTTTGCTACTTAAGCTCATTTCACGACGGCAACCCATGAATGGATTAATGGTAAAATCCATTGAACACTATGTTTTTACGTTTATGAGGGAGAAAATCGCTACCATTACACTCTTTTCCCCCAATATTGCAATGGCTCTCGGTACTTAAGACGGTTCATTAGAGGCATTTTTTCTTTCTTTAATGTTTTTTATCCTCACGGCTCTCCCGACTTTTGACGTGCAAAAGAGATGGTTTTGATTGTTTCAACATAGAATAGATTTGAAATGAGAAAATCTTATGATATTCGTAATTCTCATTCCACATAAATAGTGAATTATCTTTATAAATCAAACTATTGTTCAAATAAAACAGCATTCCTTCTGAGTGCAGGAATATTTTCCTGTACCTATTAAAAAATAAAAGCCTCATTTGAAAATGAGACTTTTAAACCGTTTAATTCTGCAAAAAATTAAAATTTATAAGCTACACCCACGCGGAAATCATTTGTCTTGTAGCCTATTTCATATTTATCCTGTACGAACTTCTTCTTGCCAAAATCTGAATAACGATATTCTGCACGCACAATGACATTATCAGTCATTGCAAAATCAACACCCCCTCCAAGGGTATAACCAATCATGGTCTTTTTCTCATCATGCAATAAATCAGAAAGATCAATTGCTCTACTTTTGCTATCAGCTATTGACGCAAAAATATTCTGAAGCTGCGTATAAGCAACCCCTCCAGAAACATAGGGCATCATACGCTCAATCGCAAAACCAACTTTCACCCGCGTAGCACCAGACCATTTTTGTTTTAAAGTATGACGTATAGCCTCAATAAGCAACGCTGGAGATTCCTCCTCATGAGAATCTCTTGTTAGACTTGTTCTTTCTGAAGATTTTGATGTTTCTCCAGTTTGTTTTTTTTGGGGTATAGGAATATCCTTCGCATTCTTTTTATCAGACCACATAATATCCGTATCAATACCTATAATAAGACCATTATCGATATCAATATTGGAACCTGCATAAATCCCCCCTATAAAACCAGAAAGTTTAGGTAAATTTTCTTTTGGAACTCGCTCCCATTTTCCAGCAGCCTTTAAATAACTTGCAGTTGTTTTACCTGAAAAATTGCCAATCTGTCCTCCAAGATAAAACCCTGTCCAAGAAAAAGCAGGTGCTGTAATAACAGAAACAGGCTGCTCACGAACAACGACATCTCCTGCCTGTAATACAGAAATTGAAATTAAAGAAAAGATAGATGTTGAGACTAAATACTTTGTAATCATAATTGCTCCCCTAAAAGCTAATGTGATACATAAATAATAGTAAATCGTTTCACACTTTTTGCAAAAAATCTATAACAAAAATGACACAGTTAT
This sequence comes from Bartonella sp. AU15XJBT, assembly GCF_028618615.1. Taxonomy (NCBI): domain Bacteria; kingdom Pseudomonadati; phylum Pseudomonadota; class Alphaproteobacteria; order Hyphomicrobiales; family Bartonellaceae; genus Bartonella; species Bartonella sp. AU15XJBT. The sequence goes on from NZ_JAQITG010000002.1 coordinate 200,307, forward strand.
AAAAAATTAAAGTTTACATTAAAAAATAAAAATAGTTTATTAATAAATATATTATAAAACTTTTAAATATTATTAATTTTACATTAATTATTACTCTATATTATCTTTTATATTTTCATATTTTTTATTATTAGCGAGCATTGTATAAATAATTATAATATCAATTTTTTGAAAAAATGAGAGAGATAATCAACAAAAGTTTTTGTCTTATCTAATTAAAATATCTTCGTAATATTAGTGTTATAAGAAATCATATATAGCCACTCCCTCTATAAGTTTTTATCTAAAGCTGCGTGATAAAAAACACTCTTTCCCATATTCTTGTGTTGAAGATTTCTCAATTCATCAGTGTATCTGATAGACTGCTGCTTAATAAATGAGCCATATGCTTTTATCATACCCATGAGCTAAGACCATAGAGTATCATTCACTAAAAGGTCGTCACTAGATTGCTTTTTTATAAAGAATGATGCCGAAAAACAAGCTCATTTAACAAATGAAATTCTTTCATCACACTTGAGAAATCAATAGAGAAAAATTTTCACTCTCTAAAACTGTCAAGTATATAATAAAATATTAAAACTAAGATATAAAAATGGAATGAACAGTTTTTATTATTCTATAATATCTATTTATGTTTTATCTAATAATCACATTCAATGCTTTCATAAAATTATTATAAAATATATTAATATTTCATAATTTTTGTAAAAACTGAACAAACCAATTGCCCAGTTTCTGCAATTAATTGTTCAACACGAAGCAAATCAGGTTCCCCAACACTATTTAGCAAAAGGTCACTTAATCCAGGAGGCATATCATTGGGATCAAGGAGATCATTTAAACAAAGCCGTATAATTTGACTCAAATTTGTATAGAGACCATAGGCATAATGTAAATCAGCAATACATGACTGATTAAGAAAACTGTTCGGTAAGTGGTCTAAAATATCCGCGGTCGTCGCTCCAATTTGAAACTCAATGACATGCGTAATAAGAGCAAATTGAGCGATAAACTCCAAATCCATAATGCCACCAGACATCGTTTTCAAATCCCATTGATTTTTTGGCGGCTTTTCTTTTGCAATCAAAGAGCGCATTTCACATACTTCTTTTGCGACTTCGTTCTTATTACGAGAAATAGCAATAATTGCACACACTTCATTTTCTAGCTTTTGTAAAAAATCTGGATCTCCTGTAATGCCTCGAGCCCTTGTTAAAGCAAGATATTCCCATATCCATGCTTCTTGACGATAATATTTTTTAAAAAATGGAAAAGAAACAGCAACAGGTCCTTTATTGCCTAAAGGCCGTAACCTTAAATCAACGGCATAAAGAACACCTTGGCTTGTAAGTGTGGATAAAGCAGAAACGAGGCGCTGTGCTAAACGCGTATAATATTGAGAGATGTAAAGAGGCTTTTCTCCATCAGATATTTCTGCATCATCATCGTGTTCATAAAGTAAAATGATATCAACATCCGAACCCGCTGTTAATTCACGACTTCCAAGCTTCCCCATTCCCAATATGCCAACGCGTCCCCCTTTAATACGGCCATGAAGACGAGAAAATTCCTCTTGAACGGCAGAAAATGTTTTTGTAATCATCAGATCAGCAAGCGCAGTAAAAGCAAAACCTGCTCTTTCCCCTGTAATTGTACCATTCAAAATTCGAATACCAATCAAAAAACGTTGTTCATCTGCAAAAATCCTTAAATGGTCGAGAATTTCCTCATAAGAAAGAACATCTTCAAGAAAATATTCAAGCTGTTTTTCTAAATAGGTTCTTGTCGGTAATTCTGAAAGAATATTTGGGTCTAACATTCCATCAAAAACATGAGATCTGCGTGTAATAATTTCCGCAAGACGTGGCGCAGCCCCCATAATAAGGACAAGCATATCTAAAAGAGAGGGATTAGACTGCAAAAGACTAAAAAGCTGAATTCCTGAGGGTAAGCCCTGTAAAAAACTATCAAAACGCAACATCGCCTCATCAGCACGTTTTGTTGCGCCAAAAGCTTTCAAAAGAGCTGGTGTTAATTCTGTTAATCTCTCTCGCGCTTCAGCAGATTGCGTTGCTTTATAACGACCAAAATGGAGGGTGCGCATAATCCGACAAATATCACTCGCTCTTTCAAAACCTAAACGGCTTAATGTTATTAACGTCTCCGGATCATCTTCTTCTCCTGTAAAAACTAAATTGCCAATTTCTAAACCAAGTTCTTGTTCATTCTCAAACAGTGCTGCATAGTGTTTTTCAACAACATGAAGTGTTTTTAATAAATCACGGATAAAACCGCGTCTGTCGTGATAGCCCATTAAATAAGCAACGCTCGTGAATTGAGAAATATCATTGGGAAGAAGATGCGTTTGTTCATCCGCAAGCATCTGAATACGATGTTCCACATTTCTTAGAAAAGCATAACTTTTTATAAGATTATCTCTTGTTTCCCCACTAATCCAACCAAGCGTGTGAAGTTCCGCTAACATTGCAACTGTCTGGCGTCCACGTAATTGAGGAAAACGCCCACCAGCAATAAGTTGTTGTGTCTGAACAAAAAACTCAATTTCACGAATACCACCACGACCTAACTTTATATTATGTCCATAAGCTGCAATTTGACCGTAACTTTTATGCGCATGAATTTGACGTTTGATCGAATGAATATCAGCAATCGCAGCATAATCTAAATATTTTCGCCACACATAGGGAAAAAGTTCTTTCAGAAAGTTAAAACCTGCTCTCTTATCGCCAGCAACTGGACGTGCTTTAATCATAGCGGCTCGTTCCCAATTTTGTCCACGCCCTTCATAATAACGCAAGGCAGTCCTGACCGGTAAGGCCAAAGGTGTTGATCCTGGATCTGGACGAAGACGAAAATCAAGACGAAAAACATATCCTTCCGCAGTGCGCTCTTGAATGATACGGATTAATCGACGTACCATTTTAGAAAATACGTCGACACTTTCAGAAAGATTACCAATATGAGGGGACGTTTCATCAATAAAAACAATAAGATCAATATCAGAAGAATAATTAAGTTCTCCTGCTCCTAATTTTCCCATCCCTAAAATGATTAAACCACAGTCTTTTTCTGGATTCTCACGGCTCAGCAAATTGATCTTACCATGATCATGTGCTTCTCTTAATAGAAAACGCAATGCTACACCTAGTGCAGCTTCACCCAAACGTGTCAACCAAGCACATGAAACTTCGTAAGTAAAAACACCACTCAAATCAGCTAAAGCAATGAGGACATGCACTTCTCGTTTTTTGCGCCTTAAAGCAGCCATCAATGAAGTTTCATTTATAGATTTATCCTTATCAATAACCGTAATATCATCGATAATTTCGCTCAGCCTTGTTTCTATATCAACATGCAATAAAGGACTAAGATATGATGGGTTGGCAATTAAAACCTCACGCAAAAAAGGAGATAAAGTCATAACCGCACGGATAAAATCAATTTGCGTTCCATTTTCTGAAATGATGGAAACAAGCGGTTCTAAACCTTCTTTCCTTGCTTGTTCTTCCATGTCTTTTAACCATTGGGAACCACTTTCATGGAGAGGGCATAAAGAGAGAAGCTGTGTTTTTAAAAAAGCTTGTTTCATCTCATCTCCCTTGAAAAGCATTTTGCCTTCCTTATCCATTGCATTATACTTGTAAAATAGTCGTTCCGTATGAAAAGAAAAAACTGAAGAAAATATCTTTAAGGAAATAACAAAACAACCCTAAGCCCTGGATTTGCATTTTCAAGTAACAATTCACCCCCGTGCAGCTTCATAACTGCTTTTGCTATACTTAAACCAATCCCAAAACCAGGTTGTGTACGGCTTTCTTCAAGACGAACAAATCGTTCTGTTACTTTTTCACGTTTATCCTCTGCTATTCCTGGACCATTATCGCTTACAACAACTAATAAATGTTCATCACGATATTCCATTGATAAGCAAACCTTCGCTTTTTCCCCATCTTTAGATGCATATTTAATCGCATTATCGATAAGATTAAAAATTGTTTGCGCGACAAGCTCACGATTCAATTTAAGCTCTTTATCAAATATATCTCCTAACTGAAGTAAAACACCTGACTCTTCAGCAAAAGGCTCGTAAAGCTCAACAGCATCTTCAAGGATCAGTTTCATATTCATCATCTCAAGATGCTCAATAGCACTGCTCGCTTCGATGCGTGAAATCATTAAAATCGCATTAAACGTACGAATAAGTTGATCTGATTCAGCAATAACACTCTCAAGGACCTGACGATATTCAAACTTTGTCTTGTTTGCCGAAAGCGCCTCTTCAGCACGATTTCTAAGACGCGTTAACGGTGTTTTCAGATCATGAGCAATATTATCTGATACTTGACGTAAACCAATATTTAACTCTTCAATGCGGTCTAACATAACATTAAGATTCGTTGACAATCGATCAAACTCATCCCCTACCCCTGAAACAGGTAAACGCCCACTGAAATCACCTTCCATCAAGCGCCGTGATGCTGCCGTGACCTGATCAATCCTTTGTAAAGCTCTCCTGCCAACAAAAAACCATATGAGTAAAGCGCCTCCCACCATTGCAGCAAGTGCAATGATCACAGCTTTACGAATAACCGCCGCAAAACGTTCGGGCTCATCCAAATCGCGTCCTATAAGAATCTTCATAGCATTAGGCAAATCAAAAACGACCGCCAAAGCGCGATGTTCACTTGTTCTGCCATGTTCTCCAAAACGTGAATACAAAAAGGAGGTAGAAATAAAACCACTCTGCTTCAAAAGACCTAATTCAATACGTGCTACATTGCCTGCTAAAATACGCCCCATAGGATCTGTGACAAGATAAAGAAATGCCCCTGGTTGTCTTGAACGATAATCTATCGTGCGTATTAATAAAGGGAGCCCTCCATAATTATAAGCATTTTCAATATACTTTAATTCTTCATGTAAAGCCTGTTCAGTTTGCTCTGTTAACAACGAAGCAGAAAATGCCGTCATATAAATAGAAAGACCTGTTGCCACCAATCCAAACAATAAAATGTAAAGCGCTGAAAGCCTTAGCGCTGTCGTGCGCATTATATTAATCAAACGATTCATCTTTGTTATCTGGTGCTTTCAGCATATATCCAGCGCCTCGCACAGTATGAAGAAGCGGAACATCAAAATCTTTTTCAATTTTGGCTCTCAAACGAGAAATATGGACATCAATGACATTTGTTTGTGGATCAAAATGATAATCCCAAACATTTTCCAAAAGCATAGTGCGTGTAACCACCTGCCCCGCATAGCGCATTAAATATTCAAGTAAACGAAACTCTCGTGGTTGCAATAGAATGTTTCTATCCCCCCGTTTTACCGTATGTGCTAACCGATCAAGCTCAAGATTGCTTACGCAATAAACAGTTTCTGCTTCTTTAGGATTCTTCCGCCGTTGTAATACTTCAACACGCGCAAGAAGTTCAGAAAAAGCATAAGGCTTTGTCAAATAATCATCTGCCCCTGCACGCAAACCCGTCACACGATCATTAACTTGCCCTAAAGCTGAAAGGATAAGAACTGGTGTTTCATTGCCTTTAGCACGCAATTCCGAAATAATAGAAAGCCCATCACGACGCAAAAGCATCCGATCAACAACCATAACATCATAACTTTCTGTGATCGCTAAAGCGTATCCAGTATCACCATCATAGGCAACATCAACGGAATGCCCTACCTCCCAAAAAGCCTTTTCGAGATAACGTCCTGTCTCACGATCATCTTCGATAACGAGTATTTTCATAAAACGCATCTCCGTTATTTTTATAAAATTACATTGTAGGACAGAAATCTACAAAATCTCTGTCCCACTCATCATAAAGTGCTATTTTTTGAAAATTGGAAGAGCGACAAAACGATTTTGATCATTTGTTCGGATCTGTAAGAGTATAGCTTTTCGCCCTAGCTTTTGGGCATCCTTGATTGCATCAGTAATATCAGAAGTTTTTTTAACAGATTTATTATTCACTGTCACAATGACATCACCTGGGCGGATTCCCTTATCTGCAGCATCTGAATCCGAATCCACATCTGTTACAACCAATCCTAAATCATCGTCAGAAGGAGCAACAATTAACCCATAATCTTCCAATGTTTCATCTGAATCTCCACGTTCATTTAAATATTTTGAACTTTCTTTCTTACCTGCATCTTCAGGCATTGCAGCAAGTTTAACTTTGATATTTTCCTCCTTACCGGATCTCCAAATCCCTAAAGTCACGGTTTCTTCCGGACTCATATTTGCAATACGCTTTGCCAAGTCACGAGAATCATTAATTTTTTCATCATTCACTGAAATAACGACATCACCTGCCTTGATACCAGCCTTTGCTGCTGGCCCTTTTAATGGATCAGTAACCAAAGCACCTTTCGCTTCTTTCAAACCTATCGAATCAGAAATTTCCTTCGTTACTGGCTGAATCATAACCCCAAGCCAACCACGTTGAACTGAACCTTTTTCGATAAGTTGTTGCACAACCTGTTTCACTGTCCCTGCCGGAATAGCAAAAGCAATCCCAACATTGCCTCCTGAAGGAGAAAAAATCGCCGTATTAACGCCAACAACCTTACCATTCAAATCAAAAGTTGGACCTCCAGAATTTCCTCTATTAACAGCAGCATCAATCTGAATAAAATCATCATAAACACCCGTGCCAATATCACGTCCACGTGCCGAAACAATACCTGCTGTCACAGTTCCACCAAGACCGAATGGATTACCAATAGCAACAACCCAATCTCCAACGCGAAGCTTTGAATCATCACCAAAATCAACATAGGAAAATTTTCTTTTATCATTTACTTTTAGGACAGCAAGGTCAGTTTTGGGATCTTTCCCAATAAGCTTTGCGTTCAATTCTGTACCATCATCAAGAACAACTGTATAACTTGTCCCATCAGAAATTACATGATCATTGGTCACAATGTAACCATCAGACGAAATAAAAAAACCCGATCCAAAAGCTATAGGACGGAGTCTCTGTGAATGATTGGGAAATTTATTTTTAGGCTTATCAAAATCATAAAACTCTTTAAAAAGCCTTTTCAAAGGGTGTTGATCTGGTAATTGATCAATCCCTGGACCACTAAAAAAGTTACTAAAGAACCAATCTTCTTTCTTTTTATTGCTCTTTACTTGTACTGCAACAACCGCTGGTTTTACTTGAGCAACGATATCTGCAAATCCTTGTTGTTGCATTAACGAAGTAAATACAGAACTTGCATGAGCCTTTGTCGTCCATAAGCTTGATGTACATCCACTAAAAAACAGTGCACTCTCCAATACTGCGGAAAAACTTACTGCGACAAATGTTTTAAAGAAAGTTTTTTTTAACATTTACTCTATGCTCCTATTCAATCATACTTTCTATCCCAATCTGATCACTTATAAAATACCAGACCTTACCGTTTTCTGTCTAAATTGTTAAAGTTTTGTAAGATTTCAGTATCCTTCAATATAATTACAATAAGGTTGAATGCTCATTGCAAATGAGCTAAGCTTTCCCTCTTATATAATATCCTTTTTAATGTAATGGCGTTTTTGACTGTTTTTTCTTAATTGCATTTACAATCATTATTTTCCCACGCTTATACCCTTTTAACTGGAAAAATATGACACTTGCACCAATGATGATAATAATCAAAGGCGAAAACCATAAAAACCAAGTTGTTTTATTAAATGGTGGTTTTAAGAGAATGAATTCACCATATCGCTCAACAAGAAAGTCAATCACCTGCTGATTACTATAGCCCATTTTTAGTTTTTCCCGAATTAAAAGCCTTAAATCACGTGCTAGAGAAGTATCTGAATCATCAATTGATTGATTTTGACAAACCGGACAACGTAAATGCGATGAAATACCGCGCGCGCGCCTTTCAAGAATTGTATCCTTTAAAATCTCATCTGGCTCTACTGCTATAGCTAATCGAAAAGGAAACATTGCGATTAAAAAAAATAAAATCCAAAGAATTTTTTTCATCTCAATGTCTTCTCCAAAAATTTAAAGCAAGCAGAACCCTCTTGTACATGCCAGTACGAAACCAGTACCCCAGAAGAGAAAGACATCCTCCCATAGCCATCATGAATGCCCCTAACCAAATGCATATGATATAAGGCTTCCACCATATGTGCACAACAAGACCCCGATTATCGAGATGTCCCGGCACAATATAGAGCTGCGATAAGCCATAATTTTGAAGACCAACTTCCGTTGTCAAAGTATTTTGGCTTGAGTAAAATCTCTTTGAAGCTGTTACATGACCCACGATTTTTTTATTTTCATATATTTTAAAACAAAACTCCATTGCCGAATAATTCGAACCAAAACGATCATGCACGGTATCAAAATAAAGCATTTTATCCGCTATCGTCACCCACTCTCCTATGTTCATGGTTAAAATACGTTCTTGACTAAAACTTGCCACACAGACAATACCAAATAATGTAACGCCTAGTCCCATATGTGCCATTGCTGCACCAAAAACAGACCACGGCAATCCAAAAAATCTCTTAACGCGTACTGAAAAAGCTCTCTTGCCATATCCACTTTTTCCCCACAGGTCCGCTAAACTGCCTAAAAAAACAAACGCTGAGAGCCCAATGCCTAAAACTGCAAGAATATCACGCACAGATGTCGCATAAAATAGTATAAAACAGATGGTAGCAACCAAGACAAAAACAAACCACAACCGTTCAAAAACTGCGAGAAAATCACCGCGTTTCCATGCCATCATTGATCCAAACGGAACAAACAACAACAGCAAAAGCATGAGTGGTCCGCAGGTAAGGTTAAAAAAAGCAGCCCCTACAGAAATTTTTTGCCCTGTTAACATCTCAATAAAATAAGGATAGAGTGTACCAATCAATACTGTGGCTGTTATTGTTGTCAGTAACAAATTATTTAAAACAATAAACCCTTCGCGCGAAATTGGTTGAAAAAATCTTTCTGTTTTTACAAGAGGGATGCGCAAAGCAAAAAGAAGAAAAGCCGCTCCCGTAAAGAAAAATAAAAGTGCAAGAATTGCTTGTCCCCGTGCTGGATCAACAGCAAAACTATGAACAGAAACTAAAAGTCCCGAACGAACAAGAAACGTTCCCATAAGAGAAAGGGAAAAAGTAAGCAATGCTAAAAACAAAGTCCAACTTTTCAATATTCCTCGTTTTTCGAGAACAAGAGCAGAATGTAAAAGAGCCGTTCCTGAAAGCCAAGGCATAAACGAAACATTTTCAACAGGATCCCAAAACCAATACCCTCCCCACCCTAGCTCATAATAAGCCCAATAGGAGCCAACCATAATCCCCAATGTCAAAAAACACCAAGAAAGTAAAAGCCAAGGACGGACCCAACGCGCCCAAATCTTATCAATATGCCCCATAATCAATGCCGCAACAGCAAAAGAAAAGCAAAGTGAAAAACCAACATAACCTAAATAAAGAAGGGGGGGATGAATCGCTAATGCGATATCTTGTAAAAGAGGATTGAGATCATTTCCCTGTAATGCTGGTGGATTCACACGTAAAAATGGGTTGGATACAAAAAGAATAAATAAAAGAAAAGCGCTTGTAATCCAACTTTGACAAATTAAAATGAGTGTCTTAAAATCTTCCGGCAAATATTGGCTAAACAAAGCCATCAATGCACTAAAAAAAGTGAGACTTAAAACCCATAACAACATAGAGCCTTCGTGGTTGCCCCAAACACCGGTGATTTTATAGAGCATCGGTTTTTCTGAATGAGAATTCTCAACAACATTTAAAACAGAAAAATCAGATACAACATGAGCGTAAATCATCACTAAAAAAGATAAGAGCAATAATGTGAAAGTGATATATGTTAGAGGAATAGCTGTTTGCATTAACAAACGCTCTTGCCTCCAAAAACCTAAAGCAGGCAAAAAAGCTTCTAATAAGCTTACGGCAAATGCTGCGGCTAAAAAAATATGACCCAGTTCAACAAGCACAATCGAATTATTTCTCCATACTGTAATGTTTTTTCAAGCGATCAGCGGTTTCTTTAGGCATATAAGTTTCATCATGTTTTGCTAAAATACGCGTCCCTATAAAAAAACCCTGTTTATCGAAATGTCCTTCTACAATCACCCCCTGACCTTCACGAAAAAGATCCGGTAGGACACCATTGAAAACCACTTTTTCATGTTTTGTGTTATCCGTTACAAAAAAAATAACGCCTCTCTCTCCCGTATATTGAACGGTCCCCTTTTCAACAAAGCCGCCCAAACGCAAAGAGCGTCCAGTTAAAATATCTTCTCTTGTAATATCAGAGGGCATTCTAAAAAAACTGACCGCATGACGCATTGCATACACAATGAGACTTGCTGCAATTGCCATAACCAAACAACACAATAAGATGATCAGTAAGCGCTTTTTTTTTCGCTGCTTTAAAATAAGCTTCAACGAAGCAGAATTCTTTAAAGATTGATTGTTCATAGACACTCTACGAAAAAATTTTCAACACGTTCTATAAGCATCCATATTTTATTTTTTTAAGAGCTTTGCACATCTTCTATAGAGGTGCAACTTTTTATCAAATACCTCACCTTTGCAAACAAGCTTATCAATACTTTTCTTCCTTTTTTGATTTTTACACCAATTTTTATTTAATCTATAACGACTTGTGCCGTGTTCTTGACATTTTTCATTTCTGTTCTTCACCCCTTCCACATATACCTTCCACTTCTAGATGTTTACTGCTCTTGTCGTTCTAAATAGCTTTTCTCTTTTTATTTCTCTATCTCAATTGGCGACGATCACTTTTCTTTGTCCGTTCACTTGCTGTGCCAAGTAACTGAAACATCATTTTTTCAACCCGTGAGCGTCCTGCAAAACTTTCAGGCATTGTATCAAGAAAGCTTTGTAAAAACTGCACTGCCTGCGCCGTTTTTCCGGCTTGATGAAATGCATCGGCCAACAATAAACGCGGGTAAAAATCTGTTGGCGCTAAATCTGCTGCTTTTTGAAAAGCATTTTGTGCCTCTTGCGTTATCACTCCCCCTTCAGAACCAACCAATGCTAAACCATATCCTACAAGCCTTGGGGCTGTTTCTCCATTCAAACGAAGTGCATCTAAATAAGTATTCACAGCTTCTTGAAAATGACTTTCTTCGAGATACCCTACCGCTAACGCATCTGCTAACTTGCCATCATGAGGAGAGCGGAAAAAAAGCACTTGTAGACGAACAAGCTTTTCTTGCTGACTTAGAATTTTAGGATTCTTATCCATTAATTCGCTAAAAAAATAACTTTTCACTTCTGGATTGCCTGTCAGCCCATAGATACTCCAAGTCATAAGCAGGACAAACAAAACACTTAAAGCTTTAAGAATATTTCTTTTTTTATAATGCCTATAAAGCTTATGAGAATCAACCGTATGCATATGACTTCTATAACCATTCATGGTTTGAACTTGCCAATTTTTCTTTACCCCATCGTCAAAACGTAGTGAAAGAAAAAGAATAATTGCCAGAAAAGTGAGAAAAAATGCTGCCAAAATGAGTAAGAGCATATCGTTTTTTTCCAATACGAACAAAGATAACGCGCTTATCTTTTGCTCTCTTCATGAGAAGAGTGATGTGAAAGGATAAAAATTTATCTTTTTATGAAGAATATCGTAAAATCTATTGTTCATTTCTCTTATATGGCTCACCTCTACCAAGAAAACAAAAACAAGATTTTATTTTCTATTTTGATTATAAATACGGATCTTCTGAAAAGCCTCCCTCCTTTTTTGTCCCTACTTTTTTGTATTGTCTAAAGATTTCTTTACAAAGTTTATAGACATTTCCTGCTTAAGGAGAAAATATGTTATTCTCCCATTTTGGGTAATAAGACTTTTGTACACAGCCCCCCCAAGACAGAACGCGATAAAAAGAGATTGCCACCATATTCATTCACCATATCTGAAACAATTGCTAACCCTAAACCTGTCCCCGGCTTACTTTCATCAAACCGCCACCCTCTTTTTAACGCTTCATCAATTTTATCTTCTGTTAAACCAGGACCATCATCTTCGACAAGGATACTAAAGTATTTTTCTTCTTCAACGTTTGCTTCTAAACAGCAAGAGATCAACACCTTTACACGAGACCATTGAGTAGCATTTTCAATCAAATTCCCTATAATTTCTTCTAAATCTTCCTTCTCTCCAGAAAAAACAATATCATCAACATCCATCATAAATTCAATTTGTTTTTCAGGATTAAGCTTTTTCATAACCCGCACTAAACGATCAACCATACTGCGGACAGATGTATGATAGACAACACTATCGCATTGTGCTGCAATCCGCGCCCGCTGAAGATAATGATTGATTTGAGCTTGCATTATTTGCGTTTGCTCTCTCAACAAACAAGCCTTTTCTCCGCGCATCTTATCTGTCTCATTCATAATCACGGACAGAGGTGTCTTCAATGAATGCGCGAGATTACCAACCTGCGTGCGAAATCGCTCAATAATACGCTGATTATTCTTAATGAGAGCATTCATCTCTTGGGCAAGCGGCATGACTTCGCTGACTAAATCGGTATTCACATAGTGAACTCTTCCTTTTCGAATATCATTCAATGCGCGTCGAATAAGCTTAAATGGTTGAAAACTAAAGAAAATAATAGCCATATTAATAAGAACACTCCCGATACCAAAACTCCAAAGAAAAATTTGCAAAGTTCGCTTAAATCCCTTTACTTGAGCATGCGCTTCATCAATATTCCCAACAAGCCGAAAACGTGCAATATGATTTTTATTATCAAGAACAACATCACTCTCAATCACTTGTAGCTTTTGACCATTGTTTCCCTTTATCCGATAAGAGCGAAAGAATTTATTGTCAAAAGGTATATCGACATCGCTGGGTGTAAATATCTCTCCTGATCCCAATGAGGGGGAGGTCAATCTTCCTTTTAAATTATGAGATATGGCAACAACTTCCCAATACCATCCCGTTGTTGGATCAGCATAACGAATATCATCAATTCCAGCCCCTTCTCTCAAAGTGCCTTCTGGTGCTACCGTCACTGTTGCAATCAAACTATAGAGTTGAGCAGAAAGAATACGCTCTAGGCTCTCTTCAGTTGAACGTTTATAAAATAAAATACTCACTGTAGAAATCGATAAAAGAGAAATAACAACCCATAGTGTTGATAAGATCATAACACGTAAACTGAGAGATCGCGTAATTACAAAAAAGAGTCTCTGAAACCAATGATCCTCTTTGAAAACATTCATTCATCACCTCCCGCTCTCACGCGATACCCCATTCCTCGAATAGTCTCAATCAAATCCACGCCAAGCTTCTTGCGTAACCGCCCTACAAAAACTTCCACCGTATTCGAGTCCTTATCAAAATCCTGATCATAAAGATGCTCAGTAAGCTCCGTTCTTGAAATGACCCTGTCACAATGATGCATGAGATATGAGAGAAGTCTGAATTCATAAGATGTTAGTTTAATCAATTGACCATCCAAAAAAACACGAGATGTCTTCGTATCCAACAAAACATTTCCGTAACATAAGGTACTTGTCGCATGTCCTGTCGTACGACGAATTAGCGCCCGCAAGCGCGCTATCACTTCCTCCAAATGAAATGGCTTCACAACATAATCGTCAGCCCCTGCATCAATACCGTGTACCTTATCAGACCAGCGATCTCGTGCCGTTAACATTAAAACAGGCATGGTGCGCCCTTCTTGACGCCATTTTTCAACAACACGAATACCATCAGTCTGCGGTAAACCTATATCAAGTATCACCGCGTCATAAGACTCTGTGCTGCCTAAAAAATAAGCCTCTTCACCATCAAAAGCACTATCGGAAACATATCCTGCATGTCTTACAGCTTCTGCTAATTGATGGTGAAGATTCCGATCATCTTCAACGATTAAAATACGCATCACAACACCATCTGTCAAAGATTAATCAGTAGGAACGAAAAACTCAACACGGCGCAATTTCTCACCATTACGGGCTGGTACAACAAGCACAATTGCACACATATTCTTTCCATCATGAACAACCAGTTCTGAACGAACGAGAACTCCTTTCTCTTGAGTTGCAACCTTCTTACCCGCCTCAACGCAACCGGCAGCCATAACAGAATCGGCTCCTAAAAAAGCAGTTATTAACACGAACAAAAAAACTTTTTTCATCATAGATATTTCAATAACCTCTCTTCTTATCTTCTGATAAGATAAAAGAAATAATGTTTTTTGGTGGGCAATTTAAAAATCACAAGTCAATTTAAAAGCGACAAATGAAAAATAATTTATCCTCCGTCTTACAGAACAACATACTAATATTAATTAAATTTACAGAATAACATACTAATATTAATCCAAATTTTTAAAAATTCAAAATAAAATATTTTTAATAATGAGCATAAAGTTTATTGGATAAAATAATACAAGCTTAATACACTGTTTTACGGGAAATGAATAATTTTCAAATAAACTCTTTCTCTGTAGCTCTATAGAAAAAAAATACTTCTACTCCATATAATTTTTATAGATTTGTTTGGTTGTATTGCTTTGCCATAGGCTCTTTTTAAATGTTTAATTTTTTTAAAAAAAAGAAAGGACAACAGCATAAGCCATTTCACAGCCCTGCTCTCATCGAATTAGATGCACGATTAGATACAGCGCTTTATCGCATTCGTTCTGCTAACAGTTTTTTCTGGAAAAAGGCAAAAATCATCTCACAAAATTTTCATCTTCAAGGATGGAAACGCTTTATCGTTGAAGTTCTCGATGAAATACTAACATTAGGGTTGATGGGCTTTACTCTTTTTACCATTTTGGGCATTTCTGTTTTTGAACTAACCAAAACAGATTGGGCTTCTCCTAAAAATTTTTCCATTCTTTTTCTAGATCGCTATGGAAATTCCATTGGTCACCGTGGTGCACTGCCGGCGATTTCTGTCCCCGTTGAAGAAATGCCTGACACCGTTATTAAAGCGGTTCTCGCTACAGAAGACCGTCGTTTTTTCGATCATTGGGGTATTGATTTTCAGGGGCTTACACGGGCACTTTCACAAAATATGCAAGCTAAAGGTGTGGTGCAAGGTGGTTCAACTCTCACACAACAATTGGCTAAAAATTTATTCTTAACAAACGAGAGAACCATAACACGTAAAATCAAAGAAGCTTATCTTGCTCTTTGGTTAGAGGCAAACTTTAGCAAAAAACAGATTTTGCAACTTTATCTTGATCGTGCCTATATGGGAGGAAATAATTTTGGTATTGCAGCCGCGGCAAAATTTTATTTTGGAAAAAATATACGTCATGTATCTTTGAGTGAATCGGCTATGCTCGCAGGGCTCTTTAAAGCTCCAACAAAATACGCCCCTCATAGCCATCTTTTTGCGGCTCAAACACGTGCCAATGTCGTCCTTTCTAATCTTGTTAACAGCGGCTTTATGACAAAGAGCCAGATTATCAACGCACATCGCCACCCTGCTAGGGCACTTCCCCAAATAGACAATAATCAGCCTGATTATTTTCTTGATTGGGCATTCGAAGAAGTCAAAAAAATGCGTGATCAACTTCCAAGCCATAGTTTAGTCATTCAAACAACCATTGATCCAGCACTTCAAAAAATAGCAGAAGAATCAATTGCATATCATTTACATCAATATGGTCAACAATATCGCGTAACACAAGCCGCCACCGTTGTACTCGATAATAATGGCGCCGTATGTGCAATTGTTGGAGGACTGGACTATAAAAAAAGCCAATTTAACAGAGCGACCCAAGGTGGACGACAAACTGGTTCTTCATTCAAACCTTATGTTTACGCAACCGCCCTGGAACACGGTCTTTCACCTTCAACAATTGTTTTAGATGCCCCCATCAATTGGGGCGGTTGGACACCAAAAAATAATTCTGGTCGTTATCTGGGAAAAATTGATTTAGCAACGGCTTTAGCCTTTTCCATTAATACAGTCCCTGTTTATCTCACCTATCAATATCTTAACCGCGATACAAAACCCATCATAGACCTCATCAAGAGTATGGAAATTAACGCACATATTTTATCACATAAAACGATGGTCCTTGGAACTTCCAACATGACCCCCATGGATCAAGCAACTGGCTTTAATGTCTTTGCGAATGGCGGGATCGCTGGTAATCGTCATGGGTTCACACAAATCAGAACAATCGATGGTCATGTAGTGTGGGATTTCGAGCATAACGGTAATAAGCTCCATCGAGTACTCAGTGAACAATCAGCAGCTTATATGAACCAAATGATGGTGGGTGTCACAACACGAGGATCCGGTAAGCGTGCTGCTCTACCCATGACTCTTGTTGCTGGAAAAACTGGAACATCACAATCCTATCGTGATGCTTGGTTTGTTGGCTTTACGGGCAATTATACTGGAGCGGTATGGATGGGAAATGATAACTTTTCACCAATGAATCGTGCTTTTGGGGGTGGTGTTCCTGCCATGATATGGCATCGCATCATGCTCGCAGCACACCAAAATATCATGCTCAAACAGCTCTACGGTGTAAAAGATTCCCTCCTTCCTTATCAGCCACCAACACTTTCCTCCCATGCTAATTCTGAATTTTCCCCCCCAATACCCTCTACACTTTCTCCTGAAACATTGCATATCGTGCGATTGATTAACAAAGATCTAAAAAAACAATCTGCAATTTTTTTTAAAATGAAAACAACGGGAGATTCAACATTTTGAATTCAAGATATTCACGGATGCTTTTTAATATTACCATTTTCTTTTTTATCTTCGCTTTTTCGGTTTTATGGGGAACATTGAGTGTCGATTATGTGCTCAATTCCTTTCCTCATTTTGGACGCTTTACAATTGGAAAATGGAGTGCTTACCCACAAGTAGGAACCACCAATATGGATCCTTATACCCGTGCCCGCACTGCCAAACAAGGCATCGTTTCACTTGGACGCACTGAAGGTATTAGGTTCCAGATTTGGCAAGATAACCAAGGGCGTCCACTCCACCCTCTCTGTCATTATTTGCTCAAAGGCAGCATCCCTGAAACCCGTCTTTTTACCCTTTATACCGCAGATAAATCCCTTAAACCCTATACTTCATCGGAAGATATACCTTTTGAACTCCACACAAATGCTATTACTTATGAACATGATGGCTCCTTGCGCATCAATATTTCATCCACACCGCAAGCCGGAAATTGGCTTGCAACAGTGAGCCAAAAAGAATTCGGGCTTATTCTCACCCTATACGATACCTCAATCATCTCAGCAACGGCATTACAAAAGCTTACAATGCCCTCTATAGAACAAATCCCATCAGGACAAATAAATTGTGATTAGATTTATTCATACCGCACTTCTTGCAATCATTGGCGCTATTATTGTTCATATTTGCGTTCTCTTTATGATCCCCACTTGGGCACAAAATAATATATGGACAAGCCTTAAAAAATCTGGAGCCCCTTATCAATTTGTTGATTTACCTCCCGATAATCCTATTCAACAATCTGCTGATCCACTCTTTCTTCTTAAAGTCTGCAGATTTAATCTTGAAAATGGACCTGTTCATTTAAAAGCTTTAAAAACACGACAATTTTGGTCACTGGCAGCCTATACACACAATGGAATTATTTTCTATAGCCTTAATGACCGAACAGCCCCTGATGCTACACTCGATCTTATCATTGGAAAACCAATACAAATCATAGAACTCAAAAAGTCAAAGCCTCAAAAAAATGCCAATTCAGTTTTGATTGCTAAAAATTTGAATGAAGGTTTTGTTATTTTACGTATTTTTTCCCCTTCTTCCCTTGCAAAAAAAGAAAGTGAAGCTTTTCTTTCATCAGCGACCTGCCGCATATTTTATGAATAAAAATATTCTCACTTCTCATTTGTACAACGACCTTCTTTTTAATAAAAACGAAACAAGATCTATCAAAACAGTTATCTTTTTCCTCTATTCAGCGAATACTCGAATTCCGGTTTGTCTGATTTTAGATGCTTAAATTTTTTATTGAGATAGAAAAATATTTTTAATCCTCTCACATAATCCTCTATTAAAATACAAACCACATGTATAAAGAAAAAGTAGCCTATTAATTAGTAATATAAGATAAAATCTCTGTTTTACATATTCATATTATACTTGCAAAATACTTTTATTTATAATGATAATTTATTTCTTTAACTGTTGAATGAGTGCTCCGAATATCGCAGGATTCTCTCATTCCAAACTTAACCCATATTGAATCAATCAAAACCATGTCTTTTGCACGTCAAAAGCGAGATTGGCGTGTAAATAAAAACTGTACGAGAAAAAACTAAAAATGTCTCTTATAAACGGTCTGCTCAAAAGTTATCGCAACATTGGAGCGAACAAATAGAATGATAATGCTGGTTTTCTTCTTCATAAACGTAAAAGTGGGGATGCTTAATCGCTTTATCGTTATTACCCTTCATAGACACTGTCGCGCAATGAGTGTGACAAGCGTTGAGAGATGTCTCTTAAAAACAAGTGCCGTGAATTTGTACCCTAATAGTGTTCCATTATTCGATAGGCTTATCTTACAGAAAAAATTTTCCGCAATGAGAGGAAAAAGAGGAAAGTTCTATATGCTGATAAAAACGGAAAAACTTGTTCGTTGATCTTATTTTTACGTATTTACGAACATTCTTATAAAGTTCGATCAATGACATCATAAAGTGCTGAAGAAATACTTATTACCTTCAATGAAGCGCTAAAATAATCGCTAGAAATTGATGAGACATCTCGCATCCTTGACCTCAAAAATAAGTGCTTTACTTTTGTCTTATAAGCAAAAGCTTTTTGTAAGATAGATAATTTGAAAAAACTTTGCTTATAATTTACAGCTGAGGGGAAAAACTTCATGAAGAAGAAATATGTTCGATTAATTTCAAGAGCAGCGGTATGGTCCCCTCGCTTTGGTGGATTAGCGTTTTTTATTTTATTATTTTCGATCATCTTACAACGTTTTTCCGTGCTTAACATAAGCGACTTTATAATTTTGATAGGAATCTCTACTTGTTGTGTGATTATTTCTCTTCTTCTTGCTTTAAAAGCACTTCATAGCTTATGGGTCTATGGAGCCCTAGGGGGAATGAAAGCTTTAAAAGGGATCATTTATTCACTCATAACTGCTACACCATTGATGTTATTTTTTGGACTTTGGTTGACCTTACCAGCTCTTTACGATATTTCTACCGACACACAAAGCCCACCCACTTTTTTTCGCACAATACGTCCCAGCGATGCTTTACCCCTCAAAAGTGTTTTGACTGAACAAGCAACATTACAGATGTCACAATGGCCAGAAATGTCGGGGCGCCGTTATGATGGCTCACCTAACCGTATTCGCGAATCCGTTCTCAATGTTTTAGAAGCCTATGATTGGCCTATTGTCGCACAACGAGAATTCAAAGGCGAAGACAATGAGATTTATATTGAAACAAGAGCTAAAACTTTTTACCTTGGTTTTATTTCAGACATTATCATTCGTTTAACTGATGAAGGGGATACTACTTTTGTTGATATGCGCTCTGCTTCTCGCTATTTACCAAGAGATTTGGGAATGAATGCTGCTTTTATTATCAATTTTATGGATGCACTTGATACAGAAATCGCTTCTCTCCCTCTTTCTCAAGATGATGGATAAAAATCAAGAGAGATAAGACACTTTATTTCATAAAAATTGCTTATTTTTCAATAAATCATGATACATAAGCAAACAATCACTTTTCAAAAACTATAAACTGACAATGCTTATACAAAAGACAATAATCTCAAAATAACCCATGCTTGAAATAATTAAAAAGATTCAAAAATAGGAAATAAAAAACAGAACTCTTGATGATAATGCTTGATATTTATTAAAGACACTGTCTCACTGTAATCAGCAAACATTTTTTTAAGATTATATGCTATTAAATAAATTAAATTTATAGTATATATTCATAAAAATTATTATAAAAACAATTACAAAAATTAAACCTATCACTAACAATAATATGTTTTTTTTGTATTCTTTTTTATTATAATTTTTATATT
>NZ_JAQITG010000020.1:0-29412 GCF_028618615.1 Bartonella sp. AU15XJBT
CCTTCTGTTCTAGATTAGAGTTATCCGTATAAGCAGCAAGGTATGGCTCTCGTTCTGTTGCTTTTGATGCAACATTCAACTCTCTTTGCGATTGTTCAACCTTGGGCTCTTGTTTTTCAAGTTTTGAAAAACTTGTCTTTGCTCTATCCCAAAGGGATTCAATCTTCTCTTTTTGTTTTTGTAACCATTCTTTATTACAATCAACATAAGAAGCAATTTTTTCTCCTAAACCTTGAGAAACATCAATTCCTCTATTTTCTGTAAATTTGGCAATATAATCCCGATAATCAGGAGATTCAGAAAAATCGAGAGTGGTTGTTTTGACACCAGATCTAGAAAGAGCTGCTACCAATTTTTCATAGGTATTTGCACGATCTGATTGCTTGATAGCACCAACAAAAGAAGGATCACCACGCTCTATTAAATCAACATTAAAAATGTTTCTTTTAATTTCTTTATTATTAACAAAAATAGTTTCTTTGTTTTGACTAATAGATATCTTATCACCAAGCTCAATACGAGCCCCATCTATCGCAGAGGGAAGATTTACACCATAAACACGTTCAATTCCACAGAAAGTTGCTATATCCGCATAAGGTGTTTTGGTTTTGGCAGTTTCACTAAAAGAAGCATACCCAGCTTCTACAAATTCACCAGTGATTGTACCTTTAACCTGTTTGTGTTCGTGTAATCGAACGTTTTTAAAATCCTCTTCGGCTACATAAAGATGTGACTGATGCCTATGTCGAGACATTGCAACATAGGAGAGATGTTTATCCATAGATGAGGAGGCTAAAACAAAGACATTATCAACGGTAACTCCTTGACTCTTATGAACCGTAGCCGCATATCCATGATCAACGTTTTGATAAGTCTGATTGGAGAAAACAACTTCTTGACCAGAGTCAAGACGCACTTTTAAAAGCGGTTTTCCTCTTTCATTTTGTGTCGACAAAACAGTTCCCAACATACCATTTTTAACTTTTTGCTTTCCTAATTCTGTGGCATATCTTTCTTCAAATTGAGCATTTTCAAGAAAGATAATTCTGTCACCAACAACAAATTCCCTATGCCCCTTAAGAGTATCAAAATTTGTAACGCTTGCACTATCTTCAGATTTAAGTAAACGAGCATCTTTAAGAGCAGTTCGAATTTCTTCATTTAATTTTTTTACAGACGCATTCGTATGAGCAAGAACAAGTAATTCGTCACCCCGTAAAGTTTTTCCTTCTTCCAGAGCTTTTTTTTCAACTTTTCTTCGTGTATTCATCCAATCTTTAACAAGAGTATTTATGGCTTGATCACGCGTTTTAGTCTCACGAATGAATCCTCTATTTTTATAATGATCTAAAGCTTCCTTTACTTGTCCACGTGCAAACTGTCGTGATGCATCTTGCCCCCATTCTTCTTTTTGTCTCCTAATACCGGATAATTCTACATAACCAATATTATCAACTACAGCGCGAAATGCCGCTCCAGCCTCAATGGGTTGCAACTGCATATTATCACCAACTAAAACAATTTTTGCGCCTGCTTTTTCAACTTTTTGGACAAAATGCGAAAGTTGTTTTGAAGAAACCATTCCAGCTTCATCAATGACAAAAACATCACCAACCCGTAATTCATCTTTCTTATTTTTCCACGCTAATTCCCACGCAGCAAGAGTTTTACTTTTTATCTTTGAAGATTCTTCAAGACCTTCCGCAGCCTTACCCGCAAGAGCTGCTCCAAACACACGCTTCCCACTATTAACCCACGCAATATTTGCGGCTTCCAATAGAGTGGATTTTCCAGCACCTGCATAACCAACAACCGCAGCAATACCTTTATCATCTGTAATATGTTGAACGGCTAATTTTTGTTCTTCTGAAAATTTAAATCTATTACTTTTATCTTTATTCTCAACAGACTTTATTGCCTCTAAAACCTGTCTATCTTTTACACCGTGTCCTGTCGTTTGAGACAACGAAACAACACTCCGCTCCATATCATATTCGGTTTTTAATATTTCCTTTGTGGAGTAAATCACTTTATGAGGATTGGAATGATCTTTAATTTTAATCAGGTTGTTACTTTGTTCTAAGCGCACCATAATATCATTAAAGTCATTTGAATTATCAACATATCTATTAATGATCTTAGCAAGATCACCACGATTAAATGTCGACTTCTCAAATGAAATCAACTTCAATACTTCATTAGGGTTTTCTTTAATTTTCTCTACAGATCTCTGTTTTATTTTTTCATTGGCTTGTACCGCACTGCTAGCAAGTCCTTTTTTACCCATTGCATAAGCAGATTGCCCCAAATGAATGGTCGGTTCTATGGATAAACCACGCTCTTTGTAAGAACGCATATCTACTTTTATATCATGACCCGCAAGTGCAAGATGCCTCGTTGCAATCTCACCCCATGAGTTTCGTAAATCCTTCAATGCATCTTTATGACCTATGACGGTTTCATAAACTATACGCTCTTCTTTTCTTATAGCATTCCCTTGTCTATCACGAATAGTAACAAGAGATTTTTTTACTGTTCCATCTTCATTTAAGACAGCTATTTTTTTGGGACCAAAACCATTTTCTAAAACTGGACGTAAAGTATGCATAATATGCACATGTGGATTTCCTTCCTTGTCATGATAAACCCAATCAGAAACAAGACCACGTGATGAAAAATTTTCTTTTACAAAGTCTCGTACAAGAGAAATATTTTGATCTCGTGATAACTCTAATGGCAACGCTATAACTATTTCTCTTGCCAACTGTCCATTCACGCGCTCACTATTTTGCACAGTGTTCCACAGCCATTCACTTTTTTTATCATTTGTATCAAAATAACTGAGTTGTTGTGTAATCCATTTTGGAGAACCTTCTGGAATATTCATTTCTGAATGTACAAGGTCTCTATCTTTATCATATCTATGCGTATGAGATCCTTCTAACTCATCAAACATCCTTGTCCTATGGCGATAGGCAGCCGCCGAAATTGCTGATTTTCCAGCACCAATAATTTTAGCTTGTAAATGTGTACTTGCCATAAGATACAATTACCCAAAATTGTGTTTATTTCACAAAAATAATCTATAGCATAAAACGTTTTATTTTAAAACGTATAATTGCGCCTTCAAAAAATCTTTGAAAAAGACATTTTTCAGGAGCGCATAAATGCGCACTATTAAGTATTGTTATTGGAGATTTATTCTGTTAAGTAAAAATAAAGATTAACAAATAAAAGAGAATTTGAAATGTCACGTAAATCTTTAGAAAAACTTATGGAAGAGAAAAAAGCTCTTGAAGAAAAAAGTAAAAAACTTCTTGAAAGAATTAAAGCTGCTAAAAAACAAGAAGGAGAAAAAATTGCACTATTAGCAGCTGAAGCGGGATTAACAGAATTAAACATAACAAACGATCAATGGAAAAATATTTTCGAGGAGATTAAAGCCCGATTTCAAAAAGAACAGCAAAAAACTGAATAATCTTGGTAACTCTATAAAATCACTAAGACGCATTGAAAAAAGGAGGAGATTTTTGAGTGATGAAATAAGACGTAAAGATGCACGTGAAAAAATTATTCTAGGCGGTCTTGTCGTAAAGGCTGGTCTTAAAAATGCCGATAAGTCTTTCATTTTAGGATGTTTAATTCATGCGGCAAAACTTGATATAAATTCAAATGAATATAAAAAATTACAAAAAATAGGACAACATTCTTTTACTGATACGCGGGGTCAAAATGATAACCAATCTAAATCGTAAACAAATCATATTTTTAATATGCCCTTTTCTCTTTTCAATCATAATTCTTTTTCTTGTAAACATAACAATAAATAACATTACAGAAAATGGAACGACTCCCGATGCTTATTGGTTTGTTCGTTCAAAACCTCTTGATATTCTCGTCCTTATTGCACTTTCATGTTCTTCATTTATTCTATTACAAAAAAGACATATAAGAAAAAATATCACCATAGCATCATTAATCTCCTTTTGTCTTTTTGCTGCCTACTACAGTATAAATGAATATATAAGACTAAGTCCTTATGTAGGACAAAATAACATGACATGGGCTGATGTTTTTCCTTTCTTTGATAGGATGGTTTTGAGCGGTTCAATCATTGGTATTATTATCCTTGGTTTCACGATGAATCTATCGTTGCCAAAAAAATCGCCTTTGAAAAAATCAAAAAATACGATCTTCGGCGACTCTCAATGGATGAATATAAAACAACTTGAAATGATCTTTCCAAGTGATGGTGAAGTAGTTATAGGAGAGCGCTATAGAGTCGACGAAGATGTTGTTAAAGATGTCCAATTTAATCCCAAAGACAAAACAACATGGGGGAAAGGTGGTAGCCAGCCATTGTTAACATACAAACTTGATTTTGATTCAACTCATATGTTATTTTTTGCTGGTTCTGGTGGTTATAAAACAACCAGCAATGTTATTCCAACTTGTCTCAAATATTCCGGTCCACTGATCGTTTTTGATCCTTCAACTGAAATTGCTCCAATCGTTGGAGAAGCACGACATAAATTAAACGAAAATACCGTACATGTTCTTGCTCCTCATGGAACTTCAACAAAAACTTTTAATCCTTTAGATTGGTTATTAGATGAAAGCATTCCAGCCTATGAAAGAGAAGCGGGTTTAGTTGAAATTGCTAGACTCCTTCTTTCCGAAAACCATAAATCAACTTCAACCGATCAATTCTTTGTATCACACGCACATAATTTATTAACAGGACTACTTGCACATATCGTCTTTTCTGATGAGTACAAGTTAGAGGCAAAAAACTTAAAAACACTTCGTATGATTGTATCGGAACCAGAACCATCGGTTATTGGAAAATTGCAATCAATACAATCAAGTTCTTCATCGCAGTTCATTCGTGAAACTCTTGGGGTCTTTACCAATATGGCACCGCAAACTTTCTCTGGTGTTTATGCTACTGCTTCTAAGGATACCCAATGGCTTTCCCTTGATAATTATGCCAACCTTATAAGTGGTGACGACTTTAAAACAACTGATGTCGCAAAAGGAAATATCGATATCTTTTTGAATATTCCGTCCAAAATTCTAAAATCTTACCCTGGTGTGGGACGCATTCTTGTCGGTTCTCTTCTCAAAGCTATGGAAGCTGCAAATGGAAACTATGAAAAAAGAGTCCTCTTTGTTTTAGATGAGATTGATCTGTTAGGATATATGAACATCTTAGAAGAAGCTCGTGACCGTGGGCGTAAGTATGGAATATCTCTCATGCTCTTTTACCAATCTGTAGGACAAATTGAACGTCACTTTGGTTTATCAGGCGCTATGGCATGGTTTGAAAGTTGTGCTTTTGTAAGTTATGCCGCTATTAAAGATATTAAAACGGCTGAAAATATATCAAAGGCATGTGGTAAAATGACTGTTGAAGTGAAAGGATCAAGCAAATCTCTAGGAACATCAGGAGCAAAAGGGACTGAGAGTCTCAATTTCCAGCAGAGACCTTTAATTTATCCTCACGAAATTACCCAAGACATGCGAAAAGACGAACAGATCATTCTCATGCAAGGGCATCCCCCTATTCGTTGCGGACGTGCCATATATTTCAGAAGAAATGATTTAAGGGCTCTTGCTAACAAAAATAGATTTGCCCCTAAATAATAATATCTCCTAAATAGAACTCACTTCGTTCGTCCATAATCAATAATGAGAGGCTATCCGCCTCTCAAACTCTCTGGAACGCTCACCAAAATCATGACATCAGACCCGCGTTTAATGAGAGGACTAACAATCCTAGGTTATTGATGTCAAGGAAACCCTTACAGGGCGCCTAAAGGCGTCCTTGACAAAGAACCTAACGGCTTGTTTTGTCCTTCTCACGCGGCTCCGAAATCATGATTAGAAGAGAGAGCTTTTAGGGGTGCTTAAACAGTACCTTATAGTATGAAAAAAAACATTTGATTTTTTAACTACGTGGATAAAAAAATATACCAAATAGATTGTAAAATAGGGAAGATTTTGTTGTTTGTGTCGTACCTAAAAGGTAAAAATGGATTTGAAAAGGAATGGATTGCAATGCCTCAACATCCGATGGCTATAATAGCGAAAAGTAATTTAAACGGATATGATCTCAAGGTGTTTTTCATTCTAGCTTCTCGTCTTGATTTCGAAAATCTATTAGTTGTCAATCAAACGGAATTGGCTAAAAAAGTTGGTATTACCAGACATCACTTTAATCGAAGCATAAAAAGACTAATAGCTATGGATATTCTTTTGGAAGGTCCTCGTATTGGGATTAATAGATCCTACCGTCTCAACCCAAACTTTGGCTGGAAAGGTAGAGCTAAAAACCACAACATAGCTCTTAGAGAGAATTTAAAAAATCGCATAAAAGCAGCCTGTATTCAAGGTGTATATGAGAATAGCAAACCTTTAGAAATGGACATCAGTAATCAAATAGATCTCGAAGATTATCTTAGATGAAAAATAATTAGCTCCATTTATCCATAAAATAAGAGGCTACCACACCCTCATCAATTCAAAATCTGCTTTAGCCGGCATTTTTGATGTTTAAAATATACAGATACAGAAGAGAGAATAAAAAATTAATAAAAGCATAGTAGTTACGCTTCACAATGTTACCAATAATGGTAACATTGGTGGCTTAACTGAACAATTTCTTCTTGTATTTTATAACGATACACATTACAGTGAAGCATGATTTTGGGATTTAAACATAAAGGGCTTGAAGCCTTCTACACTACTGGTACTACAAAAGGAATTCAGTCTGCTCATACTCAAAAGTTAAAACGTATTCTAGGTGCTCTTGATGTAGCTATATCACCAAATGATTTAAACTATCCGTCCTTTCGATTGCATCCTCTAAAAGGTGATCTTAAGGGGTATTGGTCAATTACTGTAAATGGAAATTGGCGTGTAATATTCCGTTTTGTTGGTATAGATATCGAATTAGTTGATTATCTAGATTATCATTGAATAAGGAGAGATAAAAAATGATGAAAAACCCTCCACATCCTGGAGAACTCTTGCGTGAAGATGTAATCGTAGAGCTTGGTTTATCTGTTACCGAAACAGCTGAACGGCTTGGTATGTCTCGTGTAGCTTTTTCTAGGGTTTTAAATGGGAAAGCTGCTATTAGTCCCAATCTCGCTATTAGGCTTGAAATGGCTGGTGTGAGTACTGCACGTGCTTGGCTAGCTATGCAAACAAATTATGATTTAGCGCAAGCTTTAAAACAGAAACAACCTAAAATACATCCTCTTTGTACTAGCTCTTGTTAGTACCATTCTATCGTATTGGAGAGCTTGACGAACATTCTCTATTAAGCTTTTACTTGAAAAGCATAAGATCAGCACCGGGAGGGGCTAGCCGTAATAAGAGCGTATCGTATCCCCAATTAACAGCTAAACTTAGAAATATCAAAACTATATAACCAATGACCATTGCTGTTTGGTGTTCAAAAGGTGCAGAACCCGCTACATATCCAGTAAAAAAAATAAATAACACTAATAAACTTCCCCCTGCTATAAACTCTGTTAAAATAATAACCGGTTTACGAATAAGCAAAAGAAAAAGGAAAAGGAAAAAAAGGCAAATTTTCAATATCTTATGTAATATTTTATAAACGATAGAAAAAACTCTACGCATTATAGTTATTAAAATTGATTGTTTGGAATTTGGATTTTTCTCTTTTTTATTTAATTTATTAGTAGATAGAGTGTCCATTACCCCCTCCAATATTTTTATCTATAAAACGCTTTATGGCTATATGATACGTTTTATTTTATTCACGATTATTTATATACCTATATAGATAATTATTTCAATTTTATGATTTTTTAGTGCTTAAAAAGCAGGCGCCCCCCGCACCTGCTATTTTATTTACGCAACATCCTCATACTCATGACGATAATAATCATCTTCACTACCAAATCTTGGAATTGCCTCATCATGAATTTGATCATCTTCAGTTAAAGAGGCTGCGCTATGAATATAAGAATCCCCTGAGACAAGAGCACCACAAACCACAGCATCATCAAATACACGCGATTCATCACAAATATAAGCACCATCACTTATTTTTGCATTGCCACCAACATGAGCATTATCACAAATAACAGATTCATCAGAAATACGAGCATGCCCACTTACAGAGGCATTATCATAAATTTTTGCATTACCTTCAATTACAACAGCGTTTTGAATATGGGCGTTGCCATAAACCTCACAATAATCATTTATTGTCATGCCTTCAAAAATAGCATTACCATAAATTTGTGCATCGCCATAAACGTCTACAAAAAAGCTTTTCACTTTACCATTTTCATAAACCCGTGCATTTTGAAAGACGCGTGCTTTATCGTAAACCCAGCAATTTCCGTCATGAGAGAGGTTATCTTCCTTTTCAATATAACCTCCAAGATCCCCTTTTTTGACATCATCAAAATCTCTTAAGGCTCTAATTCGCTTTAAGAAATGACCATCGATATATTCACAATCATCAATAAATTCATATTTTTTGGAGATAGCGTTCATAATGAACTCCTTTAGGTTATAATGTTTTGAATTGACTCCTATAAAGGCGTCGGGCGCTCAAAACACAGCCTAAAGTCTGTTGTTATGCTTTCCCCGTAAGGGTATTATATGACATAACTACACCCGACAAAATCATTATACGTTTTTAAAACATAAAAGACAGTCAGTTTTTGAAAAGCAAAGAAAGATTGTTTCGTAATCTATTCGCTTTAGGATTAGTGTTTTGATCACTTAAGTATTTATATAGCAAAATACCCATTTATTGTCAACTGTTTTTTGGTGTTTTTTATAATATTTTCAAATATTTATCTCATAAAATAGCTTATAATTTTTATCTCTTTCTTTTGCAGTATATGCCCCTAAAAGCTCACCCTTTTAATCATGATTTCGGAGCCGCGTGAGATGGACTAAACAAGCCGTTAGGTTCTTTGTCAAGGACGCCGTTAGGCGCCATGTAATGGTTTCCTTGACACTAAGAACCAAGGATTGTTAGTCCTCTCATTAAACGCGGATCTGATGTCATGATTTTGGTGAGCGTTCCAGAGAGTTTGAGAGGCAGATAGCCTCTCATTAAAAAGTATAAAAGATCTAATAAAAAACTATTTTTATTGCTAAACTTCCAAGATTATTTTATGAGTAAGAGTTATTGGTTATCTACGCAATAATCAATAAGGGAGTAAAAGCCCTAAATTCTAGAATATAAATTAGTCCATTATATGGACTTCCCGGAATTCCGGGAGATTTTGTTATGTCCAAGTGCTTTAAGCACTAAAAGCAAAAAGCTGACTAGAATTCAGTACTTTTAACTCCCGGAATACCAATGCGAGGGCGCTCGCACCCGGTAGGGGGGAATTTAAAGTGCGAAACAAAACTCCACATTTTAATGACGTTTCTGTAGGGAAAAAAATTCGCTATAGAAGAAAGTACATGGGAATTTCTCAGACAGAATTAGGTAAAAAATTAGGAGTAAGCTTCCAACAAATCCAAAAATATGAAAACGGCTCAAATCGTGTAGGAGCTGGACGTTTGCAGGAAATCGCTAACATACTAGATGTTGATATCTCCTTTTTTTATACCGATATTTCAGAAAAAAGAAATATTTCGTACCCTTATAATGAAGGACTTCATAGTAAAGAAGAATACTCCCTTTTAAAAGGTTTTAGAAAACTTAATCCTAAAAAACAGAAAGCAGTTTTGTGTTTGTTTTCTGAATAAAATGAAAACTTTTAAAATTATAGCGTACAAACTAATCGCTCTGTTTATAAGCATTCATTAATATTTCTAGAAAATCACCATGGCGATATCGCTCTTGTTTAGCCATCAATTTAAAACGATTAATGATATTTACGCTAGCTTTGATATTTAATTGTATCTCAACTGACTGTTCACGACTTGGGAAAGTTGCTGCCTTATCTATCTCTTTGCGTTGTACAATGTTTAAAGAAGATTGAGTTTGTCGGGGTTTAAAATCATCAAGTTCTGAAAAATTTAATGGTTTTCTTTCTGTACTCATTCTTTAATTTCCTTTCTCTTTAACTTTTTTTAGCTTTGTAATGACTTCAGCAACAAATGCTTCGACATTGCCAATCGCAGTTTCTAAATTATTAACTTCCTTTGGATTGAGATTACGATGTGAACCTCCAGTTGCAAAGATTGCGGAAAAAGCATCACGTTCATTGATTTCTGTTTCAAAAACATCAAGTTCTGGGTTTTTTCTAAATTGAGATGATACAAAACGAGCAGTTCTGGATTTTGCAACAACTTTAGATTGCGTAAACAAAACAGAATAAGCGATAAGACGCCGTACAGCTTTCATATCTCTGTGAATTTCTTTTATAATTTCGATAGCTGCTATAGCGTCTTGCTGTTGTTCCTTCATAGGAACAATTACAAAATCAGATTGACTAATTGCATAACTAGTTAAGCGTGATGCTGTACCTTCTAGATCAACAATTACGAATGGATCTCGAGTAGATGCAATTTCTATTTCATCTAAAATAGTTTTTTCAGATTCATTAGTAACGACAGTAAGATTATCTGGTTTACCCGGCAATTCAGACCAAGTGGTAATAGGATGGCGAGGATCAGCATCTATAATTGTAACTGGTTTAGCATGTGCAAGTTCACAAGCAAGGAGCAAAGCAGCTGTTGTTTTTCCACTCCCCCCCTTGGAATTAGCAAAGGATATGACAGGCATTTAGTTACTTTCTAAATAGAATATAGTATTGTATAGTATTATACCATAAGGTATAATAAAGTATTAAAATATACCCTTTATAAGGAGAAAAAATGACCACTAAATCCGTTCAAAATCATAACGATAAAGTTTTTAAAAACGTTAGCAAATTTTTTGAAACTTTTAATCAAAAAATAGATTGTTTTAACAAACCCGATACAATACAGCGTGATGGATTTACAAAAGTTAAAACAAAAAGAGGAGATATCATAAAAAGTACAGTTCCAGAAGCTGCACTACAATTAGCTCTAATGATAGACAATGGTACAAAATTTTGGAAAGAGGATATAGGAAAAAAATAATTTTTCTATGAGAAGTTTGTCAGTTAAGTTTACTATACCCTATGATATTATATAATAAGGTATAGTACTATACTAAAAGATACCTTTATGTTCTTGGCATGGTAATGATAGGCTTTATTTTCGTAAGCTTGATGTTTTTACGTTCAATAAATAAACGTAAGGTGTTCACACTAACTCCTAATGTCTTAGCAATACGGCTCTGTGATAAACCAACATTTATAAATGCTTGAATTTCATCAATGTGATTGTCCAGCTTTAATTGCGTAGCTTTACTTCCTTTTGGCCGGCCAAGTTTTATTCCTCGTTGACGAGCAACATTTAAGGCTTCTTTTGTGCGTGTTTGAATTAAATGCCGTTCAATTTGCGATACCATACCCAATACGTTTGCAATGATATCGCTTTGTAAACTTCCGTCCATGATAAGGTTTTGTTTCGTTATATGCACAATTAAACCACGTTCACTGGCTGCTTTGAGAATTTCTAAAACAGCAAGAGAAGAACCAGCTATACGAGAAAACTCCGGTGTGAGTAAAACATCACTACATTCAGCTTTTTCAATTAAAGCACCAAGTTTACGCTTACGCCAATCTTTTCCTCTACTTGCAATTTCTTCTTCAATATGGAGTGGAGCAAAGCCATGTTTGTTAGCATATTCTAACAAGCCAAATTTTTGATTTTCTGTATCTTGTCCATCACGAGAAACACGTAAATAAGCATAAAATTTTGGCATTTTCAGTAAAAAGGTTATTTTAGATTAAAAATGATATATTATTGCATATAAAAAATAGGAATTAAATATACAATTTTCGTTCATGTAAAATGATCGTTTTTTCTGATAGGATAATTAAAATAATCAATGATAAAATAGGAAATTTGATTGATCAGATTTAATCATTAAATTAATATTTCAAGACAAATTACAGAAAGGAATTTCCTATGGAAAAGAAATTACCCAAAAGTTATATGACTGATGCTGAACGTGAGAAATTACGAGTAGGCGGTTTAGATCAAGATGGTATTTATACTGCCGAGTCAGAAGCTGCAGATCATGCCGGTGATGGCAACGCAGCATGGGAATGGTTGGCAATGACTGAGCCTCCAGCACATACACTTTTGTTTCTTAGATCTGAACATGGAGCACAATTTATTCGTGATATGGGATTTTCTACAAAAAAAGCTGATGAGAAATATGGTCCAGATTGGTTAGACAAAGGGGTTATGATAGGAGGCGATTATTTCTGAAGAAGACGACAAGATAGAAAAGATTTTTTTCCGTGAAAATAACTATGTAGAAAGTCGTGCTCAAACATTAGCGACTAAGAAGCTATATAGTGTGTGGAATAAATTGTATGATCATGTTTGTGATGTTGGACGTAGCAATAACTTATCATTACTTATTAGTACAGAACGCAAAATTGTAAAAAATGATTTGTTTAGATATGCCAATAGTAAGTCTATGGTAGGGAGCCTCAGAACAGCTTTAGCGGAAATAGATGTTATTAAAGATCATGTAATGATTGTTTCTGATCCTAAGCAATATGACATAATCAATAGGGGATATAATCTACCAAAGCTTCGTAAAAATGGATTGCCTTATGATGCAGCTAGACGAGCAATAGCATCACATTATACACGGTTGAAAAATCTCGATAAAGGGCGTTTAACAGATATTGAAAAGTCTATCCTTGATATGCGGATGAATAATATGAAGGTAATGCGCAAAATTTACGAAAATATGCAAGCTAAAGCTATAAATCTTGATGCAAATAATCACTATCGTAGAAAAACGTGAGATCTCCTCTTTTTTCTTGTTGTAATTGACCTACTAATTTTGCGTGTAAATAAACATCAAGTGTACGGGTCATAATTTTTCATTTTCAATCTGAATATCAAGACCAAGCATTAAAAGCACATGTATGGTTTTTCCAACATGACAAGACTCTTTGCCTCTTTCTAAATCACGGATAAAACGCACACCAACCCCTGATGTAGCTGCTAACTGTTCTTGTGTTAATCCTTGTTTTTTACGTGTATTTCTAACAATAAAACCCAATATTTTCATTCTGCTTTCAATCATAATCATCCCTTTCGGGATGATTATATCATTTCATGCTTTTATTACAAGAAAATAAACCTGTACGGGACGTTTTTATCCCGTATACTCCTAAAGCCTTATCCGAAGAACAAAGAAGAGTGCATATTTTGCGTATACTTCATGCAGAAAAAATTCAGTAGTTAACTGTATCTAAATTGAATCCGGCTGTGTTTAATAGTTCAACAAGTTTTGGGAGAGTCTCTTTTACGTGTTCATTAAAAGGAATGTAATTAATCCCTTCATAATCTGAAGGCATTTCAACATCTCGTTGTTTTAAAATAGCAATATTTCTGCAAGAAATTTTAGGAAATAACATACCCATTCTAAAAATAACATTTTGATTAGCGCGCGGTTTTGCGTCTTTTTTATCAGCAGATTTTGCATAGCCAATCTCATCGGGAGTAAGTAGCACAATACCAAATTTTGGAGAATTAGTTTGCATACTAATTTCTTGTTTAAAATCCTCAATAGTAGTTAAATCATCACTACCAAATTTCAGAACGTATGGTTCCAATCCAAGCTTAAAAAGAATACGTTCAGTTTGTTCTAAAATAGTATAATTATTATATACAATAAAAATTTTTGGCATTTTTATATCCCCTATAAAATGTATGCATTTGTCCCAGAAGGCTTATTATTTTTTATCTCTTTCTTTTGAAGTATATGCCCCTAAAAGCTCTCCCTTCTAATCATGATTTCGGAGCCGCGTGAGAAGGACAAAACAAGCCGTTAGGTTCTTTGTCAAGGACGCCGTTAGGCGCCATGTAATGGTTTCCTTGACATCAAGAACCTAGGATTGTTAGTCCCCTCATTAAACGCGGATCTGATCTCATGATTTTGGTGAGCGTTCCAGAGAGTTTGAGAGGCGGATAGCCTCTCATTAAAAAAGGATAAAGGATCTAATAAAATAGTTGCTAAATAAAAATCTCTTATATATATCTTTTTTTGGAGGGAGAGGTTCTAAAAAGTTATCCCCGCTAGGATAAGTTGATCATTTTATCTCTTTCTCCTTTTTTAAAATCAAAAATTTTATCATTTTTGACCCCCTTTAAGTCTTTTAAAAATGAAAATTAATTGTACTAAAGATAAATAATTAAAACATTTATTTCGTATATAAATTATTATTTATGTAAATTAAAAAACTCAAATTACCTTATTTCAAAAATACTTTTTATGACATAACCAAATAGTTTTTGCCTATTGTCCGGATTCATTTTCCAAATTAACATAGGAAGACATCTCATTAAGAAAGGTTTTTCTGTGGAAGAAGAAGTGGCAAAAGTCTATACAAATGATAGTAAGCATGAAAAATATCAAGATAAACTAGAATATTTGTTCGATCAACAGCATAAATATATGCAAGACATTAATAACACACTAGTAGCTAAAAAATTGCATGATGTGCGAAGTGATCTGTACAATTATCTTTGTAATATTAGACAAAGTGGGGATATATTGTTACTCACTAGTAGTGAGCGCTCTTTAATAGAAAATGATTTTATCCAATACGGTAACAGTAAAGCTATGATCAAAAGTTTCAAAAATGCTTTGGCTTATATAAATGTCATTGAAAAGCATATAGCTCTTGTTGGTGATCCTGCACAATACCAATTTATAAATGAAACACATAGCTTACCCAAAAACCGAAAAGATGGATTGCCTTATGATGAAGGACGTAAAGCAATGGTATGGCATTATAAATGGCTAGAAGATACAGGATTATGCTTTTCAACCTCAATTGAATTATCAATCAACGAAGCACGAAAAGATAATATGAAAGTAATTCAAAAACTTTATGAACAAATGCAAGCAAAAGCCATTGGTGTAGATTTTTCATAATATTGGACAGGTAATTTCAAACTAACAATATCAGTATCGTATACTGAAAATATGCCATATTAGGATGCAATACGTTTTAATTTTTTATCTACTTTTTCCTTAAGCTCATAGTAACGAATGATAAAAAGACGCAGATCAATAGCCCTTGTTGAGCGAGTATATCGATCGTTATCATCTATATGTTGGCGACCAAAATATCCAAAATCCCATATTACAATCAACCCACAATCATACAAACTTGAAAGAAGTACACTAACACGTCCTGGACTACGAGTCATAAAACCAATATCTTGATTGCTTTTAAAAATAATAGGAACTCCACCTTTTTTAAAGGCTTTATCAGGCGTTATTTCTAATAAGGTAGAAAGAACAGAAGATTCTGCTTCACTAATTAAATCAATATGAGATAATCGATAAGCCAGCTTGCTTAATTTATCGCGGCTTACTGGTTTATATTCAACGTTCTCTGCTATTTTCTGATATTCTAGATGTTGTGCAGTGAAGCGCCGCCCTGTTGTTTTCTTTGTTTTATCCATTTATTTTTTCACTTTAATAAGATTTTTTATGCAAATTTTGACATTGTTAGATTATTTAACATTTTATTGAGTTCAAACTCAAACAAAGAGCTTTTTTCTTCGTTTAGCTTTATTTTCTGATTTTTTTCTAAGTTTAAACTATTTATTTCTTCTTGATCAGCTTGTTTCAATAAAGCGAATAAAGAACGCTCTAGATATAATTCTCCCTTTTTTTCTTTATCAATCATGCCGCGGAGATATCCTCCTGGTGATTTTACGAGTCCTCTAGCATATTTTTCAAAAATGATAGCAATTGCCAGAGCTGTTTTTTTAAGTCCCATGATTTTTGTAGCTTGTTCAGCGGCATGTTCTGAAACTTTAATCATTCTGTACATAGGATACATAGAATGTATCAAATCGCTTTCTGTTTGGAAACTACATTCAGAAAACAAGACGGCATTTGGTAAAGCCTTTTCTAGTATCTCCGGCTTAATTTGAGGCAATGTACTACCTTTTGAAGGAAGTGATGTTTCGGCTTTGCCGTTCTCTATATTTTCATAAGCCATTTTATCGTGACCGGAGGTCACATTAACGATTTGAGTGTGTTCAGATAACTCTGAACACTCATTTTTGTTACAATTACAATTATAGTTAGGGGTTGTATGTTCTATATGTATATTGCCAGCAAGATCCGTGTATCTTGTTTTTGATGTTTTTTGCCCAAAAAAACGTTGTAAAATCCCCTCAAAAAGACGAATTGCTTTGTATAATTTTTCAAGCGACGCTTTAGCCGGACGACCAATAATATAGAGAATTTTTTGCATTCTAGAAAAAAGCAATGAGATAAACGGTGTTTCTTCCATTTCTGTATAACAGGTTTTAATTTGACGCACCAATCCTCTAAAATAATGCAAAGCTTCTTCTTGCTTCTCACGAATCTCCAAAGCTTTGCCTGCTTTTTGCTTAAGTTCATGATATCGCGCAACAAGAATACGTAAATCAATACCGCAAGCTGTTACGATATCATCGCTATGGTTACGTATAGGATAGCGTTTAAAGTTACCAGAGTCGCGCATAACAATAAGACCACAGTCATAAAGGCATGAAAGTAAAAAACTAACGCGCGATTCACTCCGTTTAATGTCATAACTAAGTTGTCGATTGCTTTTGAAAACAATAGGAACCCCGCCTTTTTCAAATGAATCTTTTGGAGCTGTCCTTAACAAATTCAAAAGAAGTTTAGCTTCACTCTCTTTAATGAAATCAGTCTGTTCCAGTTGATTAACCAATCCAATCAATTGACCACGGCTTACAGAACCAATCTCAGCAGTTTCTGCTAATTTTCTAAATTCTATATGATGTGCATTTATCTTTCTTCCAGATGTTTTTTTAACCATAATTTTTAAAACCTCTCTATTGGAGGCAAAAAAAATGTTAAAAATACCCTTTTTCCACAAAATTTCTCTTGCAGAATGCATCTCGATAAATTAAATTAGAAATTACTTTGTTAATTTAATCTACCGTATAGTAAGTACGTACGGGTATTTTTAGAAACCCTTCTGTTAACGCAGTTGGGTTTTTATTTTTTTGCCATTATATTTCCCTCTATTTGAAACGACTCCTAGCTTGAAAAAAGCGTGTCAAGGTCAAAGCTATATTAAAAAGAAAAGATTTTCAATATGGTAAAGCTTTCAAACAACTGTTTTTCATGGCAATACAACCAATACAACCTACAACAACAGCAAAGCGAAATGACATATAACCAAGAAAAACGCGCTCTTATATAGCGCTGTATAAAACAACCTATACGAGTAAATGAATTTTAAACACAATAATTTTTCTTTGCAAGAATTGTCCACCAAGGACTGTGTGTATGATGATTAACTTTTTTCTGATAAAGCTCGTAGTGGAATATTGCCTTGATTTTTTAGTAGCGCTTGAGAGAACGTTTTATCGATAATAGTCAATGGGAATATAACTTCCGTGATCTCAAAGTATCCCAAAATAATAATATAAATTAAGACAATATATTTATTGTCGCTGCTCTAAGAGATTTTAAAAGTATCATTTTGAATATTATTCAAAATTTCTTCATTAATTAAGAAAAGATTAAATATTTGTAATTTTATAGTAGAAAAAATTATTTTTTCACTTTATAGGATAGATTAATATTTTAACTATTAATTTAATTTTCAACTTTAAAATAGCGAGGGGGTTTTTCATGGAAAACATGAATAATTCATTCAGTTGTGAACACATCTTACCAAAAACTACTCTACCCAACACACAAAAGAAATGGCTAACAGCAGCATTGATGCTGTTTATTGCCTTCATCGCACTGAGTGAGCCAGCATTTGCTGCAGGCGGCTTCGGAAAAATTGAAAGTGCTCTTCAAAAAATAATTGAAGCTTTAACAGGAAACATTGCAAGATCGATAGCAACGATTGCAATTGCCGGTATTGGGATTGCATGGATTGCTGGTTATGTTGAAATGCGTAAAGCTTTCTTTGTTTGTATTGGCATCGGCATTATCTTTGGTGCACCACAAATCGCATCAATGTTTTACAGTTAAACGTTGTCTTTCAAAGCCATGAAAGAGCACGACAAGCTAACAGAAGATACGTTATTTCTTGCTTGCACGCGCCCTGCAATGATTGCAGGCGTGACGGTGGAAGCTATGGGATTAAATGCAATAGGAACGATGATATTGTTCATTATGGCAGGCAATATTTTTCTTGTAACTATTGGGATTGCAATGCATTTCATATTCAAGGAAATCCTAAAGCATGACCATAACAAATTTCGTATTCTTCTGACATGGCAAAAGACATCTATCTTTGCCAGAAATTCGAGTCTATGGGGTGGGGGAAGTATTTCTCCATTGCGATTAATTCGTAATTATGAGGAATTATAATGAATGCTGCTCAATGCAAACGTGAAAAGCAGCCAGAGGCGATTATCCCTTATGTGCGTCATGTTAATAAACACATCATTGCGCTAGATTCCCGCGCTCTCATGTCCGTTATTAAACTTGAAGGCATTAACTTTGAGACAGCGGATATTATTGATCTGAATGTTCTTCACGAACAGCTCAACAATCTGTTTAAAAACATTGCGGATGAACGGATAGCGCTTTATAGCCATATCATCAGAAAGCGTGAAACCGTTTATCCGGATGGGACTTTTAGATCGGCATTTGCCAAGCAATTAGATGATAAATATCGTGAACGGATGGTTTCACAGGAGCTTTATCGCAATGAGCTTTATCTTTCAATTTTGTGGAATCCACACGTTGATAAGACGGACAAATTAGTGGAGTTTTTCAAACGTTTAGGCAAAGCCAAGCAAGAAAAGACAGAAGTTGATGCAGAGTCCGTTCGCAAGCTTGAAGATATTACAACAGATCTTATTCAAAATTTAGAGCGCTATGGTGCAAAAAGACTGAGCCTTTATGAACATGAAGGCAATATTTATTCGCAGCAAAGTGAGTTTATTCACCAATTGGTAGGAGGTCGTCGTGAACGCATACCGTTGACATGGGGGACGATAGCGTCGACTGTTTATTCAGACCGTCTCATTTTTGGGAAAGAGATCATAGAAATACGCACCGAGGCGGGACAGCGTTTTGCGGGCATGTTTGGTTGGAAAGAATATCCAGCAAAAACCAGGGTAGGCATGGCAGATGGTTTGCTCACCCTTCCCTTTGAATTTATTTTCACCCAATCTTTTGTTTTCAAGAGCAAAAACATTGCCAAGCAGATTATGGGGCGCAAACAAAACCAAATGGTCAATGCAGGAGACCGTGCGGGCTCACAAATTATGGAACTTGATGATGCGCTTGATGATCTTGAATCCAATCGTTTTGTTTTAGGCGAGCATCATTTATCATTGGCAGTTTTTGCTGATACACCACAAGAGCTTGCGGATAATCTTGCCAAAGCGCGTTCTCATCTTACAAATGGTGGGGCTGTCATTGCGCGGGAAGATTTAGGGTTAGCAGCGGCTTGGTGGGCACAATTGCCTGGTAATTATGCTTATCGCACCCGCTCTGGGGCGATAACCAGCCGCAATTATGCAGCGCTTTCTCCATTTCATTCTTTTCCGGTTGGGAAAATAGATGGCAATGTGTGGGGACCAGCGGTAGCCTTGATGAAAACCTCTGCTGGTTCACCATTTTATTTTAACTTTCACTTTGGTGATTTAGGCAATACGTTTGTTTGTGGTCCCTCTGGTTCTGGGAAAACGGTTATTGTCAATTTTCTTTTAGCACAACTTCAAAAGCATGATCCCAATATGGTCTTTTTTGACAAAGATCGGGGTGCAGAACTTTTTGTCAGAGCGGGTGGCGGCACTTATATGCCTTTGAAAAATGGTAGACCAACAGGCATAGCCCCCTTGAAAGGCTTAGACTATAACAATCCAGCAGATAGAGTTTTTTTACGCCAATGGATTATAAAGCTTGTTTCTTCTGAAGATCAAAAGATCAGTGAATCAGAAAGACAAGACATCACGGCGGCAGTTGAGCAGCTTGCCTTGTTGCCCAAAGAACAACGGACGATCTCCGCCTTACAAATGTTTTTTGACACCACACACAGGGAGGGGATAGCGGGTCGTTTAGAAAGATGGTGTAAAGGCAATGCCTTAGGGTGGGTTTTTGACAATCCTGATGACGACATTGGCATTGATGCAAAATTTATTGGTTATGACATGACGGATTTTTTAGACAATAATGAAATTCGTCCCCCATTAATGATGTATCTTTTTCATAGAATTTTGTCTCTGATTGATGGGCGTCGTATTATCATTGTCATTGATGAGTTTTGGAAAGCCTTAGAGGACGATTCCTTTAAAGCCTTTGCGCAAGACAGGCTGAAGACCATTCGGAAACAAAATGGTTTGATGTTGTTTGCAACGCAATCCCCCAAAGATGCGATTAATTCGACCATTGCCCACACCATTATAGAGCAATGTCCAACACAGATTTATTTTCCCAATCAAAAGGGCAATCATGGGGATTATGTAGAAGGTTTTAAATTATCGGACAGAGAATTTAACCTGATACAATCAGAATTAAGCCGTGAGTCACGGCGTTTTCTCATCAAACAAGGGCAAAGTTCAGTTGTAGCAGAGCTGAATTTACGCGGCTTTGATGATGAAATAGCCATTTTAAGTGGCACCACCAAGAATATTGAACTCCTAGAGACCATTATGGATGAAGTTGGACAATCTCCAGAAAAATGGCTTCCTATTTTTCAAGAAAGGTCAAAACAATGAAAAAACTTTTATTGGCAACAGCTCTTTGCGCAATTTCTTTTGGACCTCAAGCAAATGCATTTGGAGGAGGTCCTTTTGATTATAAAATACTGCTGGAAAATATAGAGCAAGCCAAAAAATTGAGAGAACAAGTTGCAAAAGCAGAACAGCAAGTTCAACAAGGCAAACAACAGCTTGAAAAATTAAAAGATCAACTCGATCAAGCAAAACAATTATATAGTTCCTTAAATGGAAAACCTGATTTGTCGGCTCTTCAAGAATTGCTCAACGGACAAGGGAATAATGCTGCTCTCCCCTCTGATTTTAATCATTTAGAACAATCAATAGATGGCACCGGTGGTGGTAGCGGAAACACTGAAAAATGGAAAGAAAAACTTTTATATAAAGAACCATCGGGTGGTAGTGGATCAAAAGAAGCCGTTGATGCCTTTTACAAGCAAGAAGTGGAAAAATTGCACAATCGCAATGCAGGACAAGCAGCAACAGGGCAAGCTGTTTACGAAGATGCCGATAAAAAGAAAGAAGCCATTAGTAAGATTATTGAAAAACTCAAAAATGCTAAAACCGCTGCTGAAGTTCAAGATGCTCAAACACAATTAGCAGCTATACAAGCAATATTACAAGCAGAGGCTTTACAAACACAAGCCGCCTCTATGATTCAGCAAGCTCAACAGGAAGCTGAAATTATTCGTTCTAGAGAAGAATCTAGTAAAAGATATCAAGACTATGCAAGAAAAATCCGTGGTCATTAAAAATTAAAAAGAGGGAATTGAATATGAACAAGATCATCATAACAACATTGCTACTTTGCACAGGGCTGATCACGGCTGGTTGTGAAAAAACTTACAGCGTAGAAGAATTTAAAAAAAATGAAAGCTTAATAAGAGAGTTTCAATGGAAGTGTGGGGCTTCTGATAGTTCGAAAAATTGTCAAAATGTGCGACAAGCCGCTAAGGAACTTGATGAAGAACATTCTAAGAGAGCTTTAGAAAATTATAATAAAGCTCTAGAGAAAATAAATAAAAGACGAGAGGAACGAGAAGCAAAAGAGCGCGATAAAGCCATACAAAAAGAGAAAGAAGAAGCTGAAAGAAACGCTCAATAGCTGTCTTTATAAAAAATAAAAAGGATATTCAATGTCGTTAATAGATTACGTTCCTACGTACAGTGATATAGATGACCGTTTAATGAATACTCTTGGGAACTTAATGGATAAAACCATTAGCAATCTTTCTGGCTCTTTATCTTTTCCTCTTCAAGCGGCTTGTATAATCTATATTGCATTTATAGGTTACAACACTATGTATGGGCGTTCTTCTATGCCTTTATGGGATTTTATAGCGACAACAGCTAAACTTGCCATCGTTGTTACACTCACGACAAACGCTTCTCAATATAATGCTTGGATCAAAGACATATTTTTCACTGATCTGCCTGATGCCATTGCAAATGTCACCCAAGGAGCAAATTCAGATAAAAATGTCTGGGACAATATGATGATACATGCTTCTGCACATGTTTTTGATGCAGCAAATCAGTATACAGCATGGTATGATACGGGGAAGTATATTGTTAATTGGGTTGCTGGTTTACTCTGTTTATTGATTGCTGCTTTTTTTAGCACTATTGGCTTTATCGTTACAATGTTTGCTAAACTTGGTTCATTTCTTGTTCTATCGGTAGGACCACTTTTCATAAGCCTTTATATGTTTTCAACGACAAGACGTTTTACAGAAGCATGGTTAGGACAACTCGCAAACTTTATCATTTTGCAGATATTAGTCACTTTGCTTGGTAACGTATATGTAAGTCTTGCGATAGATATCCTTTCAGGTGACATTAAAGATATCATGTTTTCTGTAATTCAATTTTTTATTATTGGAATTGGTGGCATTTATCTTTTTATCCATTTACCCGGAATTGCCTCTGCTTTAGCTTCTGGAGGAGCATCTCTTACAGGTTCAACACACTTAGCTCACCATTCTAGTAGAGCAGCTGGGCGTGGTGCTCTTGCAGCCGCTCGTTCTAGTGTTAGCGGTCTAAGAGGTTTGGCATCAAAATTTAGAGGAGGTTAATACCACAAATGCGGGGTTTAAAAAAAATTGGGATTATATTGCCATTTCTTTTTCTTAGTGGCTGTATGTCTTCATCAAACACGCTGAAATCACTCCCAAAGTGTGATGGATATTCTAAACGTCCACTCAACAGATCAATGTGGAATTGGGAAGGGAAGAAGCCCACCACAAGATCTATTATCATAAGTGGCAATACACAATCATCCGTAAAAGAGAGCAAACTTGAAACGCTTCTGGCAAAAAAACTAACGAATGAAGAAATGAAGTCTTACAAAAATTGCGGGCAAAAAGCATGAAAGAAAACGCCGTAGAACAATACATTGCTGAAGCACGCTCATTCGATCAAGATCGCATACTCGCCTCACGCCGCACCACCCGCATCTCGCTTGCCATTGCTGGCATAGCCGTTGCTGTTGCAATAATGTCTTCTCTGGCGGTCATCACCCTCACGCCCCTTAAAACCGTGGAACCTTTTGTCATCCGTGTGGACAATTCAACCGGAATCACTGAAGTTGTAGAAGCCTTAAAAGAAGGTCCCACCAATGTCGACGAAGCAATCACGCGCTATTTTGCCGCAAAATATGTCCGCTTTCGTGAAGGTTTTGCCGTAGAAGAAGCGCAAAATAACTTCGAAACTGTCTCTCTCCTCTCCTCTCCTGAAGAACGAGAAAGATTTGCTGGATGGTACGGAGCAAAAA
The DNA here is from genome assembly GCF_028618615.1 of Bartonella sp. AU15XJBT. NCBI lineage: Bacteria > Pseudomonadati > Pseudomonadota > Alphaproteobacteria > Hyphomicrobiales > Bartonellaceae > Bartonella > Bartonella sp. AU15XJBT. Next base: position 23,576 of record NZ_JAQITG010000020.1, read on the forward strand.
ATCCCCAGAGCCCACAAATCATCTACAAAAATTCCATTGCAACAATCACTATAAAATCAATTTCCTTTATCAACGATAAAGTTGCACAAGTGCGTTACTACAGAACTGTGCGTAACAACGACAACAACAAAGAATTCATCACTCACTGGGTTGCAACACTTACCTTTGAATATACCAATGCCCCTATCTCTGTCCAAAACCGTTTGATAAATCCTCTAGGGTTTATTGTTAGTGAATATAGAACCGATCCGGAAGTGGTCAACTGATCATGACAAAAAAAATTCTTTTTCTCATTCTTAGGATTGCTGTTGCCTTTTCTTTGACGAATATAAGCTACGCAAGTGTTTTTCCCACCCGTGCGCCAAGCGATAGCCGCATTCGCTTTATCAATTATGATGCCTATAATGTCACAAAAATTATTGGTTCCATACGTTCATCGGTACAAATAGAATTTTCTCCCAATGAAGAAATTGCCCATGTTGCCATTGGCAACAGCGTTGCATGGGAAGTCGCCCCCGCTGGCAATATTCTTTTCCTCAAAGCAAGAGAAGTCCAACCCATTACCAATCTCCAAGTCGTCACCACAAAGCTTGATGGCTCAAAGCGCTCCTATCAATTTGAACTCATGATCAAAGATGGGGAAATTTCCTCTGGACAAGAAACATATTTCCTTGTGAAATTTCGCTACCCACAAGAAGAAGAAGCACAAAGAAGGCTCGCAGCCCTTATGCAACAAGAAAAAAAACAATCCCAACGGATTGATAATGTCTTCAACGCATATGAAACCTACGGACCACGCAATTGGGCTTACACCGCTCAAGGCTCTATTACGCTCGAACCCTCCTCCGTTTACGACAATGGCAAAACCACAACATTTACATTTCCAGACAACCAAGAAATCCCTGCCATTTACATCGTCAACAATGACGGTACAGAATCGCTGGTTCCCAAAACCACAAGAGGCAACATGGTTATTGTCCATGCCATTAGCGCGCGCTTCACCCTAAGAAAGGGAAGAAACGTCCTATGCGTCTTTAACGAAGCCTATCAACCAAAAGGCACAAATCCAAATACCGGAACAACCTCACCATCTGTTGAACGTAAAATTGCATCAGATCTTTAAATAAGCGGGAATTGAAGGGTACAACTTATGAGTGATAAACCAATCATCGAAGATCGAGGATCAATCGAGGGTGGCAGAAACAATACATCAAAATCGGATCCCAAAAAAATAATTATTATTATAGCTTTTGTAGGATTTTGCGCATATGTGCTTTGGAATATATTTTCAACAGCACCAACACCAAAAGACACGGCAAATATTCATAAAAAACAAGACTTTAATAACTCAGTTGCTCCCTTAGAATTAGTTTCCGCTGAATCACAAGCAAAAATTGCTCCAATTACACTACCATCACCAACGGATCCACCAGAAAAAACAGTTGAACATGATCCTTTACTTGATGCAGCACAACGTTCTCCCGTATTAGCTTTTACGAGCAATACCCCCCCTTCTTCAACTCAAATGCCGAGAAATAACTATAGTAATAATATAAATGAAACTCCCAATAATGATTCACAAAATTTTTCCTCACTTCTAAAGCCTACAAAAATAGAAGGTACAAGAGCTGGGCTCATGGGAAATAGAAACTTTATCATCGCCATGGGAACTTCTATTCCCTGTATATTAGAAACCGCATTAAACAGCGACCAACCAGGCTTTGCAAGCTGCATAATCAACCGCGATATCCTCTCTGACAATGGGCGTGTTGTTTTACTTGATAAGGGAACACAAGTTGTTGGTGAATACCGAGGAGGGCTTAAAAAGGGTCAATCTCGTCTCTTTGTGCTCTGGACAAGAGCAAAAACACCAACCGGTGTCATCATCAATCTTGCATCTCCCGCAACTGATAGTTTAGGTAGAGCTGGTTTTGACGGAAACGTCAACACCCATTGGTGGGAACGCTTCAGTTCAGCATTATTACTCACCGTTGTTGATAGCGTTACAACAAACCTAACCAATAAAAAGAAAGGCAATTCTAACTCAGGTGGTGGTTTCAACAGCTCTGAAGCAAGCAATATCGGAAAAGATACAGCCACCGTTGCCCTTGAAAATCAAATCAACATCCCGCCTACCCTAGAAAAATTTCAAGGCGAACTCGTCAACATCTTTGTAGCAAGAGATCTCGATTTTTCATCTGTCTATAAACTAGTAGTAACAAGCAAAAGGTATCACTCTACTCCCAGCTATTCCTTTTTTCATTAAGCCAATAAAGTCACATTATGCCATCAGCCAAAAATGCAGAACGAGCCTCTATCGTTTTAACAAAATTAAAAATCTTAGATGACTTCCTCAATAATGAGAATTTATTTGAAATTGTCATCAATCGCCCCGGCGAAGTAATCGTTGAGGGTCCAGATGGTTGGCAAACCCACATCTTAAAAGAACTAACCTACGGCGAACTAGAAGGAATTGCTAAAGTTGTTGCTGCCTATACAACTCAGAAAATCAGTGTAGAAACCCCCGTTCTCTCCGCAACACTACCAAACAACGAACGCATACAAATTGTTATGCCTCCAGCTGTTGCAGCCAATACCATTAGCATGACCATTCGTAAACCTTCATCACGCACTTTTTCTCTTGAAAGTTTACATGAAAACAATCTGTTTTCTGTCGCCAAAAACACTAGTTTTACACCCACACAACAAATGACTGAACGATTATCCGAACTCTCTGATACAGAAAAAGAACTAACAGATTTATTTCTGGCCAAAGATTTTTGCAACTTTTTAGAGAGATCCGTTATTACACAACAAAATATCTTAATATCGGGCAAAACCGGTTCAGGGAAAACAACCCTCTCCAAAGCTTTAATTGCAAAAATCCCTGGCTATGAACGAATTCTCACCATTGAAGACACACCAGAACTTGTCGTTCCGCACGCCAACAAAGTCCAACTCTTTTATTCAAAAGATAACCAAGGCTTAGCAAAAGCAGGTGCAAAAGAACTGCTTGAATCAGGCTTACGCATGCGCCCCGACAGAATCCTCCTACAAGAGCTGCGTGATGGTACAGCCTTTTACTATATCCGTAATGTCAACTCTGGTCACCCAGGCTCCATTACTACCGTCCACGCCTCAACAGCCCTTGCAGCCTTCGAACAAATGACCCTTTTAGTCAAAGAAAGTGACGGTGGTGGTAATTTAGCACGCGATGATATCCGCGGCTTATTAATCTCGATGATAGATGTCATCATCCAATGTAAACGCCTCGAAGGAAAATTTCGTGTAACAGAAATCTATTACGACCCCTTCAAACGCCGTGATGCTTTTTAAAAACTGTCGAAATGACTTAAATAACTCATTCATATCTTTCGCAAAGTATACATCTTATCCTTTTGCATTCTTTTCAAAAGTTTTAAGCGTTTTCGCATTAGAAATAGACATATCAAATGGTAATCCTCTTTCATCAACAACTTTAGCTAAGGAAATTCGTATGAAATCAGACACCGTAAGTCCTAAACTTGCTAATATTTCACCGGCTTCTTTTTTCAACTTCTTATCTATATTTGCTCGAACAACATCTTTTGAATCTACGGCTCCACTCATAGTAAATCTCCCTTAGTTATCTTCTTATGTATGGCTTAAATGAGTTATAATAACAAGTTTTTAATGTTCTAAATTTCTTTATCGCGTAACATCTTTTGACTTTGTTTGCGCTATCGCATTGATTTGCTCCTGTTGTCTCTGTTGCAAGAATTTAACTGCTGTTTGAAGCTCGTTCACAAGCTTTTTATCTTGCGGCTGATTTTGGGGTATTGCTTTTGACAAGTCAAAGTCTTGTTTATGAATGGCATCCTGTCCAAAACGCTTATCTAAAGCACTTTGTAGCTTTAAAAACTCTTGATTGATCTGCTCTGGTATCTTTGAATAACTATCACGACCAGCTTTAACATTTTTCATAAAAGTCACTGCTTCTTGTGAAAGTGACGGAACCTCTACTTTTAACTGTTCACGCTCCCGCGTAAAACTATCCATATGTATCTCATAAGAATTCTTATAAAAGGATTGAAGCTCTCTCATAATAGAAACAGCAATAGGAACATTGTAAAGCGCTTCTTTTCGTTCTTTTCCTGTAGATTTGAGTTTATCGATTAAACGATCTGATCCACGCAGCTCACCAGCTCTCTCTGGAGACTTAGCTAGAATATCAGGAAGTTTATCGCCTTTACCTGCTAAAATTGTTTGCTCAATCCTAAGCGCAGCCTCTTGCGGATCTTTATAAATAGATGCTAAACGACTGTTTAATCTTTTAAACATATCAACATAAGATTTTTTATTTCTAAGAGCGCTTAGCACCTTCTGTTCTAGATTAGAGTTATCCGTATAAGCAGCAAGGTATGGCTCTCGTTCTGTTGCTTTTGATGCAACATTCAACTCTCTTTGCGATTGTTCAACCTTGGGCTCTTGTTTTTCAAGTTTACTGAAAGCTGTCTTTGTATTCTCCAAAAGGGTCGTAATTTTCTCCTTTTGTTTTTGCGATAATTCTTTATTGGTCTCAATGTAAGAGGAGACTTTTTCTCCTAGACCTTGCAAAACGTCAACATTTTTATTTTTTGTAAATTCAGTAAGGTTCTTACGAATAAGCTCAGACAGTAATTCAGAAGTACCATAAAGTGCCTCAATTGATGCCTTTGTCATTTCCTCTCGCGTGATACAGTCCCAGTTGATATTATAACCAGCTTCACGAGCAAGTTGGCCAATAAATTCACGCTGAGTACGTCCATTTCCCTCTCGAAACGGATGCAACGCATTTATTTCACCCATGTAATATCCAGCTCTCTGGCTGAATTTATCCGCATCAAGACCACGCAGATATTGTTCTTTTGCAAGCTGCTGTGTAATCTTCGGTGCGTAGCTTTCAATCTGATGATGATAAGCAAATAAACACCCCCCTTTGGTAATATCTATTGAACGGATCTCTCCTGCCCATTCATAGACGTCACCAAATAGCTTCTTGTGAATGTCTTTCATATGATTGAGATCAAACTTACCCCTAATAGGAGTACGCTTAAGTTCAAGAGATCTTGCATAAGTGAGAGTAGACTCTACAGACTTTAGCGTAGCTTTATCTTTAATACCAAACCGATTATACATCACACCAGTTTCAGCATCAGTATAAGGATCAACGCCTCCTTTATACTTCTCCACGGTTTACCCGCTCTATATAATCTTCGATAATATCACTTATTTCAAGTTCACCTATAATATAACGCTCTACTTGAGCAACAACTTGTGAATCTGGTTCCAATCCCTCTAAACGTTGGCTTGCTAATGCATTTTTAGCATCAAAGCGACGTCGTTTAATCTCCTCTTCACTCAACATAAAATTCTCCTTTGTTGATATTTATTATAGCTTAAATAAGCTATAGAAGCAAGTTTTCATTCCTTACCTTACCGTATCACATCTTTTGATATTGCACGCGCTATCGCATTGATTTGCTCCTGTTGTCTCTGTTGCAAGAATTTAACTGCTGTTTGAAGCTCGTTCACAAGCTTTTTATCTTGCGGCTGATTTTGGGGTATTGCTTTTGACAAGTCAAAGTCTTGTTTATGAATGGCATCCTGTCCAAAACGCTTATCTAAAGCACTTTGTAGCTTTAAAAACTCTTGATTGATCTGCTCTGGTATCTTTGAATAACTATCACGACCAGCTTTAACATTTTTCATAAAAGTCACTGCTTCTTGTGAAAGTGACGGAACCTCTACTTTTAACTGTTCACGCTCCCGCGTAAAACTATCCATATGTATCTCATAAGAATTCTTATAAAAGGATT
>NZ_JAQITG010000021.1:0-27893 GCF_028618615.1 Bartonella sp. AU15XJBT
ACAGATTTTTCACGCCTCATTTTGGCAGGCTATTGGCCCATCAAATCGGAAATTGACCCACGCCCTCTCCTTGAGGCAATAGCACTACGCGGTGGGCGCCTATCCTTACCAGCCGTGCTTGACTCCACCACCATGATTTTTCGAGCATTTTCGCTGAGCACGCGACTCGAGCCCATGCGTTTTGGCACCTTAGGGCCAGGTGCAGACAATGCCATTGTTATCCCCAACATGATCATTGTTCCGCTTTCTGCGTTTGATGGTCACTGTCACCGTCTTGGCTATGGAGGTGGTTATTATGACCGTGCGATTGAAGCCCTTGAAAAACAAGGACATAAAATGACCTTATGGGGCATAGGATTTTCGTGTCAGGAGGTTTCCTCTATTCCCAGAGCCGAACATGATCTCCAGGTTCAGGGAATTTTTACAGAAAAAGGTTTCTTAAAACACTAAAATGTGATTAAAGTGCCTATGCGGTTTTTATTTTTAGGTGACATTGTCGCAAACACAAGAGCGGTCCCTATTTTCACAATGCGCTTGTTTTGCGCACACGGACTTTTGTCCATAAAGCGATTTACAAAATGCCAACAATGGATAAAATACCAAAAGCTTATAAAGTAGCGGCTGAATAATTGGCGAGACAATGACCCCAAATTCCCTTTCTGAAACAGCTTCATCTCTTCGTGCACAGCAGCGCAAGAGTGGTTTATTGCGGCGTGAGGCTCTTTCAAAAGAAGAGCGTGCCCTATTTTCACAACGCGCTTGTCGCCACTTTATTGAAACCCTTGAAAAAAAAGGAACAGATTTTTCACGCCTCATTTTGGCAGGCTATTGGCCCATCAAATCGGAAATTGACCCACGCCCTCTCCTTGAGGCAATAGCACTACGCGGTGGGCGCCTATCCTTACCAGCCGTGCTTGACTCCACCACCATGATTTTTCGAGCATTTTCGCTGAGCACGCGACTCGAGCCCATGCGTTTTGGCACCTTAGGGCCAGGTGCAGACAATGCCATTGTTATCCCCAACATGATCATTGTTCCGCTTTCTGCGTTTGATGGTCACTGTCACCGTCTTGGCTATGGAGGTGGTTATTATGACCGTGCGATTGAAGCCCTTGAAAAACAAGGACATAAAATGACCTTATGGGGCATAGGATTTTCGTGTCAGGAGGTTTCCTCTATTCCCAGAGCCGAACATGATCTCCAGGTTCAGGGAATTTTTACAGAAAAAGGTTTCTTAAAACACTAAAATGTGATTAAAGTGCCTATGCGGTTTTTATTTTTAGGTGACATTGTTGGGAACACAGGCTGTAAAGTTGTCTTTGAGCATCTTCCTCAGCTAATTGAGAAATGGCAGCTTGATTTTGTTGTCGTGAATGGTGAAAATGCCTCTGATGGTTTTGGTCTCAAGCAAGAAACGTATCAAGATCTTTTAATGGCGGGTGTTGATGTTGTCACCACCGGCAACCATGCTTTTTCCCACAAAGAAGCCTTACAGTATGCCCATGAGAGTGATCGTTTTTTACGTCCTGCCAATTTCTCGAAAGACACTCCAGGAAGAGGTGCAGGTGTTTTTACCGCAAAAAATGGCGCCCGTGTTCTTGTCGCCAATCTGTTGGGCAGTGTTTTTATGCCGTATAAAGTTACCGATCCCTTTGAAATAGCGGAAAATATTCTGCTCGCCTGTTCCTTGATGGAGCAAGCCGATGCGATTATTTTTGATTTTCACGCAGAGACAACGAGTGAGAAGCAATGTTTTGGCCATTTTCTTGATGGTCGTGTAAGTGTTATCGTTGGCACCCATACACATATTCCCACCGCTGATGCGCAGATTTTAGAAGGCGGCAGTGCTTATTTAACAGATGCTGGCATGTGTGGCGATTACAACTCATCCCTTGGCATGGATAAAGAAGAACCGTTACACCGTTTTCTTTATAAGACAAAGCAAGATCGCTTTGAACCAGCGTGTGGTCCGGCCACCCTTTGTGGTTTCGCGGTTGAGATTTCAGATCGCACTGGTTTAGCAGAAAAGGTCTCAGCGGTACGGATTGGTCCTCATTTAAAGCCTGAAGTTCCAGATTTTTGGTAGGCTTCTTTCAAAGCCCCGCTTTGATGATCGCTCTTCCCAGTCCCCCTTTGATCGCTCTTTCAAAGCCACCTCCTTTGAAGTGTCACGCGCCACTTTTTCCTTTCGGGAACTGTTTTTTGCAAGGCGATTTTTCAAGCCCCCAATATTCCAGCCCCTCATAAATTATAGATCTCTCTATCATTTTCACGCATTTTTACAAATGAACATTTATTAAAATGAGTGAACGAAAAGCAGTGATGATAAAGGCAGATAAAGTATAAAACACAGCTCTTTTTCTATGGGGAAATATAAAGGGTCACACTTTTACGACTCTGTCTCAATAAAAATGATGAAGTAAAATCTTGCAACAAACAGAAAATCTAAAGAACCATTCTTTTGTTTGACCAGTGCATCAAAGCGCTCACGATTTTCTTTTAGCCTTAAATAATTTAAGCGTTGCTAGAAAGTAAAATGTCTTTAGGATTAGAAGAGGGACTCATGACTCTCCAAACTTTAAAACAAAAAAGCACACAAAGCGTTTAAACGCCATGTGTTTACACCGTGTTATTCTTGCGCTTGTAATACCCATTGGGAACAAAGGAAGCTTCTCTCTTTTAAAAATTTATTTTTAGCGAGAGGATTTAAGGTTACACGATGAAACACATTATCTCTTTTTTCGAGCAACGCTACGCTAGAAGGTATCCCCTTACAGCAAAGTTCAAAGGAGCGCTTTTATGAGGCTTTTGCGCTTGTATGCTTTGCTATGAACTGGAACACGAGGACAAATATTGGCAGCACGGGCTCCCCAATGCGCGCGCACTCCTTGACTTTAAATGCTCCAGACTATCCAGATAAAGTTTTGCAACAATGCCTTGGATATCTTCTAACCTTATTAGCAAGAAGGTGATCTGTATTGGCAAGAAGGTAATCTGTCGGCGGCTTTAGAAACATGAGACTCTTTCGTGCAACCGATAGGCACCATTGAAAAAAGAGTCTTATGGGAGTTCCAAAAGATCAAAAAAGTATGACACGTGAATTTAAACGCTTATTGGGAAAGCATGGTAGAGATAAGCTTATTAAGGATAAGGACACGTTTTTAAGCGTTAAGAGGGAAAAAGTGACAGCTTTGGTTCATCATCACACAAAAAGCCATTGTATAAATCATGAATATAAGATTACCTCTCTAGGGTATGGTTGCATTTGTGGGAGGGAGAGTACTGTCATGACGAATGCAGTCGTTGATGAATGGAGGGAGAGATGATGAAAAAAAAAGTTCTTGTGCTATCAGGGGATGGCGTAGGACCAGAGCTCTGTGATGCAGCGTTAATGGTCTTAGAGCAATTTCAATTGCCAATAGAATTCACGCATGGTGATATTGGTTGGAAATGTTGGCAACAGGAAGGGGATTCTGTTCCTCAAGCAACATGGCAAAAAATAGCTGAAAGTGATGCCATTTTACTTGGCACTGTGACAGAACCCGGAAAAGAAGCAGCTTTAAAAGAATGCGCACCACATTTAAAGGAGCAAAACCTTGCCTATGTTTCTCCTATCCTTCAACTTTGCCAAAAGTTAGGTCTGTTTGCCACGATACGTCCGGTAAGATACATTTTTGGTCCGCGAAAACCTTTTGAGTTTTGTGTGATCACAGAGAAGAGTGAAGGTCTCGATGCGGGATTAGATTTTCTGGGTATCACGCCAGAAACATCTGCTTGGTTAAAACATCCTAATTTGACAAAATATGGTGTTGAAGAAGCCGCATGGACAGTCCGTCTACAGACACGCTTTGGTTTAGAGCGATTATTTGACTATGCTTTTTCTTATGCACGTGCGCATGGGATAAAGCGCGTTACTTTTGCTGATAAGCTGAATGTTATGCGAGAAAGTGGACAATTTGCGCAGGAAATATTTGAGAAAATCGCGCAAAACTATCCAGAAATTGAAGCAGATATTCATCATGTTGATATGGTTGCTTTGTGGATTACCACAAAGCCAGAGCAATTTGGTGTGATTGTTGCTGAAAACATGTTTGGCGCTATTCTCTCTGATTGTGCTGCTGGTGTCATGGGCGGATTGGAGCTTGCACCTCAAGCCAATGTAGGAAGCCAGATTGCTTGTTTTAAACCCGCTCATGGAAGCGCCCCAAACATTGCTGGACAGAATAAAACAAACCCTTCTGCCATGCTTTATACCACCGCTTTACTCTTAGAACATTTAGGCTTTCAAGAGGAAGCAAAACAATTATCTCAAAGTGTTGATCAGGTTATTCGTGCGGGGAAAATCGTCCCTTATGATCGAGGAGGCGAAGCCTCATCCCGTCAAATGGCTGAAACTGTTGGCCATTTTCTTGTGAAGCCTATCTCTGTGTATCGTGCAGCCATTATTACTGTAGGTGATGAACTTCTTTCAGGTCAATATTTGAATACGAATTTACAAGATTTAAGCCAAAGCTTGGAAAAAAGAAATATTCAAGTCACGCGTCATTTTGTTTGTGCGGATCAATTACAGCAAATCAGTGAGACGATTGTCTCTTGTCTTGGACAAGAAGATCTTATCCTTATCAGTGGGGGGTTGGGACCAACCTCTGATGATAAAACACGAGATAGCGTTGCCCAAGCTGTAAGGCAACCTTTGGTGCATCATGAAGATGTTTGGCACACAGTAAAAGGTCAATTGGCGCGATTAGGAATTGCACCGGATAAGAATAATGCGCGTCAAGCCTTGTTTCCGAAAACAGCAAAAGTGCTTGATAATCCTACAGGCACAGCCCCTGGTTTTTACCTTTCTTGTGATGAAAGCACACTTGTTGTTTTGCCTGGTCCCCCCTCACAAGCTCTTGCCCTTTTAGAAGATTATTTACAGCAAAATGAGAAGAAATATTCTTCTCTATCGCGCGCGGAGTATGCCTGGACTTTGATTGGAATTGATGAAAGTACCATAGCACATTTTGTTGATCGTCATTTTGCAAATGAACCCTTTGAACGCCATTTTTTATGGAAAAGCCCTTATGTTCTGGTGCAACTGATTGGTCAGTCCTCCACCCCCTTGGCACCACATCTTATCGAAGAATTTGAAAATCATTTTCACCCCTATTTGGTTGGCAGAGAAGTCACCACGGCGTGTAAACAATTAGCCATGCACGCAGAGGTACATTGGTCCATCCATGATCCACAACTTTTAAAATATTTCCACGCCCCAGAAAAAAATGCAAAAAACCTTCCACAGTTTGCGGTTGAAGTGCGCTTATCACCTTCCATCGAGACCCTAGAACAGCAGCAAGAAAGCCTTGGACATGCAACAATAACCGTACAGATGAAAGGCTATGATGAAGATCAACTTACCTTTCCCTATACGCGACCGCTTTTAGGTGTTGTCTTACAAGAATATGCCGCTTGGTTAGTTTTAAAAAGAGTTTTGCAAACGGAAAAAAGCAAATAACCTCTGACAACACGGTAAAAACATTGAAAAAAACGCTTGTCTGGCATTAGCTCCAGTGACTGTTTCTAATTTTTCGACCTCACGAAATATCGTTAGACATGTGGATTTTTAGCTTGCACTGAAAGCCCCCGCCAAGCGCGAGCACCCTCGCATAAGTATTCCGGGAGTCAAAAACACTGAGTTCGAATCAGCTTTTTTGCTTTTAGTGCTGCGCAGCACCTAGGACATGGCAAAAACTCCCGGAATTACGGGATACCCACAAAAGTAGGTTAATTTTTATGATCGAACTTTAGGGTTTTTGAAGCCCTCTTGATCGTTGCGTCTACGACCAAAGTCACCCAAAGTATAAAGTAATTTCGAAAGATTTACAATAAAATTTAAAGCCGTGTTTTATCTTTCAGCAATCAAACACAAGATTGCTTTTTGTTGTTTAGGTTTGAGTTCTCTAAAACTTTTCAAAAGAATATGCTCTTCTTTGCTTGAAATCATTTCTTCATAAGAGCACAAGACATGTTCTTTTGTGGCAATATCAGCTGTTAAAAGATCCGCATAAAAAAAGCTCATCGGAACTTCTAGTTTTTTAGCGATTTCTAGCAAACATCCTGCGCTTACACGATTGGCGCCTTTTTCGTATTTTTGGATTTGCTGAAAACTAACACCTAGATATTTCCCTAATTCCTTTTGAGAAAGCCTCATTGAAATTCGTCTATGGCGAATTTTTCGCCCTATTGAAATGTCATTAAAATGTGGATTTTTAATTTGCACTTTGTGCCCCCTCGGGTTGCGAGCGCCCTCGCATGAGTATTCCGGGAGTCTGAAAGTACTGAGTTTGGATCAGCTTTTTTTGCTTTTAGTGTGCAAGCACACCTGGACATAGCAAAAACTCCCGGAATTCCGGGATACCCACAAAAGTAGGTTAAATTCACGTACCAAACCTTAGGGCTTTCAGACCCTACTGATCGCTGCGTAGACGACCAAAGTTACTCTTTAAGGTATAAAGTAATTTCGAAAGATTTACAATAAAATTTAAAGCCGTGTTTTATCTTTCAGCAATCAAACACAAGATTGCTTTTTGTTGTTTAGGTTTAAGCTCTCTAAAACTTTTCAAAAGGGTATGCTCTTCTTGGCTTGAGGTCATTTCTTCATAAGGTAGCAAGACATGTTCTTTTGTTGAAATATCAGCATAAAAAAAGAAAATAGAGATATCCAATATATCAGCAATTTCTTGTAAGCGCCCTGCCCCCACACGGTTCAATCCTTTTTCATATTTTTGGATTTGTTGGAAGGTCACGCCTAAACGGTGCCCTAATTGTTTTTGAGACATTTTCAACATTTCTCGTCTCAAACGAATTCTCTTGCCTATCAAAATATCGTTAGAATGTGGATTTTTAGCTTGCACTGAAGACCCCCTACCGGTTGCGAGCGCCCTCGCATAAGTATTCCGGGAGTCTGAAAGTACTGAGTTCGAATCAGCTTTTTTTGCTTTTAGTGTGTAGACACACCTGGACATGGCAAAATCTCCCGGAATTCCGGGATACCCACAAAAGTAGGTTAATTTTTATGATCGAACTTTAGGGCTTTCAGACCCTCTTGGTCGTTGCGTCTACGACCAAAGTCACCCTTTAAGGTATAAAGTAATTTCAAAGGATTTACAATAAAATTTAAAGCAGTATTTTATCTCATGAGTAATCAAACACAAGATTGCTTTTTGTTGTTTAGGTTGGAGCTTTTTCAAACTCTTATGCGCGCACTCCAAAACCATGAGATAAAACCTGCGTTTATTGAGAGATAAGAAACCCCTCTTGATTTTTGAGATCCCCCCCCCTCAAAAAGGGAATTTTAAAAATCATGCCGCCCCCAAAATAATTTCCCCCAAGCAATCTCTCTCAGCTGCTTCAATAGAGGCATACCTTTTAAAGTGTTACGCCGTTAACCGTTGAATTTTTGCCCCACATCGCACTAGTTTTTCTTCTAACCGCTCAAATCCACGATCAAGATGATAAACACGATTGACGATTGTTTCTCCCTTTGCTGCCAATGCCGCAATCACCAGAGAAACAGAAGCACGCAAATCCGTCGCCATCACCGGGGCTCCTTGCAAATTCTCTGTTCCATAAACGGTTGCCGTTTGTCCATCGAGTTTTATCTTCGCCCCTAAACGGTTGAGTTCTGGAACATGCATAAAACGATTTTCAAAAATCGTCTCTGTAATATGGGAAATTCCTTCAGCCTGTGTCATAAGCGCCATAAACTGTGCTTGGAGATCCGTTGGGAAAGCAGGATAAGGTCCTGTTTTAATATCAACGGGCATAATTTTTGTATTCCTTGGATTTCGCTTAACATGAATTCCTTGAGGTTCTATTTGAATCTCGAGTCCGGTTTTTTGGAGAACTTTGAGCACTTTTGTGAGATGGTTAGGGTTGGCATTTTTAAGAAAGACATCCCCCCCCGCCATAGCCACCGCCATTGCATATGTTCCCGCTTCGATTCGATCGGCAATGACTCGTATTCTTGTTCCTTTAAGTTTTTTCACCCCTTCAATGGTGAGCGTTGATGTTCCTTCACCGGTTATTTGAGCGCCCATAGCATTCAAGGTTCGAATAAGATTTGTGACTTCTGGTTCACAAGCCGCATTTTCAAGAATGGTTGTTCCCTTTGCCATTGTCGCTGCCATCAACAGTACATGGGTTCCCCCGACCGTGACTTTAGGAAAACGGTAATGAGCCCCTTTTAATCCCTTTGGTGCTTTTGCATGAACATATCCATTTTCAATCGCAATATGGGCCCCTAAAGTTTTCAATCCTTCAAGGATAAAATCGACAGGTCTTGTTCCGATAGCGCACCCCCCAGGAAGCGAAACATAAGCCTCTAGGCACCGTGCAAGTAAAGGCCCAATAACCCAAAAGCTTGCCCGCATTTTTTTCACCAATTCGTAGGGTGCCCGTGTTGTGGCTATTTTTTGCGCGGTAAAATGAATTGTTCTTGAATTGACATAATCATCATGGCACTCTTGTCCATCAACGGCATATCCAACACCGTGATTATTAAGAATACGAATAAGTAATTCAACATCGGCAAGATGAGGAATATTTTCTAGCGTGAGGGTTTCTTCTGTCAACAGCGCCGCAATCATAAGAGGCAATGCAGCATTTTTTGCCCCTGAAATAGGAATTGTTCCTTTAAGTTTTTCCCCACCAACAATTTGAATAGAATCCATAATGTTTTCCCTCTTTTCTTTTGCGCCACCCCTTCCAAAAGTTTTTCCCTCTTTGGAAAGTTATGCTTTATTGATCGTTTTTTTAAAAACGCATTCTAACTATGAAAACAGATTATTGAGAAGTTTGGTTGCAAAGATGCACTAAAAAAAACATTTTTTTGCATTTTAGAGCTCTGACTGCGCTCTTTTTCGACTTTGCTCTTTTCGACGTTTTAGGTTTTGTCGCAATTGTTGAGCCAATCTTTCTTGACGTCGTTTTGCTTTTTCGTCTTGATGATTCATTTCATCGTGTTTTTGTTTTTGATGCATTTGTGTCATTGCGCAACCTTTTGAGCAGTGTTGAGCTTCTATTCAAGCAACTCATGGCTTTAAAAAATATCTATAAGAGTATAAGAACACTATGTCATGACATAAGATACGTTTTCTTGCAAGAATATACAAATGTTCTCTTGCCTATTTTCTGACAATATGGCACAAGACAGCGCAAAGATTGAAAACGGCTGCGGTAGCTCAGTGGTAGAGCACTCCCTTGGTAAGGGAGAGGTCGAGAGTTCAATCCTCTCTCGCAGCACCATTTTATTCTTCTTCTTTTGCCTCGCTCTTCTTCCCTATAAGCCACCAATTTTTTCTTTGCCCTCCCTCCATCGGCTTTATCGAATCCTCTATCCTTTAAACCATGCATGCGCTTTAATGTCTTCACAATCAATGGCGTCAATGACGCACTTAATCTCCAAAAAGCTCCGCGAACAAGTTTTGAAATTGACGCGATACGAAAGAATAGTTCTCACCCCCCATTGCTTTCCCCTTCTTTCCTTCATATAAAATGCCCTATTCCCCCTTATCCCTCTTTGCGCCAAGCCTCACTGTTGCAACACCCCTTAGATCCCATTTCCCCTTGGCTTTTGTATAGACATCTTGCATAGATATTTTTATTTTTTGAGAATGTTTTTCCCCATGAGACCACTCCGCTTGTGATATGCAGACAAATGATTTTGCTTGATTCAATACAAGAGCGTTTGAATAAGGAAATTTGAAATAAGAACATCCTCACGCTATTTCGGGCTCTCATTGGATTTCAATAATTATTATAAACCGATTGTTTGAACACACCTCATTGATCCCCTTAGCCCGCGCGCCCCACGCAAATCATCTTATCTTTCCAGCCTCTCTGTCCAGCCCAAGCGACATGCAACACAAGCATTCTCTGAAAAAAATTAGAATAAGCTTCATCGATCCTATTCGTCATTGATAACAGATATAACAGAGCCATTTCGACACCCTCCTCTCAACTTAATTTCCCCCTTGTGCTCCCTATCCCCTGCAAAGACAACAACAAGCAACGATCCCCCCTTCAACAATCCCTCAATAAGCCACCCCATAAACCCAATATCCCCATAAACCCAATATCTCATGAGCTAGCCACCCCATGAGCCAGACAATTGATAGCCCGCTTTTTCAAAGAAGATTCCTCATTGCCAATTTTATGCCCAACCTTTTCCACGAGCTCTCATCCGCACTTCTTTCAAGACGCATCCTTTTTATACGAATACTTTGATTGATACTAATAGCGTTATTCCTCTTGAAGAAGAACCCGAAGAGCAAAAAATTCTCTCCCTTACTGTTCTATTGCAATCAATCAAACTCATATCACTTACAGTTCACAAGCAAAAAGATCCCTATGACGTGGAACGGTACAAGAAAAGCATACCTCTTCATAAGCCCCCACAGTGAACATACGCATGAATTATCTCAAGAGCCAAAGCCCATCTCGCAATAAAACCCATATCTAAAACCCGTGTCGCAAGATTGGGAGCGCGCCAAAGATGGGGGCTTTTTTTCATGAAGTAAGATGGGGTGCACAATATTTATAATTGACAGAGCTTTATATACCCCTCACGATATTGCTCACAAGCGCCAGTATGAAATTCATGAACACCGGCATGCCATGGGGATCAAACGAGTATGAAATGAGCTTGGAGCAAGATATTTTTTTAAAACAAGCGCGTAAATGTGCAACAACAAGTATATTTCATTTAGAATATTTTGGATATACCCTATTCCTGCCCTAGAACAAGCATTTTGGCTACAGCGCCCACCTTATATTTTCATATTTTCTGCTGTCACATCTCCTCCAACAAATAAAAACCCCGCCTAAGCGGGGTTTTAACCTGTACCACACCCTTATTTAGATACAATACAACATTATCGCAGTTTTCATTAAACACGTTCTTACAGATATTTGCAACACAAAAATAACACATATTGATCTATTCAACAGAAATCACTTATAAAAGCGCGTTAGAAATAAAAGACTATAGATTGCTTAAAAGATACCCCATGTTTAAACGGTTTATTTTATTTGCTATAACAATAAGCGCTGTTTTATTCACGCATCATACAACAAGTGGCTGTACAAAAGATGACTTTTTCGTTGGGAGTACTTCTCCGATCCATTGTATTTCCAAAGAATATATAAAACAAAAAATAAAAAAGAAGATATTGGAAAAAGAACACGAAAAAGAATGATTAGAGCTTGAAAAATTTTCTGTTCCTGCTTGTCCAAGTGGAGAGTTTCCTGTTTATCATGGTTTTTCTATTATCGATTGTGTTTCAGAGGAAGAACTAAAACAAAGTCGTCTTAATAAAGATAAGCTTAATATAATGAAATTATCCCTGCAATGGTTTATCGTAGGCTTCATAATAACGACACTAATGTCTGTTCCCATTTGTTTACTTTGGCGTTTTAAATTTAAAATTCCTGCCTATTTATTTACAATCATAACAACCTTGGCTATTATTACCGCCCCTTTTATCTTTGATTTATCGTCTCTCTTTTAATCTATTTTTGTAAAAAACACTTCTAAAAGCATGAAGAATATCCGATATTTTCAAGCGTTTTGAACTGTCTCTCTCCTCTAGACTTAAGTATAGCCCCCTCCTTCAAGATAATTTTCTACATATTTTCAATATAAAATAACAAATATTGATCTATTCAAAAGGAATCCGTTAAGCTATCCTATAAAAATAAGAACAATGCACAAGTAGCAGTATTTAATGAGCTTAAATGAAGACGATTATTATGGAATTCTTGGTGTAAGCTACGAATGCAATGATAAACAGATAAAATCTGCTTTTCGTAAATTAGCGCTACAATACCACCCTGATCATAATTCTAGCCCCGAAGCTAAACAAAAATTCAGAAAAATTCTTGAAGCCTATGAAATTCTTAAAGATCCTCAAAAAAGAGCTGTTTACAATCAGTTCTATCATGAAACTTTTAAAGACCATCACAAGACTTTTGAAATTAATAAAGAGAATAGACGACACTATGATAGTAATCGTATAATTTTCAATGATATCAAGCGTATAATTTTCATTATTTGTGGAATATCACCTCTCATTTATGGTATAATTTCGCTTTTTACGTGGAATATAAAGCTAGGCATAATAAGTATCGGATTGTTAATTCTCATCAGTAGAAAAGGATACCTGGCAAAGATTGGTCAATTGATCGTCTGGCTCATCCTCTTCCAAGCATTTTTAGCATTTATCAGATTGATATGGAGAATTATCTGATAAAAGTACTTTTGAAGCGCCTTAAGAGTAACCCGAAGCGAATTCACAAGGTGTGGTAATTTTTGCTCTTCTATAACAAGAGATTGTTGAGAACCATAAAGGTATATAGCGTCTCTATCCGTTCTTTCCTTATCCCCCCGTTTCTCCTCCATTTTCTTCCTCGACCGCCCCCACCTTTCCCCAATAAGCCCACTTAATTCCACATAGTCTTTTTCTCATGCCCCTCCCTCCTTTTTTCATATCGGTAAAAAAACGCCCCCCACAAAACGGCTATCCCCCAACATTTTCCCCCAATGAACGGGGGCACACACACCCTTCTCTCGCCAGTAAAAAAACACTTGTCCGGCAACTTGACCATCATAAAGGGGGCCTTTTATTGCCCCCCGCACACGCAATATAAAAGTGCTCCTAACCCGCGCCCCCGTCTCCTCGCTCTCCCCAACATCTTGCCCCACAGTGCTTCCTTATCCCCTACTTGGCTCCCCTCTAAAACACCTTCCGCCATTTTCCCAAGCAATGCTTGTCACGCTAAGTGTCTTTCCCCCTCCAACACCCACGCTTTTCTGCCTAGCCTTGTGACAAAAGCTTTGCCCCTCATCAACGCTGTACAGATCCGCCTCTACCCCGTCTCATTCTTGTTTTACCTTCCAGCAGATGTTTTGTCTTCATTCCAAGCACCCTTTCTTCCCCCTCCTTCAAAGCACTATCTGTTCTTATTCCAGAGCCTGTCTCAAAACGCTGAATATGCTGTACCATCTTCTCCAAAGCCTCATTAAAACGACTAATTTCATTTTCAAGCTTGCTGATATAGGCTTCATCACGATAAGCGCGTTTAATCAAAGGAGGCATATCTGGCCAATAGAGCATCAAATCCACCCATTCGCGTTGAGAAATCCATAAACCTCCTTGACATTGAGCTTTATGTTCTGCTGGAAAATTTTTTTGCGCAAAATGAGGGATCAAAATTTCAGGTTTTTTTGTTTTAATTTCCAACAAGCCATTTTTTCCCACAAAAGCATCGGGAGAAAATCCTTTTCTGCGATCATCTGCTAAAACAAAGCCAATACATTCCGGCTCTGTCTGTGTCAGTTTTCCATAAAGATGTCGTGCGCTTGGTTCTAACTCTGTCCCGCGTCGCTGAGAAAGCGTTGTCCCTTCTTCCACGGTTTTTCCGGTAATTCTTTCTCCTGCCAATTTCATCATCACGCTATGATATCGTGATGTTTTTTGCCCCTGTTTTTTTTGTGCCATGACCATCTCAAACAAAGAAGCTGTAATCAAACCATTCCGCGCTTTATGCCATTCCTCTGTTCCCTGAATACAATCGATAATGATTGGCATGTTTTCCTCCTTTATCTGGTGCTTTTTTGACAAAATATTCTCTTTGAAACATCACACTTTATCTATCCCCCACACGCACCCCTCCTCATTGTGCCGCTGAAAACGCAAAAGACGCATCCTCCCCCAACGCCCCCGCGAACACCTCGCACATACTCTTTTCTCTCGCACACACCTCCTTTCTCTCGACTTGCACCCCCATATCGGCAAAAAATTCCTTCAATCAGCTCCTCCTCGATAGACGGAAACATAACGCGCACCACTGTCTCCCCCATAGAAAACTACTTGCTTTTCATTGCCCCCCGCACACGCAATACAAAAGTGGACAAAACCGCCCCCGTCTCCTTTCTCTCCCCAACATCTTGCCCCAAAGTGCTTCCTTATCCCCTACTTGGCTCCCCCCAAACCGCCCGCCATTTCCCCAAGCAATACTTTCACCCACACAACTAAGCTGCCTGCTTGCGTCCTCCTCCAACACCCACCTGCTTTTCCACCTACTTTTGCCTTGTGATGAAAGCTTTCCCCTTCAAACACCGCTCGCCATCTTCCCAAGCAATACTTGTCATTCCAAGCTTCTGGCGTCTCCCTTCAACATCCACTTGCCCCTTGAATTTACCTTTTTATAGAAATTTTTCCCCATTCAACGCTGTACGACTGCTCCTCTGCCTCTCTCGCACTTCACTGTCCAACAGACGTTTTGCTTGTCACTCCAAGCCCACTAATCGTACCATCCTCTTCACCCTCCCTCATTTCCTTATCCCTCAAAAATCAACCAACCGCCCACCAACTTCTCCCCCTCACACGCCGCACTCGCGCACACCTCCTTTCTCCCGACTTGCCCCCCCATCGGCTAAAAAACTCCCCCACAAAACGGCTCCCCCCCAACATTTTCCCCCAAAGTGCTTCCTTATCCCCTACTTGGCTCCCCCCCAAAACCGCCCGCCATTTCCCAAAATACTTGTCACACACTAAGCCCCCTGCTTGCGTCCTCCTCCAACACAAAAATTCGCTCTTCTCCCCCCCTCTTAAACTTGCCCATTTATAGGTGTGACTTATTCAACTTGCTGTACTTATTCAACTTGCTGTACTTGGCTACCTCTCTTCATCCCCGCCTCACCCTCATTTTCGTTCTCCAGCATGCTTTCACTTGTCGCTCCAAGCCCCTCCAATGGTACCGTTCTCTTCACCCCTCCCTCATTTCCTTATCCCTCAAAAATCAACCAACCGCCCGCCAACTTCTCCTCCTCACACGCCGCACTCACACACACCTCCTTTTTCCCGACTTGCCCCCCCCCATCGGCTAAAAAATTCCCCACAAAACGGCTTCCCCTCCCAACATCTTCCCCCAATGAACGAAAGCACAACGGGCGCCATTCTCTCCCCAATGAAAAAATACTTGTCCCGTCAATTATCCGGCAACCTGGTCATCATGGGGGGAGAGCCTTTTTTCCATGCTGCTATTGCACAACAGAAAAATCATAGCAGCAATATTCTTCTGCCAAGTTTTTTGCCATAGACTGAGCCGCCTCTTGCGATATGAAAAGAACAGCGTTATGTTTTTGTGGTTCGAGTCTGATGAGATTTCGAGTTTTTCCAGCGTAATAAAGTGGAAACCCTTGATAAGAAGTCTTGAGATAACTTGACATGATTACCACCAATAATCTGACAAGACATCACAGGGACGTAAACGATGCTGTTTTTCATAAGAGCCATAGAGATTATCTTCATAATCGCGCGCCACTCTTTCATCTAAACACGCATGATAGGCTTCACTATTCAAAATGAAGGGCTGCAATTGTGTATTTTCTTCATTTATTTCGTAATTTTCCGCGTAAAAATCAGCGATTTGTTCTGTCACGTCTTCCGCATGATTGGTTGTAAGATCAAGGCGTAAAACTTTATAAACAGTTTCAGATTCTTCAATCAGTTCGAGTACTGCTTCGATTTCGTCGATTGGTCCTTCATAGGTATCAGGTTTTTCGTCTTCGCAAAGAATGATAATGATTTCATCCTCTTTA
Organism: Bartonella sp. AU15XJBT; assembly: GCF_028618615.1. Taxonomy (NCBI): domain Bacteria; kingdom Pseudomonadati; phylum Pseudomonadota; class Alphaproteobacteria; order Hyphomicrobiales; family Bartonellaceae; genus Bartonella; species Bartonella sp. AU15XJBT. The sequence continues at coordinate 15,650 of NZ_JAQITG010000021.1, forward strand.
ACGAATGGAATATTTTTCATGATTTCCCCCTTTAGATAGTTGATAAAGCATAGCTTCATCTTGACAAGATCAAATATACCGTTAGTCTTATATCCTCTATAGGAGAGATGTCAACCATTTTATCCTTCATAAAAGATATATTTTAAATCTTTGCGGGGCTCAAATGACATATATAAATAAAGATCAGTTATTCCTTATTCTCCTCCTGTTCTTTTGTTGTTCTCTATTTGTTCTTACTCAATTGCAATTATAAAAACACAGGAGAGGTAAAATGAGTGATATAATATTAATAGAATACTGGAGTCGTCTTGATTCAAAAGCACAGAAGGAACTTATTTTGAAGCTTCGTCAATGGGTCGCCGCAAAAGAGTCAAAATCGCCTGTCTCTCTTCCGGAGAGAGTTTTGAAATAAGCTCTATAAATTCTTTATCTTCAGGACTGACTTCCTTACCGTAAAGAATATAATTCATACTGATATCAATCGCGTGACAAATTCGCGAGAGAGATTCGATTGTTGGTTCTTTTCCTTCAGAAAGGATAGAATGGAGATATCCCGCACCTTTACCGGCAGCGAGAGAGATAGATCTCTTTGAGCGTCCGCTTTTTTCCAAAGCGGTCCTTAATCTTTTACGCCAACCATCGATATTCATAATTTCACCATATAGCGCGTCTTTTGAAAAAAACACGTCCTTTTTACAAAACGGGCTTGCAATATCCTCTAAAAAGGATAAAATTAAGGGGGCAAATTTTAATTTTCAGGGGGAAATACAAAATCATTTTTCACTCATAAAAACACTTTAACCACACGATAGGATGCAAGAGACAACCTCCAAAAGCTGATGCATTGAGAAGTGTTGTCCTCTTTATTTTTTCCATCACCGCAATCTCAAATTGTAGTTTTCATGCCCTTCAAGCCCCCCACTCATTTACAAACATCATCAAAAAGCCCTTTCGTCATTAAGCAGAGCCAAGCGCAACATGAGCTAAATTTCTGTTTGCGCTTTTATCATCAATAAAACTGTATAAGAAAGAAGAAAGTAGATTGCCGTATGAAACACGCTAATCAACAAGAAACTCCTCACTATGAATCGTCTAGGCTTCCGTATGTTTGTTGGTATCAAAATGACTTTCTAGGCGGTGTTCGTGGCATGCGCGCACACGAGATTGGAATTTATACGATTCTTCTCAATGAAATGTATGCACGCGGTCGTCCTCTAGAAATATCAGAAGAACGTTTAGCGCGTCTTTGCGGTTGTGACAAGCGAACTTTTGTTAATGTTTTAGAAATGCTAATCCGCGAGGGTAAGATTTTAAATTTAGCCAATGGCTTATGGAACCAGCGTTGCGAAAATGTTTTTCAAGAGCGTGAAAAATTGCTTGAGCAAAAATCCTTTGCGGGACGTTCTTCGGCAAAAAAGCGCAAGAAAATCAATGCTGAGATTCAACAACTGCTTAACGAGCGGACAAAAGATGGTGAACAAAGCTTAGAAGCTCAAAAGGCAGAAGAAAAGAAAACACCTATCGGTGTTTTTGAAAAGAAAATGTTGTCTGATGAGTCAGAAACTTCCCTTTCCTACCAAGAGCGTTTTGAACAAAGTGCTCAACGTCTCACTTCGGCTCTTTCTTCCCCACCCATCTCCCCACCACCAGAAGAAACGGAGCACGAAAATGCCTGCGCCACCGCTCCCCAAGCAGAGGCACGAGGGGTCCCTCTCCCACAAATTGTCGCACAAAAAACCACCCCCTCAAGCGTTCCCAAAGGGCACCGTCTTCCTGAAACTTGGCAAGCAGACATCAAGGCGGCCGTTTCAGAAGGTTTGAGTGAGAGCCAAGCCCAATGGCAAGCCAAAAAGTTTCGCGATTATTGGCAAGCGAAAAGTGGCAAAGAAGCCCTCAAAGCAGACTGGCAAGCCACATGGCGCAACTGGTTTCGCTATGAAATCGAACGGCTGGAGCAGCAAAAACAGGGGGACTCCTCCTCTCTCATCTCTCAAAGCAACGAGAATCTTTACCGCAGTCTGATCAACTATAGCGACACTTGTTGACACCACACACGCAACCACTTTCTCAAACAAACAACGCGGGGGCCCAAATGTTTCAAAACCAAGAACAAAACCACATCAAACAAAACAACCTTGAGCACAACAACGGGCATAAAAACACCCCGTGGAGCAATCGTTCACACAGCAAAACGCGTCACCATCACCCCCTCTGCTCTCATCACAACAACGCATACCCCACACGCCTCATCTTTTCCGCACAAAGGAACACAACACCTTGCAGCCGCCCCACATCCACCTTCTCTTTCACGAACACACCTTACCCCACCACTGCTTTTGCGCAAAAGCTTACCTTCCCAGGCAAGCAAGCAGACATCAAGGCGGCCGTTTCAGAAGGTTTGAGTGAGCGCCAAGCCCAATGGCAAGCCAAAAAGTTTCGCGATTATTGGCAAGTAAAAAGCGGTAAAGAAGCCCTCAAAGCGGACTGGCAAGTACCATAGCGCTACGGATCTCAAGATCAGATCGAACCACGAGAACCGCAAAACAGCCCCCCACAGCAAAATAAATCTTTGAGAAACACGAATAACATCCCGAAGACCCATGAGCACAATTTTTGAAATCAAACAAAAACTTATCGCACAAGCAGATAGAATAGCAGAAATGCTTCTTCCCCAAGGGCATAAACGCGGCAATCATTGGATTGTTGGCAACACACGCGGGGAAGCCGGACAAAGTTTATCGATTTGCTTAAGCGGCAGTAAAGCAGGCCTTTGGTATGATTTTGCAGAAGGCATTGGAGGCGATATTTTAGACCTTTGGTGTGAAGTCAAAGGCATTAGCCTCTCTCAAGCCTTAGAAGAAGCACGCACAACTCTCAATTTGACACGCCCCAAACCTTTTATGGTCCCTCATCGTTCCTATCACCGTCCACCGGTTCCTAAAGGGGACACCCCGCAAAATCTCGTAAAAAACTATCTCCATAAAGAACGCTGCATCCCGCTAGAAATTATAAAACGTTACCGCATAGGAGAAGAAGGCGAAAAAATCATTTTCCCCTTTTATAAACCTGATGGCACCCTTGCTTTAGTCAAAGAACGGCTCGCTCAAGCGGGAGCAAAAACAAAACCTACAGCCGCCCAATGTGAACCGATTTTATTTGGTTGGCAAGCCCTTTACCCCACAAACCACACACCCACGCACACCTCACAACCCACACCCTCAGCAACCCACGCCGCCACGCACGCCTCCCAACCCGCGCCCTCAGCAACCCACGCCGCCACACCCGCCTCCCAACCCACACCCTCAGCAACCCACGCCGCCACACCCGCCTCCCAACCCACACCCTCAGCAACCCACGCCGCCACACCCGCCTCCCAACCCGCGCCCTCAGCAACCCACGCCGCCACACCCGCATCCCAACCCGCGCCCTCAGCAACCCACGCCGCCACACCCGCCTCCCAACCCGCGCCCTCAGCAACCCACGCCGCCACACCCGCATCCCAACCCACACCCACAACAGCCCACACCACCACGCACGCCTCCCAACCCGCGCCCACAACAGCCCACACCACCACGCACGCCTCCCAACCCGCGCCCACAACAGCCCACACCACCACGCACGCCTCCCAACCCGCGCCCACAACAGCCCACACCACCACGCACGCCTCACAACCCACACCCACAACAGCCAACATACCCACACACGCGCCCCAACCCACATCCGCAATAGCCCACACCACCACGCACACCTCTCACCCCATACCCTCAACAACCCACACCTCTACACACGCCTCTCAACCCACATCCACAACAGCCCACACCGCCACGCACACCTCCCAACCCGCGCCCGCAGCAGCCAACACCGCCACACACGCGCCGCAACCCACATCCACAGCAGCCAACACCACCACGCACGCCTCACAACCCGCACCCGCAACAGCCAACACCACCACACAGACCTCACAACCCGCGCCCGCAACAGCCCACACCACCACGCACGCGCCGCACCCCGCACCCGCAACAGACCACGCCCCAACACATGCCTCTCAACCCACACTCGCAACAACTCACGCGCCCCACCACACCTCCTCAGATCACGCGTCGTTTCCCACGCTTTCTTCAACAAGCCGGACCATTGTCATCACGGAAGGGGAAATTGATGCGCTTTCGCTCGCCGCCTATGGATATCCGGCGGTCTCTGTACCCTTTGGCGGGGGAAAGGGCGGGAAACACAATTGGATTGAAAATGAATTTGATCATTTAGAAGCTTTTGAAACCATTTTTTTAGCCACCGATATGGACCAGCCTGGAGAAGAAGCCGCCCATGAAATTGCCAGCAGGCTTGGACGCCACCGTTGCTACCGTGTCCGCTTACCCCGCAAAGATGCCAATGATTGTTTAACCGCAGGCATTGATGCAGCCACCATAAAAGCAGCTTTTTCTTCAGCAAAAAGCTTTGCACCAGAAGGCTTACGGCGCGCCTCAGACTATAAAGATCAAGTGATTGGGCTTTTTTGGCCAGAGCCTGAAAAACATCTTGGCTATACGGTTCCCTATCCGAAACTGAAGGACAAATTGCATTTTCGCCCCGCAGAATTAACGCTTTGGAGCGGTGCCAGTGGAGCAGGCAAAAGCCAATTGTTGTCCGACTGTATTCCCCATTGGATTGCGCAAAACAGCCGTCTTTGCTTAGCATCTCTAGAGATGAAAGGAGAACAATCCCTCCGGCGTTTAACCAAACAAACGGGCGGCTTAGAAAAGCCTACAAAAGAGACCATTGAACGTATTTTGCATTTTTTAGACAATGGGCTTATTCTTTATGAACATGTTGGTAAATCAAGTGTCGACACCTTGCTTGATGTCTTTGATTATTGCCGCGCACGCTATGGTTGCGATCAATTTATTATCGACAGTCTGATGCGCCTTGGCATTGCCTCTGATGATTATGCGGGACAAGAACAAGCGGTTTATAAAATGGTGGATTGGGCTGTTTTAAACAGTGTGCATATTCATCTTGTCGCCCATGCCCGCAAAGGGGGTCTCGATAAAGATATCCCCGGAACAGAAGATATCAAAGGTGCCTCAGAAATTGGTGCCAATGCTTTTAACATCATCACCATTTGGCGCAATCGATCCTTAGAAGACAAAATCTTCGCCGCCTCGCTAGCCCAAGAAAAAGCAGATTTAGCCAAACGCCCCGGTGTCATTATGAATATTGCCAAACAACGCTCTGGTGATTTTGAAGGCAAAGTCGGTCTTTGGTTTGATCCCCAAACCTACCGCTATCGCTGTTCTTTTGAACAACCACCCCCACGGCGTTATCTTTAACGCCCCTACACCACCCCTCGCTTGAAGAGTGCCTTCCTCATCACACGCACAGACTTCACGCCATGATAAATAAAAGGAGTAAGAAATCCAGTAATGAAGATCAAGATATCCTCATTTGAAAACCAAAGCCAACTCAAACCCAGATGCTCTGCTCCCCAACGAGTAAAATTAAAGACAGTTCCCAAAATGCAACAAAACAGCAGAAAATTCAAAACACGCAACGCCCTCTGCAACAGAGTATCGCTCTGTTTGCGTAGAAAGAACTCCAAGAGCCCCTTCAACAAGAGTGCAAAGACCAACACCATCAAGAACATTCCCCTGACACCATTCATATCCCTGATACCCACAGCAAAAAGCATAAGGATAACAGCCATCAGACAACAAAATAGGATCGGCTTCACGAACTCTTGCCAAGCAACCGGCAGACTCGTGACGCCCCAATGCCCCAAACCAAGGACAGCACCAAAAAGAAAAGAAAACACCGCCCCTTTCAACAACAGCTCCTGGCTCCAAGCCAAACGCCCCGCACCCACAGAAATAAAACCAAGATAGACACTCACCAAGCCATAAAAGACCACCCATCGCCCCCAAAACCGCCATCTTGTAACCCCACGACGCGCAGCCAGCTTATCAAGAAAAACCAAAGCAACAGCAAAAAGGCCCCAAAATACCACCAACAGTACAAGCCACAAACCCTGCGACATTTATATCTCCCCACAAATAATAAAATGAAAGAAAACGCTCAATTAAAAAAATACCCCAATTAATTAAAAAAAACACCTAAGTGTCACCCAAAACGCTTTGCCCTTAGATCAATAAGAGCAAAGACAAGACCAAAGATCAAGCCCCACAGAACATAAAGCACCCAGGGGATTGAGAACCAAAGCCAGCTCAAACCCAGATGCTCCGCCATCCCATAACCCCACTGAGAGGCAAGACCCACAAAGAAGCAAAAGACACTATTTTTAAAGAAAGCCTTTTTTGTAAGCCCTAAACGCTTCATAGCGATACGCGCACTGATATAAATAGAAGCCACGGAAAGACTCATCATGCCTAAAAGCATCAACAACGGCAAAATGACCCCATCAAGCGACATCACTTAAAGCTCCCCCATTAAATCACGCAAGGAAAACGTTCATGGTGCAACAAAACATCCCTCTTTTCAAGAACAAAAAAACACCCAATCCCCCCCACAAATCCCTACGCGCGCACTCTCCGCATACGCACCCTGCAACACGGGGCTTTCACACATCTTCTCCCCCACATCAGCCCACATCTCCTTCTACACCCGAACCGCAGCATGGAATTCATATAATCCACACACACACCAATACATACCTTGCTCCATACCCCTTCATGATAGCCCAAGCAACATTTCAATTTTTTTAAAAAACAAACCTACGTTTATGTGGAATATCCACCCCAAAACACGATCCTCTAAAAAAATGCCTTCCTCATCACACGCGCAGACTTCGCTCCCTGACAAGTCAAAATAAAGAAAAATGTACTTATAATGGTCAATACATCCCGATTCGAAAACCAAAGCCAACTCAAACCCAGATGCTCTGCTCCCAAAGAAACAAAGAAAAAGATAAGTCCCCAAATGCAAATAAACAGCAGAAAATTCAAAACACGCAACGACCTCTGCAACAGAGTATCGCTCTGTTTGCGTAGAAAGAACTCCAAGAGCCCCTTCAACAAGAGTGCAAAGACCAACACCATCAAGAACATCACCCTGACGCTATCCATATCCCTGATACCCACAGCAAAAAGCATAAGGATAACAGCCATCAGACAACAAAATAGGATCGGCTTCACGAACTCTTGCCAGAAAACCAGCAGTCTCCCCACACCCCAATGCACCAAACCAAGGACAGCACCAAAAAGAAAAGAAAACACCGCCCCTTTCAACAACAGCTCCTGGCTCCAAGCCAAACGCCCCGCACCCACAGAAATAAAACCAAGATAGACGCTCACCAAGCCATAAAAGACCACCCATCGCCCCCAAAACCGCCATCTTGTAACCCCACGACGCGCAGCCACCTTATCAAGAAAAACCAAAGCAACAGCAAAAAGGCCAAAAAACACCACCAACAGTACAAGCCACAAACCCTGCGACATTTATATCTCCCCACAACAATAAAATGAAAGAAAACGCCTACGATGTAAGCAAAAACCCCATCCTTTTTAAGAACCAATCTAACATCACACCAACACACAGCGTTGCCTCATGAAAAAAAGTGCTCATAAAATGAACAAGAAATACAAAAATGCAAATCGAACCCCACTCATTTGAAACCCAATGCCAAGGCATATCAAGATGCTTCACCCCCCCATATGCCAAACCAAGGATAAAACCCAACAAGCAAATCAAGGCAAAGCTTTTCAAAAAATGAAATCCTAAACCCAAAACGCCCTCCCTCTCTATAAACTTGCCCCTTTATAAACAGGCCCAAGGAAAAGACCAAGGATAATGCCCCAAAGGACACAAAACACCCATTTATTTGAGAACCAAAGCCCAAGTCAAACCCCAAAGCCCAAGTCAAACCCCAAAGCAAAGTCAAAGCAAAGTGCTCGGCTTGCTTATAAATAAAATCAGAAAGAGCCGCCAAAATGATGCTAAACAACACCATCTTGAAGAACAAACCCTTATATTACACCCCGCCGCTGCATGACTCCATAACTAAACATAAGGAAAATGCCGGGAGTACCATAAAACGCCACAGCGCGTAAAAATACGCCCCACGTCATCCCAAGCGCCTTCATTTCCATATAAACAGCTACAGAGACGGCAGCCACAATGGAAGCAAAATATCAATCCTTTTCAAAGCATGAAATCCTAAACCCAAAACGTCTTGCCCCTTTATAAACAAGCCCAAGGAAAAGACCAAGGATAATGCCCAAAAGGACACAAAACACCCATTTATTTGAGAACCAGAGCCATGCCAAACCAAAATGCTCGGCTTGCTTATAAATAAAATCAGAAAGAGCAGCCAAAATGATGCTAAACAACACCATCTTGAAGAACAAACCCTTTGTTACACCCCGCCGCTGCATAACTTCATAACCAACCATAAGAAAAATGCCGGGAGTACCATAAAACGCCACAGCGCGTAAAAATACGCCCCACGTCATCCCAAGCGCCTTCATTTCCATATAAATAGCCACAGAGACAAAGACCACAATGCCGCTCAACACTAATCCCCTCAGAGACAAAACCCTGCGCACCATTACTTTCCTCCCGCATCAAGTCACTCAAGAAACACATCACTCAAGAAAAATATCCACACGACAACAAAAGACAATGCAACAAAACACCCCTCTTTTCAAGAACCAAATCCATGGTTTTTCCACCCCCCCACAGCACAACAATCCTAGCCACACTCCAAGACCACACCCCCTCTCTCCACCCCCAAGCCCCCCACCTTCTCTCTAATCCTCTCTTTTATGAACATGCCCTGCGCCACTTGCCCTTACACGCCTCAACGCACACCCTCAGCAGCCCACGCCACCACCCACGCGCTCCAACCCGCACCCGCAAATAACCTAAGCGCCCACACACGCCCACACATGCCCCCTCTCTTCACGCCCCCTTCCTCCTCCACGCCTCCCCTCTCACGCCCTCTATTCATGAAACCAAGCAACATTTTTTTAACAAGAATCAAACGATCATAAGGAGATGATATGAACCATCAAGAGAAAAAAAATACACCCCTTCTTAAGCCTTACGAGAACGCCCCCCAAGAGAAAGAAAAGCATAGGGGTCATTTAAAGACGCAAGAAATCCCCCTTGAAACCAGCAACCCTTATTTTCAGCCCACGCATCCAGAAAGTTCCAGCAACCCGCGCACCATCAAAGCCCTTGTCAATGCACAAAGCAATCCCATTGCGCTTTTATATGCGAAGGGACATCTGAGTAAGGCACAATATAAAGCCGCAGAACGTTTTTATTTTTACTGGCGACACAGTCAGGCAGACCTCCACATGGGCCTTGACACCACCCGTGAAAAAGTTTCCTGTAGCCAAAGCTATACCCACCCCATTGAACGGCAAATAGAAGCCTCCAATCATTTAAAAACAATCAAAGTACAACTTGGTATTCTTGGCTATTCACTGCTTGAGCGGGTTATCGGTTATGGCCAAGCGATCAAAGAATTAAGTCCTTCAAAACGCAAACAAAACTCCCTTGCCGATCATTTACGAGATTGTTTAGACTTACTTGCCTTTCATTGGGGATATGCAAACCATAAACATTCTGAATAATCCCTCTCGCCATTCAGGGCAGCAGCCGACGTTGCCCCACTCTCAAGGGAAAATTTCCCCACACGCGGTGCAACATACCAAACGATATCCCCCTCCATCTCCACCACACCTCAGACACACGAACTTTTCACAAAACCTTTGCGCTCAAAAGGCACGCCCTTTAAAAAAAACAAAGCCTCTCCCCCCACACGCCAAACGATATTTCCCTCCATCTCCCACACCTCAGACACACGAACTTTTCACAAAACCCCGGCAATCAAAAGGCATACCCTTTTAAAAAAACAAAGCCTCTCCCCCACACGCTGGTTCATAACTATGAGGTGCTCTATTTGTTCGTTTTTTTATTGAAACATAAGTATGGTTGCATGCCTCATAACATCTTTCAAGACTTAATTGACAGTGAATTTCAGAATAAACATTCAATGGAAAAGAACTATTCATGACCTTTTAAGGCATAAAGAGAAATTTTTTTGTAAAAAGTATTCTTTATATTGCTCTATTTTCAATTCTCTGCTACTTATAGGAAGTAGTCTTGTTTAAAGGTGAATTTTTGTATTTAATGCATTTTTTTTAGATTTACTTTTTTTGATATTTCTTATTACCCAATGTTGAAAAGCTTCCTGTTATTGCCTTCTGTTTGTAGCGGAGGGCTTTTTTTATGACTGTATTGTCTTAAACCTTCTTAACTTTGTGATATTCTTCCATAAGATCTCCCTGCAAAATAGGTCATTCTTTTGTCAAATTGACTGAACATTCCTCCCTTCAAAGGACGAGGAGTCTCAATCGGGCCTGCAAACAGCCTGGGTTCTTATCCCTCTTGGCTTCTCATTCACTTTTGGTTTTCCCATGCATAGAATTTACCTAAAACTTAAAGCGCGCTTATCGCGCTTAAAAATATTCACCACACCTTCAAAAAAAACACTTCAACCTATCAGGCTGCTTTATACCCCCCCACAAAGGACGAGGGATTTTACAGCATACGCTGTTTTACGACACAACAGAATCACTGATATTAGAATCGCTGATATTTTTTCTTTATTGAAAGGCTTGTATCATGGCAATTGGGTGATGGATTCGTTTTTTATTGCTCATCTTAAAAATCTTAGAATTAGAATTAAGAGAGCCAACGCTCTTAAGCTTCTCTTCCTTCGACGCTGTTTTATATTGAGTTTATCAACCCCTCCCCTTACCCGTTACAAACAGCAGAACCCCAGGAGAGCTCATGTAAAATAAAACACTTCAAACAAAATGATAAAGAATCATAATGCCTCTTAATCAACACTATCACGCTCCAAGAACCGTCATCACGAACGATCATCTCCCCCCACAGCCTCTCATATCATTGAGCACTGGCAAAATGTATGATGAATGCCGCCTTTCTCTTTTATATATGAAGCGTAAAGATGGGGAGCGCAATAAGTTTGATATCATTTGGGATTTATCCCCCTTCACCGATAAAGCCGCGAAATGGATATGACGCGTATTGAGAAATATTAAAAGATAGCCCCCATATTCCGTTTGGAGCGTTCTGTTTTGCATGAGAAGCATTCCTCCATGAGAACTCTCCTCCTTTAGAGAAACAAAAGCGTGAGTCGCAAAATGTGAGAAAAGCGCATAGCACCTCATATTCTTCCCACAAGTGTTTTCTTTCTGCTGAGATAAACCCAAAATAGCTGTACCAGCCTTCTCCCCTTATCGAGATCCGCCTCCCAAAATACAAAAGTTGATTATGATAAAGCAGCATTCTTTAAGGGCGGTATTCATAAAGCCGTTGAAATAATTGAAATATTAAACCACTGCTATTGGTACAAGCAAAAACCAAACTATAGGAAAATGCCTCATGAATCTTGCATGACTTAAGAAAATCAAAAAAAAAACAAAAAAAAAGCACAAAAATATCTTAATTCTCATAGAGATCTCAGTATTCATTATAAAGACATGATCAGTGAGTCTCACTCTATAACCCTCTCAAATATTAGGAGACACAGTAAATATCTATAGTAAATACAAAAACCGGTGGAGATAAAATAGAAAATGAATCTCCTGGGCTTTCTCTATTTTTATGAGATATGCCTTTCCCTATGGATGCGCTCTGCCTTCAAAGAGTGCACCCTTCCTCTCAAGGGATACATGCCTAACCCTCATGGCACGTATCCAATCTCATAGAGGATGCGCTCTGCCTTCAAAGAGTGCACCCTTCCTCTCAAGGGATACATGCCTAACCCTCATGGCACGTATCCAATCTCATAGAGGGTGCACTCTGCCTTCAAAAGAGTGCACCCTTCCTCTCAAGGGATACATGCCTAACCCTCATGGCACGTATCCAATCTCTAGAGGGTGCACTCTGCCTTCAAAAGAGTGCACCCTTCCCCTCAAGGGATACATGCCTAACCCTCTCATGGCACGTATCCAATCTCTAGAGGGTGCACTCTAGCCCTCATAAAGAGTGCACCCTTCCCCTCAAGGGATACATGCCTAACCCTCTCATGGCACGTATCCAATCTCATAGAGGGTGCACTCTGCCTTCAAAGAGTGCACCCTTCCCCTCAAGGGATACATGCCTAACCCTCTCATGGCACGTATCCAATCTCTAGAGGGTGCACTCTAGCCCTCATAAAGAGTGCACCCTTCCCCTCAAGGGATACATGCCTAAC
>NZ_JAQITG010000022.1:0-24736 GCF_028618615.1 Bartonella sp. AU15XJBT
CCAAAAACCTCTCCTGGACCATGAAGCGCACTGCGCTTGACGCTGGTCACTTCATTTAAAATAACCTTCGCTGAACCGGTAACACGCAAATGCGGATTGCCCGGCATAATGCCCCCCAATTGCGATTGCCCTACTTCTTGCGCATGATTGTTCCAAATCACACCTCCATTGCCAATATTAAAATCATTATATTTATTGTGCGATAAACCGCTGCTGTTGGGGGTAACAATATCAATGGAAGGAACCCCATTGGGCGCTGCCACAATATCAGGGCGATGGGTGGCACTCGCGTTTGCATCAACGGCAATTTGCGCCTGTAAGGCTGAAGGGACTAACAAACAAGAAAAACCAAGCCCCCCAAATAAAACCTTCTTGAGCATCGTACTAGAAACTAAAACGCTTAATAACTTTGCTCTTTCTTCTCTCTTCTCATGTCCCATGCTTTTACTCCCCAATAAATATGCTTAAAGTTCCATTGCCAATGTCATAAAAAATGTGCCTGACTTCTTGTGCTTAACTGTGCTCCAGAAAATACTGGAATAACTGGCATCAAGAGAAACCATCCCCCCTGCAAGCTTGATGCCTGCTGTCCAACCGGCAAGTTGCTCATTCGTAAATCCATACAAAGCTTGCGAAAAAACACGACCATAGTCCAAACCAACATAAGGGCGAAGTTCACCCAAAGTCTTTTTGAACGTCGCATTATTGCTCCATGGAATGGTTCGCAGAAACAGGTCATTACGGATAAAAAAACCGTTATTGCCAAAAATCAAACTCTCGCGCGTGCCACGAACATTGGAAGTGCCTCCCAACGAAATCTGCTCTGCAGCCAATAAATTATGTGGTGAATATTGACCACTCAAAAGATTGCTCAACAGAAAATTCCACTCACCAACCTTAAAAGGCGTCATAACGCTGAGTGTGCCGGTAAATTTTGCAAATTGAGGCTCCCCATCCCCCGCTCCTGGAGCATATTTTTTAACCGAATGAAAAAGCGGAACTCCTTGCAAATAACTGACATCAAAGGTCCAGGTTCCCCCTAACATTTGACGAGAATGCGAAATGCCAAAATTGGCGACACTATATTGACGACTGCCGACCTCTATCTTATTGCCCAAAAGGTAGTTGTTGGTTCTTTTATAAGAAAGACCTAAATTGAGTGTTGTGAGTGAAACACTATCGCGGTAGAGAACCCTGCTTGTACTGGCGTGCAACTCACTGGAATCCCCCGTCGTCTCAATATCGGTAAAATTGCCAGGAATTATGCTTTGGTAATTATAAACAGTGCCATTTAAACCAAAGGTCCAATAACCATAGGGGATACTCACACTTGCTGAAAGATTATTGCTATGTCCTTCTTGCGTGCTCCCACCCCAATAATCGGGCTCACTGCGTTGATAGTTAAAATCCCACGCATCATTCATCCCTAAAATATTTTCTACCCTTAAGCCCGCACTATAACGCGCATAACCTGTAGAGGATTGTCCTAAATTGTCATGGGAAACACGAACCTTGAAAGCTTTACTAGGCTGATTATTAATATTCACAATGGTGCTCCCCTCTTCACGTCCTGGAAGAAGTTCGCTTTGAGCGTGCCCTGAAAAAAGTCTGTTGATTTGATCAAGCCCCTGCTCAATATCGCGCATATTCAGAATATGCCCTTCCAAACCTGGAAAAGCACTCCACACAACATAATTATGAGAAGAAGCTGGTAAACCATTGTAATAAATATCCGAAAGCTTGCCCTCAACGACAACAAATTTGAGCGCCTTGCTGTTTTTGATATCTTGATCAGGAATGTAAAAACGCGCCGTTACATAGCCTTGATCCAAATAAACTTTGGTTAACTTCTTGATTAAGAGCTGAATATCGACAAGACCGATACATCTTCCAACATAAGGCTCTGTTACGGCTGATATAAAGCGCTTTTTGACATGATGCACTCCCTCAACAACAAGAGCATGAATGGGAAAACATTGTTTCCCACCCAAAAGCGTTTCTGGATTTTGCTCTGAAGGCGTCTTTATCCTTTTAGGCGTTAAAGCGCGTAAATTCTCAATTCTTTCTAATTGCTGTTTCTCAGATTGTTGGCGAGAAAAATTATCGGTTGGGGAATGAAAAACAGCTGAAGAGCGCGCATAAACACTTACACCTGTAAACAAGCCAAAGAAAACAACAATGGCACGAAAAATTCTCAAAAGAGAACTTTGGCGTAAAAATACAGAAAACAATACAGATTGCCCCCGCTTTGCACTATTCATGAAGCATTGTTTAAAAGAACTTCATGGAACCTCTAACAAGTCCACTCAAAACAGCCACTGCCCTATGACGCTTTTAACAAAAGCACATGCCTCTGTTACCAAAGAAAAGTGACACCCAAAACTGCTTTATTTTAACTGCTGAAGATCTCTCCCCCACATTTATATGAAAAAACCTCTAAACAAAACTGTTTAGCCCGTCAATGGTTAATACATCAATATCCCCATAAATATAAAGGATAAGTTTGCTCAACCATATCCCCTTGCATTCATAGAGTGAACCTTCAAAAGACGCCTAATCTATGAGTTTTAGGGGTTTTGAGTATTTTGAGGGTTCCTTTTACCCCCCTTTATATATTTTTTTCAATCGAAAAATAAAAGTCATTATATTTCAATAGGTTAATATTTTAAACAAACAACCTATATTAAACACAACACGTAAATACAATCTATGATATATATTTAAAGGAGTTTTGAAGGTATTTTGAGGGTTTTAAACACCTTCAAAACCTATCTATAAACTTATCAAAATACTCATTCTGATATATTAAAGCCCATAGTACATTTATCTTGATTAACCCGTGAAATGAATAGCAAATTTCACTACTTTGCTGATCTTATTCCATGTCATGGGCTGTTGATAAGCAGCCTTAAAGACCCCTTTTGATAAAAATATCGGCTTTTTTTAGCAGTTTTTTTCCTTTTTTATCGTTATTTGCTTTAAATGCATTTAATTAAATTCATTTTGATTCTTTTGATGATTATTAATCATCTCATAAGGCAAGGGATTTTTATTACAATATGCTGCAATCTATTAAGTCTGATAATGAACAATTCACTTTACGCTCCCTTTTACAATCCTATCGTGAACAGACAACTTCAAATACTCTACGAGGGAAAGTGTTTGAAGATTTTGTGACAAAATATCTTATGTATGACCCTCTCCACTATGGGCGATATGAAAAAGTTGAGAGCTATTATGAATGGGCTAAAGAGCGTGAAGGTTGGAATAAAAATGATATCGGCATTGATCTGGTTGCCAAGCTTCGCAATCAAGAGGGCTATGTGGCTATTCAATGTAAGTTTTATCAAGCAGACCATCAGATCAGTAAAAAGGATATTGATAGCTTTATCGCGGCATCTGGAAAAGACATCTTTAAATATCGACTTCTCGTTGACAGCACAGAAGTGGAATTAAGTGACAATGTGAATGCCATGATTAAAGGACAAGCGATACCCGTTTATCGTATTGACCTTCGTCATATGGAAAACAGTCGGATAGATTGGCAAATATTTGCAACGAAAAAAGAAGTTGTTCTGAAATCAACAAAAGAGCCTCGTCCCCATCAAGAAGAAGCCATCAAGAAAGTCTGTGAAGGTTTAAAAGAAGCAGACCGTGGCAAGCTGATTATGGCATGTGGTACGGGGAAGACTTTCACCAGTTTGAAGATAGCAGAAACCCTTGCTGGGAAAGGCAAGCGTGTTTTGTTTCTGGTACCTTCTCTGGCTTTAGTCTCGCAAACAATCCGTGAATGGACAGCCGATGCACAAATCCCGTTGCGTTCCTTTGCGGTGTGTTCGGATACAAAAGTAGGCAAGCGTCGTAAAAACCAAGATGATATTGTTGGCATGGAAACATCAGATCTTGTTCTCCCTGCTACCACGGATGCTCAAGCCCTTGCTAAAGAAGCTTGTGAATCCCTAGCAGATGCAATGACCGTGGTCTTTTCAACTTACCATTCTATCCAAGTGATTTCGGATGCACAAAAAGAGCATGGTTTACCCGAATTTGATTTAATCATCTGTGATGAAGCACACCGTACCACTGGTGCTTCATTGGGAACTGAAGACAATGAATCTGAATTTATCAAGGTTCATGATAACAGCATTATTCGTGGTAAAAAACGTCTCTACATGACAGCAACGCCGCGTATCTTTAGTGATACTGCCAAAAGGCGGGCGGATGAGATTAATGCCGTTCTCGCCTCTATGGATGATGAAGCACTTTTTGGAAAACAACTCCATCATTATACCTTCGCGGAAGCTGTCGATAATGAACTGTTAACTCCTTACAAGATTGTGGTCTTGGGTATTAATGAAACCTATATCACACCAGCCATACAAGAGATTATTGCCAATGAAAACCATGAAATTGATTTAGATGATGCGGCAAAAATTATTGGCTGTTATAGAGCCCTTACCAAAATAGATAAGCAAGCTGCTGTTGATGATGATGATACAGAGCCCATGCAATGTGCTTTAGCTTTTTGCAAAGATATCAACACCTCTGAACATATTACAAAGCTCTTCAATAAAATTATCAAATCTCATATTGATGATTTTCTTCAAACCGTTCCCTTTCTAAACTGTGAAGTAAGACATATTGACGGAACGCAAAGCGTCAAAAAACGCAATGAGGAATTGGATTGGCTTAAAGAAGATGCGGGTCAAAATGTTTGTCGGATCTTAAGCAATGTTCGGTGTCTTTCAGAAGGGATTGATGTCCCTGCTCTTGATGCCATCATGTTTTTACACCCGCGTAATAGCCAAGTGGATGTGATACAGGCGGTGGGACGTGTGATGCGCCGTGCTCCAAATAAAAAAACGGGCTATATCATTTTACCTATTATCATTCCTTCACACTTAGAAGCCAAAAAGGCTTTAAAAAACAATAAGAGATACCGTGTTGTTTGGCAAGTTTTGCATGCTTTACATTCTCATGATGAAAGGCTTGCTCGGACAATTAATCAGATGTCTTTAGGACAAGATAGCAGCCATACGATTGAGATTATAGAGATTAAGCGTGCCAATGAATTAAAAGAGCTTACCACAACGGTTGATGAGATCTCGATACCATCCAAAACAGAAAGTTCTGGACGTGTCATTGGAACAGCAGAAAGCAAATCTCAATCGGTATCTGGAGGACAAGGAGACTTATTCCCCCGTTCTGAATTTTTTGATTTTGTCAAAGCCATTTTTCTGGATAGTTTTAAAATCACGGATTATTGGGGCATATGGGCGAACAATGTTGCTGAGATTGCTCAAAACCATATCAATCATCTTAAAGATATGATTTCCGATGAAAAGAGTGAAGCCTTTCACGCCTTTGATGCATTCCATAAGGAATTAAAGAACAACGTCAACAGTGAAATCAAGCAAGAGGAAGCGATTGAGATGTTAGCGCAACATCTTGTCACGCGTCCCGTGTTTGAAGCTTTATTTTACGGTAATGAATTTGTACAGAACAATGCCATTTCGCAAGCCATGGATAAGATCTTAACGGAACTGGATAAAACAAATATCGAAGAGAAAACGAAAGATCTTGATCAATTTTACAAAAGTGTCATGTTCTGTACAGCAGGGATTACAGAAACTCATGCAAAACAGAATCTTATTATCAAGCTTTATGAAAGTTTTTTTGCCAAGGCATTTAAGAAAACCACGGATAAGCTTGGAATTGTTTACACGCCCGTTGAGGTTGTTGATTTTATCATTCATTCCGTTAATGATGTTTTAGAGCAAGAGTTTGGAAAAAGCTTGGGATCACGGGGTGTCTCTATCCTTGATCCTTTCACCGGAACGGGTACTTTTATCACGCGGCTGTTACAATCTAAACTGATCAAACCAGAGGATATGGAATACAAATTCCGTCATGATATCCATGCCAATGAGATTGTTCTCTTAGCCTATTACATAGCAGCGATTAACATTGAATCGACGTATCATAGTCTTATGAAAGGAGAGTATATTCCTTTTAAACATATTGGCTTAACCGATACGTTTCGGATGCTTGAAGAGAAGAACTTACTACAGGAATTGTTTAAAGAAAACAGTGAATATTTAAAACATCAAAAGAAGATGAATATTGAAGTTATCTTTGGAAATCCTCCTTATTCAACAGGTCAAAAAAGTGCTAATGATAATGCAAAGAATACACCTTATCCGATATTAGATGACCGCATTCGTGAAACTTATGCCGCTCAGTCAAATGCAAATCTTATACGAAATCTATATGATAATTATATTCGTGCCATTCGCTGGGCTAGTGATCGTATTGATAATGCTGGAGTAATCGGTTTTGTTTCTGGTTCTGGTTACATAGAAAAGTCTACAATGGATGGTTTACGAAAATCTTTAGCCAAAGAATTTAGCAGTATTTACGTACTCAATTTACGAGGAGATCTTCGCAAAAATATGTTAAGCAATGGAGTTGCTCAAGAAGGTGAAAATGTTTTCGGCAATGGAAGTATGACTGGTATTGCTGTAACCTTGTTTATCAAAAATCCCAATGCTATTGGACCTTGTAAAATTTACTATCATGATATTGGTAATAATCGTACGATAAAAGAAAAACTTACAGCTCTGGAATGTTTTGGTAGTGTTGGTGGCATTACGGATAAAAAGGGCTGGCAAGTAATTGCACCAGATAAGCATGGTGATTGGATACATCAACGTGATGAGAGTTTCGAAACATTCCTAGCTTTAGGAGATAAGAAAGGACATAATAAAAAGCTCTTTAAAACGTTTTCTTGTGGTATCTCAACTAGCCGTGATGCGTGGGCATATAACTCAAGCCGTGAAGCTTTAGCTAAAAATATGCGTAATATGATTAATTTTTATAATAGTGAAGTGAAACGTTTTAATGATATTTATCACACTGACTGTAAAACACGTACAAAAATTGTAGATAATTTTGTAAATTCAGATGCTAAAAAAATCAGTTGGAGTCGTTCTCTTAAACAACAATTAATTAGTGGAAAGATTTTCGAATTTGAAGATAAATACCTTATTCAAAGCCTCTATCGCCCTTTTACACAACAGTGGCTTTATTACAATCGCATTTTTAATGAGAGAGTTTTACAATTCTCTATAGGGAAAGCGGTAAAAAATAAGGTAATACAAGTTACAGGCGTAGGAGCAAGAAGTGGATTTTCTGTTTTGATGAGTAAGGATTTACCTAACCTTCACGCAATAGATACAGGTCAATGCTTTCCAAGATACTTTTATGAAGATATTACCTCCTTAAAATCTAAAGATAATAACCAGTCACATTTATTTACGAATTCTATAGAAAAAAGCAACAATGCTGATTTACAACGCCGTGATGCCATTACAGATGCGGGATTAGCACATTTTAAAGCAGCTTATCCTAATGAAACCATAACAAAAGATGATCTATTCTATTATGTTTACGGTCTTTTGCATTCGGAAGATTATCGCGCCCGTTATGCTGATAATTTATGCAAAGAATTGCCTCGTATCCCTTGTGTAAAGAGTGCTGATGATTTTTGGAAGTTTGTAACAGCAGGGCGTGAACTGGGTCATTTGCACGTAAACTATGAAACTGTAGAGCCGTATCCAGTGACCTTTAAAAAGGGTAATCCAAAAGTTACAGAGATCTCTAATCCAGAAAAGTTTTATTATGTAACTGAAATGAAATTCGCAAAAATTAAGGATAGTAAAGAAAAGGATAAAACCACTGTTATTTATAATAGCAATATCATCATGACAGATATCCCTCTTGAAGCTTATGCGTATATCGTTAATGGCAAGCCTGCTCTTGAATGGGTTATGGGGCGTCAATGTGTAAAGATTGATAAAAAGAGTGGCATTGTTAATGATGCTAATCGCTATGCTGTTGAAACCGTTGGCAACCCTGCCTACCCTCTAGAGTTATTTCAAAAGGTTATTACCGTAAGTTTAGAAACAATGAAAATCGTAAAAAAACTACCAAAATTGGAAATAAGAGAAACTGAATAACTTATAAAGCATGCTCACATAATGGGTATGATAAACTCATAAGGGGTATAAGGTTTTATACCTATAGGTTCTTATATCCCTTTTATAAATTGCTGACATACAATCTTTAAAAGGATAATTTATCATGCGTTATTTAAAAAGAAGAAACTTGCACTTTTAGATACTCTTATTTACATTGCCTTTAAAAGATTAAACCGTAATCTAAAATGATAGCTTTATTGTTATCAGAAGCTTTATTTAAAGAGGGTTATGTATATTCATTTTCTTATATTACTTATAGGTTTTGAATGTTTCTACCCCCCCCCAAAAAAAACTACAAAACATAGAGCATTAGTTGAATTTACAGGTTGTATTTTGATATAGGTTGTTTTTTTGAAAAATTGATAAAAAATAACATATTGAAATATAATGACTTTTATTTTTTATTGAAAAATATGTAAAGGGGGGCGTAAAAAGCACCTCCAAAACTCATAACCATAATGGTCTTGATAGCATTTATTATGATTATAATCCCTTTCTTTTGAAAGGCTTTAAAAGATCACATACTCTCATAAGACATGTTTTAATCATTCACTAAATGATCACTTTTGTCGATTCAATGTACTGACATAAACTGACAAATATATATTTACAGTTGTATTTATTTGTTATGGCTGTTTTAATAAGTTGTATTTTGAAAAAATCATAAAACTTAACTTATTGAAATATAATGTTTTTAATTTTCTCTCATTTAAAAAAAATGATATAGGTTCTAAAAAGAACTGACAAGACTGACAAAAGTTTATTAAAAGGGATTTTGCTCATCTCTATAATGATCAGTTTCTATTGAGATGTTTTCATAAGTGTTTTCATAATGGTCTATAAATCACAATTATCATATATCCTATTTATCATTTCTCTTATGAAACTGAAAAATGATGCCATGGCTATAAAGAACATAACAGCTATAGAGAAAGCAAAAATGCAAATGAAAGCATTTGTTATAAAGACAGTCCCTATAAAGGCTGTTAAGTCTAAAATGTGTTATTAAAAGAAATTAACAGAAATCTTAAAAGCCATTTAGTGAAAAAATTGATAGGTTATAAAGTTTAAAATACGCATTATGAGAGCGTTTCTAAATATTATAAATGTATAGATTCAGAAAATAACGCAATCGTTTCATAAAACCTATAATATAGCTTTAAAAGCACATAAATATAAAAGAAGCAATTAATAAGCATAAGATATTATCAATACACAACGTATTAAAAAAATACAAAAAAGATAAAATATTGTTTGACAATAAATACGTATTTTGTTATATAAATAATCAAGTGATAGAAACACTTAGTGATTAGCGGATAGGTTACGAAACAGCCTCTCCCATGCCTTTAAAATACTGACTTTCTTTTATGCTTTTGTTAGTATATGAGAATTTTGTCGGGTGTGGTTATGCCATACAATACCCTTTCAAGGGGAAAGCATACAGCGGACTAATCACCGTGTTTCTAGCGCCCGACGCCCATTAGGGGGTCAATAGAAACCTTTTATGATTAGAAAGAATTTAAAATGACAAATTCAAACACCTCCCCCGTTATCTCTTCTATTTCAAATGAAACTGTGCTTGTTAATAAACAAAATCCTGCAAAAAAATACGAATTTATTGATGATTGTGAATATATCGATGGTCATTTCTTAACTCGAATTAGAGCCTTAAGAGATTTTGATGATGTCAAAAAAGGCGATTTAGGGGGGTATATTGAAAATGAAAGCAACTTATCTCATGAGGGCAATTGCTGGGTTTATAATAAAGCACGGGTCTTTCAAAATGCACGCGTCTTTGGAAATGCTAAAGTAAAAAGCTTTTTTGTTGATGTCTATGGTAATGCTCAAATTTATGGAAATGCTATTTTTGAAGGTATGACATTAAAGGACAATGCAAAACTTTCAGGCAATGCGCATGCTAACAACGCCGTTGTAATTGAAGGCAATGCACAAATTTATGATAACGCCCGTGTCACTGATCATGCTCATATTTCCGATAATGCTGTCATTTGTGATGATGCTCATGTCGGAGGCAATGCAAAAATAAGTGGCTCTGCTTACATTTGTGATGAATCGCGTGTTTTTGATGATGCCGTTATTTGTGATGCTCTTATCTCTGGTTCTTCATATATTCATAGCAATGCCTCTTTAACAGCTAATGAAGATATCTGTGATGATGCATATCCTGAGTTTGGTAGCGAAGATGATTATTATCGTCATGAGTATTATGCTGATTTTGAAGGGTATTATGACGATGATAATGACAGCGAATATGAAAGTGATGCTGCGTAAATGACACGCGCGGGCGCGGCGGGGGCGCCCCCCTTTAAACATTTCATTCTAAAATTCAAATCTTTTTATAAAGGAATTGTGCTCATGCAAAAGAAGTTTGCACTCACAAATGAAACGCGTGTAATTAATAATCATACCCTTTATCGCATTAAAGCATTAAAAGACTTTGCTGATGTTAAAGCAGGTACTTTAGGGGGCTTTATTGAAAAGGAAGATAACCTTTCTCATGATGGCAATTGCTGGGTTTATGATAATGCTTGTGTTGTAAAATCTGGTCGTGTTTATGAAAATGCAAGGGTATATGGCAACGCTGTCATTGGTGGTTTTGTTTATGGCAATGCGCATGTATATGATAAAACCCGCGTGTATTTTGGAGCTCATGTTTATGATAATGCGCATCTTTCTGATAAGGTGTGGGTTTATCAATATGCAAGGGTTTATGGGAATGCAAAATTAACAGGAAGTGCACGCATTTATAGCAAGGCTGAGGTTTATGATCATGCTGTTGTAAGTAGCTCTTCAAAAATTTATGGCAAGGTTTATGGCAATGCTAGCGTGGGTGGGTATGTTAAGGTCTATGGTTCTGTTTATGGGAATGCAAAAGTGACTGGTTATCACACCATTAGAGGTTTGGTACATGGCAATGCAAGGTTAAAAAGAGATGGTTATTCATATGTCAAACAAAACTTTTATTATGCATATGGAATTCCTGAAGATTGTGAAATTTATGAAAACGATACCGTTGTAAAGATTATTGAAAATAACGCTGCGTAAAGACGCGCGGGCGCGGCGGGGGCGCCTGCTTTCCAACCCAATTTTTCCATTTCAAATTTTATCAAATGTTTATCACATTAAATTGTGAGGGTATCTCTATGTGCAAAAAATACGAATTAACCAGTGAAATCAAAAAAATCAAACATGCTCTTACTCGAAATATTATAAACCTTTATCGCATTAAAGCTTTAAAAGATTTCGATGATGTACAGGCGGGGTCTTTAGGCGGCTTTATTGAAAAGGAAGTTAACCTATCCCATGATGGTAATTGCTGGGTGTATGATGAGGCTTGTGTCTATGGTCATGCAAGAGTGTATGAAAATGCAAAAATACGCCATTTTTCTCAAGTCTGTGGTCAAGTTTATGGCAATGCTGAGGTCTATGGAAAAGCTTTTATCTCTCAATATGCTAAAGTTTATGACCATGCTTTTGTCTATGGCAATGCTCATGTTTATGGCAATATTTATGGGTATGCTCATGTGAATGGTAGTGCCCGCGTTCTTGCTGATGCTCATATTTATGACCATGCGCATGTTTCTTATGATGCTACGGTTTTTAGTTATGCACGCGTTTATGGTCATGCCAAGGTTTCTGGCTTGGCTTGTATTTATAGCCATGCAAAAATTTATAATTATGCTGTTATTAATGGTCGTGCAAAGATTTATGGCAAGGTTTATGGGAATGCTTGTGTGAGTGGCTCTTGTGAGATTTATGGCTCTGTTTATGGCAATGCTAAAATCTCATATTGTGCAACGATCTGGGGGCGTGCTTATGGCAATGCAAAAATCAATAAAAAAAGCAAAGTAAGGTTGGTTCCAAAAAATTGTGAGGTTTATGAAAGGGATAATGTTGTCAATATAACTGATAAAACAGAATAAAAACACGCATGGGGCGTGCATTCTTTATGGTTATAAACGCATATAAAATGCATTGCTATAAACATATCATAAAAAAGAGAGTAAAATAAAAAAAAGCCGTGCCAAATGATATGACGCGGCTTTCAAATAGCGTTTCTTATTGATTAAAATGAATCATCCACAATGGAGTAATGAATGCATATATACAAAACGTATCATATTGCAAGCGCTCTATGAGAGATATGAAAACTTATCAAAAGGAATGTAAATGATGCGTTTGATTTTTACTCACTCATTTGAATTACAGAGCCTATAAACGCTTGTTATGGCTATCAAACGTATCAAACAAATCAAAATGCTCGGTAGCTTTAACAATCCAATCAAAAGCAAATGCATATTCAATAAATATCTGCAAAAAACGTTCTTTTTACATTTGGAAGCGTTGGTTTTTACAAAGCAGCTTTTCATAAGATAAATAAACAATTATGGTTTTTTGTTACCATTTTTATCAAGTCAATTTTATTAATAATAGTTATTAAAAAATCACAAAATTAGAATAACCACTTGAAAATATACCCATATGGGTATATTAATAATCATGAGTAAAATAAAACGTATCATATGGCTTGGGTCTTCACTCAAAGATATAAAAAGTCTTCCTGATCTTATTCAACAAAGGATTGGTTATGCTCTTTATCTTGCTCAGATAGGAGATAGAGGAGAAAATGTTAAGGTTCTCAAGGGGTTTGGATCTGCCAATGTTCTAGAAATTATTGAACGCGATATTCAAGGAACTTATCGCGCTGTTTATACGATACAATATAAAAAATCTCTTTATGTGTTGCATTGTTTTCAGAAAAAATCGACCCGTGGCATTGCAACACCAAAACCAGACATTAATCTGATTAAAGAACGTCTCAAGTTAGTAGAACAATTAGAAGGGAATTAAAATGATCAATGTTTTTCACGGTAGTTCCAATGTTTATGCGGATCTTGGCTTTTCAGATTCCAGAGAGATGCTTATCAAAGCGCAACTTACTCATAAGATTAGTCAAATTCTGAAAGAAAAAAACTTAACACAAAAACAGGCTAGTCAACTTTTGAAAATGACTCAACCAAAACTGTCTAAACTCTTAAGTGGAGAATTTCGAGGAATTAGTGAAATGAAAATGCTTGAGTGTTTGGCAAAATTGGGAAACGATATAAAGATTATTGTTAATCCGAAAGAAGTTAAAACGCTTGAAGGACATTTTGAAGTTGTTTTTTCTTCTTAAACTTCTTTATGATTAGCTTTTTTGGATCTATTCATGCATGGCAATCTTATATAAAAAATAGTCAAATGAATCACGTATAAAAGTGTGGATTCTTGAGTGGATTCATATAAAATAATTACAAACAAACTATTGACTTTATTGTATTTTTGTTTATAATGTCCTTCAACAAGCGTGACCATCCGTCGACCGTTTTCAACATCAATGCCCTTCTCATCATTATACGCTTCAAGATCGTTATGATGAATGCCTTCATAAGCAACGCCATCTCTCGCCCAATCCGCACTCAGTTCACTCCAATGGGCTTTTGGAAACATTTGCTTGGCAACTTCCAAGGGCTTGCGATCTACATACCACATGCGTTGTGCATCGGTTAAATTCGGTTGCACTGCCGCACTATCCCAAACCATTTTCAAGGGATCTAAACGCGTAATAACGGGCTCACCATCAAGACTATTCTCATAATCAAGCCGCGTATCGGTCCACCCCATTCCGCAGATGACAGCATCTTGGAAAGCATCAGAATCCGCATATTCCGCATGTGCCGTATCGCGAAACCATTCCGCTGCTCCCGTAAGCAATTCACTTGGCAATGCTTTGCCTATTTGACGGGGAATAAATTGCACTTCGCGCTTATTATTGCGTTCTGAACCCACAACTGCATTCACAAGTGGTGCAATGCGATTAAAGGTCATAACGGGGCGGCGTTGTTCTTTTAATGCCGTTAAATCTGCTTCATTCCACTGATCACCATTGTAAAATTGGAAATCCTCCCTTGCATGCTCACGCCATTTGTTCACATGCTCAACATCTTCTTTGTACCAATTGACTAACTTGCGAAACAAGCCTTCTGTTGACAAATCTGATGCGTTAATTTCTTTGTCTAAATGCTCTTCATCATGCATCATTCTGCCATCCATGACGTGCTTTCATAAGTTTCTCTACCGCTATAAGCTGGTCTCTTCTGTTTCTGCATTGGCTGTTCATAACCCACACACATCAATCCAAAGGCATCCGCACCATGACTGGACCAATCATGCTCTGCTCCCAAACCAATATTACGCTTCTCATCCCATTTCTCATGATACCAATTCAGTGCCTTACGTCCTGCTACGGTCGTCTCCTCATTGAACCAAACTGAAGGCAAAATACGTCGCACTGCCTCTATTCGCATTTTGACAGCACCAGCCCCTTGATTTGGTATCACTTGCGTTTCAAAACCCGCATCATTTAAAGCACTCTCAAAACTCACATTATGCACACGGTCTCTGGTCGCACCATCATGGGGTAAAACCATCAATGCCTTCTCATAGCCATTGTGACGCAACCAACCGATATGTTCTGATAACGGCTGTCCTTGTGCCTCGTAATAATCCAGCACTCTGATCTCTCTGCCAATAAATTGCGCTATCCAAATCGCTGTTGCATCTGCCTTAGCGCCCGTGCCCCCAATATCCCAAAAGGCGCGTATCTGCATCAATGGATCACGTGCAACACGCCCTATCCGCCCCTCCTGCTCAGCTGCCAACATCTCTTTTTGATAATAAGCCCCTTGAACCGCTGTAAGATAAGCCCCTTCCCATATATGCTTATAAGTCTCGGGGCGGTTTCTCAAATCATCAAGCCGTGCTTCATTCAAGATCTTTGGAAATTTCGGATTATCTGTTCAAGATATTGATTTATAATGATAATTTACTGCTTTGCATATTGAATGAGAGTCTCGAATAACGTAGGATTCTCTCATTTCAAACCTGCTTATCTTGAATCAATCAAAACCACTCATTTGCACATAACAAGTGGGATGAGTGTGTGGATAAAATTTGTATAAGAAAGGATTAAAAAATGGCTCTTATGAACCGTCTTAATGCAAGATCTGTCGCAACATTGGGGGCTGGCAAATATAATGATGATGCCGGCTTGCTTCTTCATAAGCGTAAAGATGGAGGTGCTCAATGGATTTACCGTTATACTATTCACGGACGTCGTCGTGAAATGGGATTGGGTGCTTTAAGAGATGTTTCTTTAAAACAAGCCCGTGAATTGGCAACTGGGTGGCGTTCTGTTTTACGTGAGGGTCGTGACCCTATTAAAGAACGCAATAAACAAAAGCGTGAAGCAATAAGCAATCTCCATTATTTAAAAGATATTGCCGTGGATGCTTTTGAAACTCGTAAAGCTGAACTCAAGAATGATGGTAAAGATGGAGATTGGTTTTTACCATTACGCCTTCATATTCTCCCTAAATTAGGTTGTCTGCCGGTTTCTGAGATTACCCAAACAGAGATACGCAACACTATTGCCCCTATCTGGCATACAAAAGCTGTTACAGCGCGTAGAGCTCTCATTCGTCTCAATCTTTGTCTCAAACATGCGGCTGCTTTGGGTTTGGATGTTGATTTACAAGCAGTAACAAAAGCACAAGCTCTCTTAGGAAAACAACGCCATAAAATCAAAAACTTACCTGCAATGGATTGGAAAGATGTTCCCGCTTTTTATAAAACGCTTTGCCAAACAACAAACCCCACACAACTGGCTTTGCGTTTGCTTATCCTTACAGGGGTTCGTACCAATCCCTTGCGTCATATTCGTGAAGATCAGATTGATGGAGATATATGGATCATACCTGCTGAAAATATGAAAGGAAAGCGCGATGCTACAACAGAATTTCGCGTTCCCTTATCATCAGAGGCAATGAAAGTGATAGAACAAGCCCGTTGTATCTCTAAAAGTAATTTCATCTTTTCTTTTTCTAGTCGGGCTCCTATTTCACCTATGGTTATGTCAAAGTATATGAGAGACAATAACCTTGAAGCCTGCCCCCATGGTTTTCGTTCTAGTTTACGCAATTGGCTTGCTGAAACAACCGATGCCCCTTATGAGGTCGCTGAAACTATTCTAAGTCATACAGTTGGGGGGAAAGTAGAGCGTGCCTATCGTCGGACTGACTATCTAGAACAGCGCCGTGTCTATATGGATAAATGGGCGGCTTATGTCACCGGTCAATCTTAAGATATGGGGTGCATAACCCCATTATCTGTTGATAACTTTAGCTCTCTTCTCTCTCATTCTCTCTCAATAAGACTCATAATTTATCACATGAGAATTTATATGATAAAATATTGTTTTTTATAAATAAAATACCTTCAAAAATGAACCAAAATGTGTTTAATAAATAGGCATGATTTGTTTCTATTTTTTGAGAATGAAAGGATTTTAGAATGACAGAAAATGATATTCTTTTAACAGACCGTGAAAGTGCAAAATTGCTTCATATGAGTGTCTCAACTTTCCGCCGTCATGTCACCAATGGCTCTCTCCCAAAACCCTTAAAATTTGGTTTTTTATCCCGTTGGTTACAGTCGGATCTCTTGAATGTAATCGAGCAAGCGAAACAGCAACGTTATAACGACGTGGCATAAAAAAAACCTTGTCACGTAAGGACGGACAAGGCTTTCTCAAACTCATCAATCTAGAGATAGCACAATCCGTCCTGTGACGCAACGTTATAGGATTTAAAATGATGTGTTCTTTTAAGAATGCGCGGGGTATTACACGTGCTGTGCCGGGAGTTTGGCATGGGCGTTATGGAACAGCCCGTTGCCCTGCTCATGATGATAGGCTGCCTAGCTTATCCCTTGCCAATGGACATGATGGGCGTATCTTACTCTATTGTTATGCTGGCTGCTCTTTTAGAGAAAACATACAAGCGCTTATTAGAATTGGCTTGCTTGGGAAACAAGCCTTTTTTGATAAAGCTTATGATCATAAGATCTCTTTCTCAAAACAGTTTTGTGCTGATCTCAAACGAGTAAAACAGAAAGCAGAAACCTATTTACGCATGCGGGGGATCACATGTGAATTGCCTGCTGATTTACGCTTTCATGACAAATGTCCACACCCTTTAGGAATGACATTGCCCGCGTTGGTAGCGCTTGTTAAGGAGGCTGGTTCCTTTGCCATTCATAGAACCTTTTTACAAACCAATGGCTGCAAAGCAGATCAGAAACCAGCCAAAGCCATGTTGGGGTCTGTTATGGGCGGTGCTGTGTATTTAAGTCAAGAAAATTCAAAACATCTGGTTATTTGTGAAGGCATTGAAACCGGTCTGTCTCTACTGTCTGGTTTATTATCAGAGCCCGTTAATTTATGGGCATCTCTTTCCACCAGTGGCATGATGCGTGTGAATTTACCCCCGATAAAAGGACGTCTGACAATCGCAATGGTTGGGGATGATGCGGGTCGTAAAGCAGGTTTTACCCTAGCAAAGCGTGCTTATAGCCAAGACTTTGAGGTCTTTATCATGCAAGCCCCCTACGGTCTAGATTTCAATGATGTTTTGATACTGAAAGGTATAAATAAATGAGAGAGAATAACAACAATATTGTCGATACCAACAATCAAAATGTTTCATTCAATGATAACGATAATGCTTTTTTAAATGATAAGACTTGTTTAGAAGCCATTCCTTATAAACAAGCATTGCAACAAAATGGTTGGGGCGAAATAAAGCCTATCACGGCGGCTCTCTTACCCGTCGAGCCTTTTAGCTTATTACAGTTGCCAACGCCATTAATGAACTATGTTTATGACGTTGCGGATAGCCAACAAGCCCCTATGGATTTTATTGCTATCTCTGCTCTCTGTGCCTTGGCTGCTGTCATTGGCAATGGCGTGCGGGTTGCACCAAAACAACATGCCAATTGGAAAATTGTTCCTAATCTCTGGGGTGTCATTGTGGGGGAACCTTCGACCATGAAAACAGGTAGCATGGACGCTGCTTTAGAACCTCTTTATGCCTTTCAAGAGGAATGGCATCAAGAGTGGGTAAAGAAGAAAAAACAGCAAGAAACAAAAGAGATTCTTAGTGAATTAGATAAACGAGAAAAGAAAAAACAAGCCTATAAAGCACTCAAAGATCAAGATGAAGAACAAGCCCTTGCTCTTCTTTCACAAACTCTTGAACACAAAGAAAGTGAGGAAGATGATAGTTCTATAAAACGACGTCTTATCGTCAATGATGTGACTGTCGAAAAGCTTGGGGAACTCTTAAAAGAAAACCCCCGTGGTCTCTTGTTGGTGCGTGATGAACTGGCTGGTTTTTTAGCCAATTTGGAAAGAAAGGAATATCAATCAGACCGTTCTTTCTATCTAACAGCTTTTAATGGCAATAAGTCATACACCTATGACCGTATAGGGCGGGGAACCATTTTTATTCCCAATGCAACTGTCTCTATTATAGGGGGTATTCAACCTGCACGTATTATTCCCATTATTCAAGACATGCACCGTGGAATAAACGATGATGGTCTTATGCAACGGTTTCAAATGCTGATCTTTCCCGATGAATGACAAGAGCAGTTATGGGTTGATAGACCTCCTAATCAAAAGGCATGGGAAAGTTATCAAGGGGTTTTTCGTTCTCTTTATGATAAACCGTTTGGATCACCAAAATATCCGATAACCATACGCTTTTCTGCCGAAGCCCAAGAGATCTTTCGTAAATGGTGGGAAGATTTTCAGAAAAGAATAAAGAATGGTCATTTCTCATCAAGTTTAAAAGCACATCTTTTGAAAATGAATCAAACCATACCAACCCTTGCATTGATTTTTGAACTGGCTGATGGTGGGCGTTTTGAAATCAATAGAGATGCCCTTGAAATAGCCTTGCGATGGGAAAAATATTTGTTAAGTCATGTCAAAAGGCTTTATGCGGCGGCGGATAGCTTAGCAACAGAGGGGGCAAAATTAATTGTCGAACGTTGTGATTGTTTACCCGATGTTTTTACAACAAGGGATATTTATAAACGTGATTGGAAATGTTTCAAAGATAATGGAGCCGTTAAGCAAGCTTTAGAGCTTTTATGCCGTTGTAACTATATACGTGAAATCTCTGGAGACAAGAGCTCACAAGGCGGTCGACCTACCATACGCTATGAATGGAATCCCTTAGTGACAAGCCATAAAACATCACACTGAGGCAATTTGGAAATCTTATAGAACATTAACAATATAACAGTGAACTCTTCAAAGCACTCCCCATTATGAGTTTTGGGGGTGCTTTTTATAGGTATTATTTTATTTTTTTAATTAGAAATAAAAGTTATTATATTTCAATATGTTAACGTTTTAAAGAAACAGCCTATATTAAATACAATCTATAATATATATAAAAAGGGGTTTTGTAGGGGTTTTGGGGGGGGGGTAAGAACCTACAAAACCTCTCTATAAAACTTATCAAAATACTTACTTTGATATCTTAAAAGCACATAGTTCATTTGTCTTTTTTATCATAAAACGAATAGCAAATTTCACTATTTTGCTGATCTTATTCCGTGTCATGGGCTGTTGATAAACAACCTTTAAAAACCCCTTTTGAAAAAATATCCGCTTTTTTTATCAGTTTTTTCCCATTTTTATCGATATTTGCTTTAAGTGCATTTGATTGAATTCGTTTTGATTCTTTTGATGGTTATTGATCATCTCTTAAGGCAAGGGATTTTTATTACAATATGCTGCAATCTGTTAACTCTGATAATGAACAAGTCACTTTACGCTCTCTGTTGGAATATTATCGCGAACAATCAAAATCACCCCGTGAATTAGGAACCATGTTTGAAAACCTTGTAAAGGTTTATTTAGCTGAAGACCCGTTGCAAAAGCAAGAATACGAAAAGGTTCAAACCTATTATGAATGGGCGAAAGAGCATGATGAAGATGGAACGGATATTGGGATTGATCTGGTGGCTACAATCCGTGATGAAGGTGGTTATGCGGCTATTCAATGTAAATGCTATGACGCTTCTCACATAATTAAAAAAGAAGATATTGATAGCTTTATCGCTGCCTCGGGCAAAAAAATCTTCACCCGTCGCATACTGGTTGATAGCACCGAAACAGATTGGAGTGACAATGTTGAACTGACTTGTGAAGGACAAGAGGTTCGTATTCAACGTATTAACCTTTTTGATTTGGAAAGCAGTCAAATTGATTGGGGCGCTTATAAAGAACAAGGACAAGCCGTCCTTAAAGAGAAACCAAAGAAAAAGCTTTTAGATCATCAGAAAGAAGCCCTTGAGAAAGTCTGTGAGGGTTTAAAAGAAGCAGACCGTGGCAAGCTGATTATGGCATGTGGTACGGGTAAAACCTTCACCAGTCTTAAGATAGCAGAAACCATAGCAGGAACTGGCAAGCGTGTATTGTTTCTAGTGCCCTCTCTTGCTCTTATCTCTCAAACAATCCGTGAATGGACAGAAGATACAGAAGTGCCTTTGCGTTCCTTTGCTGTGTGTTCGGATACACAAGTGGGAAAGCGTCGTAAGAATAATAAAAATGATGATGAAGCTGGTCTCGATGCATCAGACCTTGTTTTACCGGCTACTACCGATGCCAAAGAGCTTGCGCGTAAAGCCAATAAAACTTCTCTTGATGTAATGACTGTGGTCTTTTCTACTTACCATTCAATCCAAGTGATTTCGGATGCGCAAAAAAAGTATGATTTACCCGAATTTGATCTGATCATCTGTGATGAAGCACACCGTACCACTGGAGCTGTGTTAGGAACAGACAAGCGTGAATCTGAATTTATCAAGGTTCATGATAACAGCATCATTCGGAGCAAAAAACGTCTGTACATGACGGCAACCCCTAAGATCTTTACCGACAAGCTGAAAAAGAAGGCTGACGCATCTGATGCTGTTCTGGCGTCCATGGATGATGAAGAGCTCTATGGAAAAAATCTTTACACTTATACTTTTTCAAAAGCTCTAAAAGATAAACTTTTAACACCCTATAAAGTTATCGTCTTGGCTGTTGATGAAGCAATTATTAACGCAACGATTCAGAAACGCCTTAAAGATAAAAATTCCGAACTTATCCTTGATGATACAACCAAAATCATTGGCTGCTACAAAGCACTTTCCCAAATAGAAAAGAAAGAAGAAGATGGCATAAAACCTATGCGTCGTTCTCTGGCTTTTTGTAAAAATATCAAGACGTCTCAACTAGTTAGCGAACTATTCAATGATGCCATTGATGAATATCATAAATTTGTTCCCGAAAGTAAGACTTCTCTTATCTTTGATGTTAAGCACATTGATGGATCTTTTAATGGCAAAAATCGTAATAAATTACTTGATTGGCTTAAAGAAGATACAGATGAGAATAACTGCCGTGTGTTAACCAATGTCCGCTGTCTCTCTGAAGGAGTCGATGTCCCTGCTCTTGATGCGGTTATGTTTTTACACCCGCGTAAAAGTCATGTGGATGTGATACAGGCGGTGGGGCGCGTGATGCGTCGCGCAGAAGGTAAAACAACAGGCTATATTATTTTACCCGTTGGTATTCCCTTTAATATTCCACCACAACAGGCTTTAGAAAACAATACGAAGTATGATGTCATCTGGCAAGTTCTCAATGCTTTGCGTGCTCATGATGACAACTTTAAAAACAAAATAAAAGCCTTAGAGCTAGACCAAAATGTTCGTCATGTGTTTGAGATTGTAGGGGTCACTTTTGACCCTGCTTTACAAGCAATGACCGCTGTTGTTGACGAACTCTCTTTCCACGCAAAATCGGAAAGTGTTGGGCTTCATATTGGTTCAGTAGCAAGTGAAAGCTCTTATAAATATGGAGGACAAAAAGAATTCGAGTTTTATGTTGATGAATTATCGCGTGCTATTAAGCCCATCATTGTCAAAAAATGTGGAGAGCCTAATCAGTGGGGAAATTGGGCTGGCAATGTAGCTGCAATTGCACAAAATCATATTATTCGTCTTAAAAGCATACTCGCTGATAAAAAGAGTGAAGCTTATCGCGCCTTTCATGCCTTTCATAAAGAATTAAAGAACGGTTTAAATGACAGTATCGAACAAGAGGATGCACTCGAGATGTTGGCGCAACACCTTGTGACACGACCTATTTTTGAATCCTTGTTTGATGGAAATGAGTTTGTGAGTAAAAACGCCATCTCGCAAGCGATGGAACAGATCTTAAGAGAACTTGATAAGATGAATATCAAAGACGAAGCCAAAGATCTTGAAAAGTTTTATCAAAGTATAAAGGATGATACAGAGGAGATTATTGAGACGCGAGCAAAACAGAATCTTATTATCAAACTTTACGAAGATTTTTTTACCAAAGCATTCAAAAAGACAACAGATAAGCTTGGGATTGTTTATACACCTATTGAAATAGTTGATTTTATCTTACATTCCGTCAATGATGTTTTAGAGCAAGAGTTTGGACAAAGCTTAAGTTCTCGAGGCGTCTCTATTCTTGACCCTTTTACTGGAACGGGTACCTTTATTACACGACTTTTACAATCTGGACTGATCAAACCAGAGGATATGGAATATAAGTTCCGAAATGAAATCAAAGCCAATGAAATTGTCTTGCTAGCTTATTACATAGCTGCCATTAACATTGAATCAACCTATCATAGTTTGATGAAAGGAGATTATATTCCCTTTGAAGGAATTTGTTTAACTGATACGTTTCTGATGTTAGAGGAAAAAGATTTTTTTACACGCTATATGTTTGAGAATTCAGAGCGGTGTAAAAAACAGCAGGAAGCAGATATCCAAGTTATTGTTGGCAACCCTCCTTATTCAACAGGTCAAAAAAGTGCTAATGATAATAATCCAAACGTCCATTATGATACTCTTAATGATAGCATCAAAAATACATATGCATCAGGTTTGAATGTTGGTACTAACCGTAAAGAGCTTTATAACAGTTATATTCAAGCAATTAGATGGGCTAGTAATCGTTTGAGTTCTCAAGGCGGCGTTGTAGCCTATGTTTCTGGAAATGGATGGATAGATAAAATATTTGCGGATGGTATGCGAAGATGCTTACAAAATGAGTATTCTGCTATTTATATCATCAATCTTCGTGGTGATATTCGAAAAAATATAAAATCAAAAGAACAATCAAAAGAAGGGGGGAATGTTTTTGGCTCTGGAAGTCAAAGTGGAATAGTTATAACTCTTTTTGTGCGCAATCCAAATAAAAAACAACCGTGTAAGATTTACTATCATGATATTGGTGATGACCTTTCTACAAAGGAGAAATTATATCTCTTACATAAATTAAAAAGCATAAAAGGAATAATACAATCCAAACAGTTTATTGAGATTACGCCTAATGAAAAACATGATTGGATAAAGCAAAGAGTTGCTGATTTTGATCAATTCATACCTATGGGGGATAAAAGTACCCCTATAGATTCTAAAATTTTTGAAGAAGTCTCACTTGGTGTACAATCAAATAGAGATGCTTGGGTTTATAATTTTTCGAATGATGCACTAGATGAATCTATTCAAAAAACAATCAAATATTTTAATATGCAAAAACGACTTATCTCCAAGAACCCGTCTATATCTGTAAAAGAAATTATTGATTATGATGCTACAAAAATTGGATGGTCTAGGGGGCTTCGTTCCAAACTGAAGCAAGAAATAGATGCAAAATTTGAACCAAATCTAAAAGCTCTCGTTCTTTATCGCCCGTTTATGACAATGTGGCATTATACATCACCATTCCTTAATGAGATACTAGGACAAACGCATCAATTTTTTAATTCAGATATTCCGCATAATCTTGGAATTTGTATTTCGGGTAAAGGAAGTCTATCTCATTTTTCCTGTCTCATGACTAATAAACCAATCAATTATCACACATTAGATACAACAAAATGCTATCCACTTATGTTCTATTGTGAAGAGAAAAAAACTCATGACCAGAGTTTGTTTGCTACAAATGTAAAAAAGAAAGTTCGTGATGGTATTACAGATGCGGGATTAGCACATTTTAAAGCAGCTTATCCGAATGAGAATATAACAAAAGAAGATATCTTTTATTATGTTTATGGAATTTTGCATTCGGAAGATTATCGTGCCCGTTATGCTGATAACCTCTCTAAAGAATTACCTCGTATCCCGTGTGTAAAGAGTGCTGAAGATTTTTGGAAGTTCGTAACAGCAGGGCGTGAACTCGGTCATTTGCACATAAATTATGAAGATGTAGAGCCTTATCCAGTCG
This sequence comes from Bartonella sp. AU15XJBT, assembly GCF_028618615.1. Lineage (NCBI taxonomy): Bacteria > Pseudomonadati > Pseudomonadota > Alphaproteobacteria > Hyphomicrobiales > Bartonellaceae > Bartonella > Bartonella sp. AU15XJBT. The sequence goes on from NZ_JAQITG010000022.1 coordinate 24,277, forward strand.
CATTTAAAAAGGGTAATCCAAAACAAACAGACATCTCTAATCCAGAAAAGTTTTATTACGTGACTGAAATGAAATTCGCAAAAGCAGGTAAAGAGAAAGATAAATCAACTGTTATTTATAATAACAATATCACAATAACAGATATCCCTCTTGAGGCTTATGAGTATATCGTCAATGGCAAACCCGCTCTTGAATGGGTTATGGGGCGTCAATGTGTAAAGACAGATAAAAAGAGCGGCATTGTTAATGATGCCAATCGCTATGCTGTTGAAACCGTTGGCAATCCTGCTTATCCATTAGAATTGTTTCAAAGGGTTATTACTGTAAGTTTAGAGACAATGAAAATTGTTAAGAACCTACCAAAATTAGAAATTAGAGAAACTGAATAGACTTATAAAGCATGCTCACATAATGGGCATGCTAATCTTATTAAAGCCGCTTATGTATTAGTTTAAATAAC
>NZ_JAQITG010000023.1:0-18502 GCF_028618615.1 Bartonella sp. AU15XJBT
CTTTATTTTGTTGTGTTCCCAGAAGCCGATTCTGCTATTTCAGAGCTTCTGGTAGCGGGATACCAGAAGTTTCTGGAAAATAACTTTTGGGGTTTGACCAATTCAACACAAGAAGCAAAAGATCTAATGTCTCGCTATGGTAATACAGGATTGCATTTTGATGCTCATAGTCGTGGCAGTTTGACGGGCTTTAATATGATGAATTCTTTCAAACAAGAAGGTATCAATGATGTAGCTGGCAAGACAACGATCAGTTTCTATGGACCAGCGGCTAATGTTTTGGCTGCAGCCGGTCTGTTAAGGTATGTAAGTGGTGGCAAGCAAACCACGATTGGCTTTGATGGTCATAGATACGATTTTGTCAGCAGAATTATTGGCGGTAATGGCTATACTTATGAGACAATACCTGCTGGCAGTAACGTTTGGACAGAATGGTGGAGAGTGGTTACAAATCCCATAAGTTCCCATACTTGTCTTGGAGATGCGAGTGATATATGCAAAAAGCGTTATGGCTCTTCTCATCGTGAACAAAAACCTTGAATGAGGAAAAAATGAACATGTTGTTTAAATTATTGAGTTGCACAGCTTTATTAGTTATAATGGGATGCCAGTTTAATAAACCTCCTACAGGATACTTCACTGTGTGGGAGAAAACAGGAGCAGATCGGCTTGAGGTAAAAAAAACCTTGTTAGAATGTGGCATGCCAGCTCCTTATGATGTATTTCCAGAAAACAGAAATTTAAGCAACAATGCATGGGCAACCATAGAAGCTTGTATGATTCAAGCTGGTTTTCATGATAAATATGATGTGGGGGGGGGCTGGTGTGGAAATCATAAAGCCGAGGATCTTCCCATTTGTCGACCAGGCGCTGTTGTTCCACAAAGAAGTGTCAAAAAGCGCTTAAACAGCCCTTTTTGTAAAAAGCATCCAGAACAATATGAATGCTATCCTTAAATATTGCTGTTTGTGGAAACTACAATCCCCACATTCATGTGTTCCCATGCTTGTGCGGGATTGTCTCCTCAATCAACAATCTCAACACTGTATGTGAAGCAGTATAACGTAGGGAATACACTTAGTAATCCTATAATGTTGCGTCATAGGACGGATTGTACTATCCTCAGGGTGATGAGTTTGAGAAAGCCTTGTCCGTCCTTACGTGACAAGGTTTTTTTATGCCGCATCACTTTGACGTTGCTGTTTTGCTTGTTCGATTACATTCAAAAGATTCGATTGTAACCAACGCGATAAAAAACCAAATTTTAAAGGTTTTGGGAGAGAGCCACTGGTAACATGACGGCGGAAAGTTGAGACACTCATATGAAGCAATTTTGCACTTTCACGGTCTGTTAAAAGAATATCATTTTCTGTCATTCTAAAATCCTTTTATTTTCAAAAAATAGAACCAAATTATGCCTATTTATTAAGCACATTTTGGTTCATTTTTGAAGGTATTTTATTTATATAAAACAATATTTTATCATATAATTTCTGATGTGATAATTTATGCGTCTTATTGAGAGAGAATGAGAGAGAAGAGAGAGAAAGTTATCCACAGATAATGGGGTTATTCACCCCATATCTTAAGATTGCCCAGTGACATAAGCCGGCCATTTATCCATATAGACACGGCGCTGTTCTAGATAGTCAGTACGACGATAGGCACGCTCTACTTTACCGCCTACCGTATGACTTAGAATAGTTTCAGCGACCTCATAGGGGGCATCGGTTGTTTCAGCAAGCCAATTGCGTAAACTAGAGCGAAAACCATGGGGGCAGGCATCAAGTCTAGTTGTTTTCATGTATTTTGACATGCAAGTGTCTCCAAGAGGACCACGACTGCGCGTAGAAAAAAGGAATCTATTGCGAGATAGAGGGCGTGCTTATTCTATCACTTTTAATGCTTCTGTTGATAAGGGGACGCAAAATTCTGTTGTTGCATCACGCTTTCCTTTCATATTTTCAGCAGGAATTGTCCATATATTTCCATCAATCTGATCTTTATGAATATGACGTAAAGGAAAAGTACGAACGCCTGTCAGAATAAGCAAACGTAAAGCCAGTTGTGTTATAGCTGTTATTTGGCAAAGTGTTTTATAAAAAGCAGGAATGTCTCTCCAATCCATGGCAGGTATATTTTGTTTTTTATAACGTTGTTTGCCTAAAAGAGCGCGTGCTTTTTCTGCTGCTTGTAAATCAACATCCAATCCTAATGCAGCCGCATGTTTGAGACATATATTAAGGCGAATGAGTGCTTTCTCTGCTGTTCCAGCTTTTGTATGCCAGATAGGGGCAAGCGTGTTGCGTATCTCTGTTTGTGTAATCTCAGAAACCAGCAGACAGCCTAATTTAGGGAGAATGTAAAGCCGCAAAGGTGCAAACCAATTTCCATCTTTCCCATCCCCTTTTAATTCAGCTTTACGACTTTCAAAAGCATCTAGAGCAATATCTTTTAAATAATGGAGATTGCTTATTGCTTCACGCTTTTGTTTATTGCGTTCTTTAATGGGGTCACGACCCTCACGTAAAACCGAACGCCACCCAGTTGCCAATTCACGGGCTTGTTTTAAAAAGACATCTCGCAATGCTCCCAAGCCCATTTCACGACGACGTCCGTGAATAGTATAACGGTAAATCCATTGAGCACCACCATCTTTACGCTTGTGAAGTAATAAGCCAGCACCATCATTATATTTGCCAGCCCCCAATGTTGCGACAGATCTTGCATTAAGACGGTTCATAAGAGCCATTTTAGTCCTTTCTTATACAGTTTTTACCCACACGCCAGCCCCGCTTTTGACGTGCAAGCAAGTGATATGAATTGATTCAATCTGAGAGGGTTTAGAATAAGAAAATCTTACTATATTCGGGGCTTTAATTCAATATGCAAAACAGTAAATTATATATAAATCAATGTGTTGCTAGCACCCGATACCTTTCTAAGGTGTCAATGAAAACATCTAACCATAAGGAGTTCGCAATGAATACCTTTATTAAAATTACGGAAAACGTTGCTAACGACGCAGCGGTTCCGACTATGTCTAGTCGTGAGATTGCCGAATTGTGTGGTAAAAGGCATGACCATGTTATGCGAGATATCAAGAAAATACTTGAAGAATTATACCCTGAAAGAGGTCTCCCCAAATTTGGGGGCACCTATTTAGACAAACAGGGAAAGCCTCAAAACTGCTATAATCTACCCAAGCGCGAATGTTTAATTCTCGTGTCTGGTTACAGCACTGTCTTGCGAGCAAAGATTATTGACCGTTGGCAAGAGTTGGAAAGGCAAGTAGCAACACCACAAGTTGACTACTCTAAACCAGAAGCATTACTGGGTGTTTTGAATCATCTACAAAGTCAAATCGAGAAAAAAGATCATGTTATTGCAGAATTAGCACCAAAAGCAGAGGCGCTTGAGGGTCTAAAACGTTCTGATGGTTTGTTTGGTCTTATTGAAGCCGCAAGATGTTAGAAGTACGACCAAAGGACTTAACCGATTACTTGCGTAAACATGATTGGATCTATCGACGTGCTCCAGGGGCGCCTCTGTTACCTTACCAAGATAAAATCAAGAAAGGCTTTATGGATTGCCCTGCTATTACTATTCAAAGGCCAGACGGTACAGAAAAGGTACTCCCTTCAACAAAAATCACATCCAGAGGACTAGCATGTTTGAGAGAGCAAATCCATGGAGGTGTACAATGAAGATAGATACCAACTTCTTATGTGATTTATGGATGGCATTGTATCAGTTTTCTGATCGTGATGATGTTGAAGATAAAGTTTTTAGTGCTCTCATTGAAACCATGGATGCGATAGAAAAAGCTTTAATTTTAAAGCTTCAAGATGAAAGTCCGAATGCACTCAAAATTTTGGGTCTTTAAGACCTCCTCCGATTATGGAACCTTTGTTGAAAACTTATGAGCCAGTTTAAAGAATCCCATTAAAAAGGCTGCTTAGTTTTTTAAACATGACTCATCTCCCCGTCTTTAAGGGCGGGGAAAAGATTACGAATGGCTATGTTCCATTTGCGCATTCATTTCGCTAGCTGTTAGTGTTGGAACTTTGCTAACATCTGTTTCCCGTTCAGCATGCCAAGCATCATAATTGGCTTGCATACGTAACCATATGGCAGCTCCATCACCAAACATTTTTCCAAGGCAAGCAGAAATAGCAGGAGAAACTGGCTTTTTTGCCTTCAGGATATCATAAAGATGTTGGCGTGATATACCGAGCATCTGTGCAATTTCTAATTTTGTTTTGCCTGTCTCAGGAATAATATCTGCTAAAACTTCTCCTGGATGAGTAGGGCAGCGGTTTTTATCTCTTTGTGCAGGAATGTCATTCATAACTGTATCCTTAGTGATATTGTTCAAGATCAACACGGTAAGCATTACATGAGTCAAATTCAAACGTAATACACCATGGTCCGTTAACGTGGACAGTGAACGAGTGGGTGAATATCCAATCAAAGAATGAAAGTTAAATCCTGGAAGATTCATATCTTCTGGTTTTTCAGAAAAATCTAAACGATCAAGACGAACCATGATACGTTTTACAAGTCTCTTATCAATCTTGGATGAATTTCCCGTTTTGAATAATTCTGCCAATGTTTTGCTTTTAAACGTTTTAATCATTCCTTTATATAGCGTGAAAGACTATAAATGTCAACAAATAGCTTACATTGCATGTGCTAAAAAAGCCCTATCACTTAAGTTTTTTATTTAAGGTGAGGATGAGTTTAATAGCTCCCTTGATTGGCTTATTTCAGTTACAAGAGGGTGCTTTTTCTCTCCAGTACGTTGTAAAATATCTTTACATAATACATATTATACGTACAATACGTATTATCTATTAAAAGGCTGTACTTATGAAAAAATATAGTTTTACAGATGTCAACCGCGGGGCAGGTGATATTTTAGACGAGGCTATGTCAACACCTGTTGCTTTGACAAAACGAGGACGTGAAAAAATCATTATGCTTCCTGTTGATTTATATCATGAATTAATAAAAGCGCGTTCTAGTGTACAATCTTTTTCCTATGCAGATGCACCGCAAAATATATTAGATGATTTAGATCGTGGTTTAGATGACATTTTAAACAGTGATGAACATGTTTAAAGCAGGGGATGTTGTTCGGTATTATTATTTATGGCACGAACAAGCGCAAAAAGGTGAACATTCAGGGCGTAAAGTGCGTCCTTCTTGTGTCATGGTTAAAACTGAAAAGCATCTTTTTTTGTTTCCTATCACTTCTCAAGAGCCAGTTAATTTGCAATTTAGCTTAAAAGTACCTGAGATAGAATGCAAACGTGTGGGTTTGCAAAAGCAATCTTGGGTACGTGTTGATGAATTTAATGTTGTTTCTTGCGAATCTTTGTTTGACTTTGAAGATTTAAAACCACAAGGGCGTTTTAGTCTTGCTTTTATGCGTAAAATTGCACTTAAAATTAAAGAAGTTAAAGCAATAAAGCCACTTGGAAAAGTTTCTAGAGACTGAGTTATACAATTAAACAGTATGGAGTGTTGGAACTTTGCTAACATCTGTTTCCCGTTCAGCATGCCAAGCATCATAATTGGCTTGAAGCTGTAGCCAAAGGGCTGGTCTATTTCCTAACAATTTACCAATGCGAGCTGCTGTTACGGCTGTGACTGGACGTTCTTCTTTAAGGATACCGTGCAAGTGCTGGCGTGATATTTGAAGAATCCGAGCAATTTCGGTTTTGCTTGCATTTAAATGTTCTAAGGATTCAGCTAAAATTTCTCCTGGATGAGAAGGACAACGATTAGGATTACGTGTGGTCATGGATAGTCTTCTTTGCAATTAATTTTAAAACCGTTACAATTTAAACAATATGCCATCGATATTATATCATTTAAAGAAATTTAAAAAATGAACATCAAGCCTATTCGCACTGAACAAGATTATCAAGAAGCCTTAGAAATTGTGTCTGCAATGTTTGATAATCAACCTCAAGAGGGGACTCCAGAATTTGATCAAATGAAAACTCTTGTTTTGTTAATTGAAGCTTATGAAGCCGAACACTATCCTGTTTCTCCAACTCATGCGTAAAGAGAAGCACAAACTCATGGAGGGAATAAACTTGCACGTCAACATCAAGGATTTTACAACCACACCAATAACTGTCTGATCAAATATTGCTAAAAACTCAGATCTCTTACCATCCTTAATAAAGTGAATACGAAGTTTAAATTCTATTGTCATTTTGCTCTCCAAATCAATGGAGAGACCATAACAATACTAATCCTCTCTCATAAGCCTGACACTGTCAGTCAAAAAGCCATTTAAAAGGGCTTTGAAGAGAACTTTAAAAAGATCATACAAACCTGCTTATACAACAAGCACCATTTGAATTGTGCTCTCTTTGGTTATGTAATTAATCTTTCCACAATCTTATAAGGACAGCACCATCAGCTCCAGCACCACTTGGAGAAGAATCAGAGTGAGCACCAGCACCGCCACCCCCAAAACCACGTCCTGCTTTTCCTGAACTATGGGAACCTTGTCCCATCCCACCAGAGCCACCTCTTGATGTATCGCCTCCAGCATCACCACCGTTACCACTTATACCGCTTCTTCCATTCGTTCCAGCATAACCATTGCCGCCTTTGGCAAGTCCTGGATGTTCGTCTGTTGCTAAACCCAAATTTCCACCAACTCCTCCAGCGCCACCAGAGCCTGAGTAACCCGTTCTTGATGATATGTTATAATAAGCAGCAGTTCCATTACGTCCTCCTGTAGCGGTAATAAAATTCTTTCCAACGATTGTTGTTCCTCCAGAATTACCTTGTACACTCCGCCCTGAAACAGAAGCTCCTCCTTTACCAATGACTATATCCTCATGACCGTTTAAACTTGCTTTATAGCCATACCACACGCTGCAACCGCCACCGCCGCCACCGCCTCCCAAATATGGAGTATCCGATCCACCGCCACTACCGCCACCACCCCAAGCTTGGATTTCAACTTTTGTGTTATCTGTTACCCAATCGGGCCATTCAATTTTGCCATTTTGCGTATAGAGCAATTCAGCATCAGCAAGAGCCGGCCAATTGGTGATTTTATCGGTCAAATCTTTTTTTAGCCTCTTTATCCCTGCCAAGATGGCTTCATCCACTTGCGCCTTCGTATAAACAACATCACCGTCCACTTTCAGCGGTCCTTTAAGCAAGCTTCCACTTGCACTTAGGCTGGTGATCACTTGGCCATTCTGGATAAGATTAAACGACGAATTGCCTAAAAGCTCTAAGCCACCACTCATGGTGACTTTGCTGGTAAATTTATTATAACTTTGCCATTCATTGGCTTGTTTTAGGCGACCATAGCTGGTCAGATCTTGATTGATTTTGGCTCTAAAATCATCAAGCCCCACGATATCTTCGGTTTTATGTTGGTGCGCACCTAACAGTGAGACAGCACTGCCAAAGGTGAAGTTATTGTTGCTTGATTTATAGAGAACATAATTGTTGGCGGCATCTTTTGCCCCCTCGATATCGCTTAAATCAGCAAAAGTGAAGGTTTTATCGGCTGCCATCTTGCCATTAAGGGTACTTTCTAGATCTGTGATTTCACTTATGGTATGCGTGTGGTGTAAAGGGGCTTTTTCGTCTATTTTTTCCTCAACCGCTACAAGCGCTTGATCAAGTTTGCCCAAGTTTTCACGCAAAATGGGGAATTCAGAACTGATAAAACGCCCCTCTTTAGGCAATTCCATGTCGAGTTTTTTGGTTTTTGTCATCTCTCATTCTCCCCTCATAATATGCCAGCGCCAAAATCACACACCATGGAACGCGCCGCCGGTCCACCGGTAAGGGTGAGTTTAAGGCGTGCTTGCCGTGCTGTTTTGTCACCACTGACAAATTTGCGTTCTGTCCAAGGTGGTTCAGCAAGTTGTTCTGTTTCATCGAGTTTTAAAGGGGTGAAACTACCATCATCCAGTTGCATCTCCAGTGTAAAGGTTGCACCACCTGGCAAGAATGTTTTGATATAGCTGGTTAGTCTCGCCTTTTCCCCAAAGGCAAAAGCCCGCGTGATATAAGTTGCTGTTTTATGAATCTTTCCTGCAATCAACTGAACCGGGGCAAATAAGACTGGAGAGAGTTTCTCTGTGCCTTTAAGAATAGCGCGAAGCTTGACCTTTTCATTGATATATTCGCTAAGGCTTAGCAATTGAAAGGGTAGCAGTTGGTAAACCGTGCCGTTGTTGCGTTCAATTTCAAAGATGACAGAGCAATCGCTTGAAGGCAATTCGACAGCTGCACGCACTTGCAAATCAGAACAATCCACAAGATCAAAGGTGCCTAAATCAACCCTCTTTTCTGTTTGCCTGTAGCGTGCAGCCAACACCCGAAAGGCTAATGCTTCATCTTGATGGGCGCTCCAGCTTTGTGCATTGACAGAAGAAAAGCGCGGACCCGTCACATAGGGGTGGCTTGAGACATATCTTTGGCTGTCTTTATCAAAATCCCCAAGTTTAGCCAGTGATACGGAATGATCCGCATCATCGGTTTTAATGACAAAGGCGGTGAGACGGTCATCAGGAACGGTTAAGGGTACATCATAGCGTGCGCCAGCCCAGCCGGTTTTGGCACCCTTCATGGAATAGGAGGTTTGGGCTTGAATATCAGCGGTAGGATAACCGTTTTCGGTGGTGACCAAATCAATCACCAGATCATGGGCTTGATTGCCTATTTTACAAAGATGAAAATCAATCCCCGTGATTTGCCGTGTTTCATCGGGGGTAAAGACTTGGGCTTGCGGGTCTACTTGTGTCCATATTTTCACTGTGGTGGTACGCCGCATCACCTTTACATCAATCACCCCTTGACCGGTAAAAAGCCCCGTTGCTGTTGTTCCACCTTTCCCTCGTGCTATAACATTTTTTGTACCGGCGGGAATGTTTGGAGGAATCTTGAAACTCCCTTCAAGGGTGCCTTTGCTATCGGCAACAAGGCGGCTGTTTGGTAAGACATCCACACCATCAAAGGTAAGACTGTCCAAGATTTCTCCACGACCAAAACCTTCAATCTTAAAATTCAACTTAATTTGTCTTAAAAAATCGATTTGCTCTCGAGTCTCATTGATGAGGTCATCACGTACTTCCGTGTTACGGATAGTTCTCCCGCGATTCCAGCCCATATTGAGTTGATTGGTGACACTTGAAAGCCAATCGGTGCGCTGTTCATGCCAAAAATCTGTTGCGGGATTAAGGGTGACTGTTCCAGGGAGAGGTGCAAAATTTTGATAGGGGTTGATCTTTTCGCAAGCCGTTGTCAATTCTTGTGCAATGATCACTTCATTTGTCCAGTCAAGGGTGATGGGTGCGGTCAGGTGAGCGGTGTAAAAGGTTGGATCAATGGCAAGCTGTAAAATGCCATGACCAATAGCCCCTGTTTGTTCAAAACCTTCGTCTCTGTAACTGTCATCGAGAAAAGGGTCTGCAAACATGCCTTTTTTGGCAACGGGCTCTTTAGAGTCAACATTGCTTTTAATGCGCTCTAATTGCATCAGGCGGTCAAGGGAAAGCACCCGTTGAAAATAACGCCACATCTCATCATAAGGCGCAACACGCGTGCCATCATTGACCACAAAGGGGGTGCTAAGCCAATTGTTGGTAATGGTAGCAAGGGAGAGCACATCATCCGGGACACTGGGCGCCATGGGTTGGTCTGCCGAGACGCCTTTGATATAGACAACATTGCCTCCTGTGTTGAGACCAATACGGTCAATGCGGGGGAGTTTATAAGTGTAGCTTACAATGATATCACCTCCCTCAGCCCCTCCTGAGACGGTGATTTCCTGCGCTGTTACTTTATCCGCTTTTATGCTCGCGCGGTATCGATAGGTCACTTTATAACTACTGCCGGGGAGTGGTTCTTCCCCCATGGGCGCCCAATCAATGGTGTCTCCGGTTTTTTTGAAATCCTTGCCTTCTTTAAATTCCTTGGTTCCTTGAACAATTTTGATAAAAGCGGTGATGCTTTTGTCCGCCACCCCATCACGCCCGGAGGCAACTGCACCGCGGGTTATTGTCACGGTTTTTTCTTTCGTCAACAAAAGGGAATGAACAGCAGCAATGGGAGCGTAATAGGTTTTAAAGGTAAAGCTTGTCTTGCCCTTTGGAGGTGCAAAAATATGGGTTTCACTAGGAACGGCACTTGTCGAAAAGTCCTCGAGTTCTTCATAGCGCAAAGCGGCCAAGCGCTTGCGTTTGAAACCATTGATATTGGCTTCTCCCTCTTGAATACTGAACACTTGCTTTTGTCCCTCTTGCCCCAAAGCTGTGACACGGCATCCCCCCACAATATAGTGTCCATGGGCGCGATCATACGTCGCAATGGCTTGCATAGCCGGTTCAAGGAGTGAGGGGGATTTTTGATCAATCAAAACGCCATCTTGCAAGATATAGACCGGAAAAAAAGTCCCTTTCTGGTCATCATCTTTGAGAGCCCAGACAAGTTTTGCGACCTCGCGTGCCGCCCCGGGTTCTCCTTCTGCCAAGGAGCCTGGAACTTGTCCTAACAGTTCTGGATCATCCTCATAGGTCACCCATTTCTTTTGCAACTTTACACCGATTTCCACGCGCCCCATCATGGAAATATTCGTGAGAACAGCATTTGAGACGGGAAAGATATCGCCTGCGATATAAATCTTGCCCTCTGTTAAGGTAACGGTTTTTGTGTCTTTATTGACAAAGGCATCTGCTCGTTCAACGCGGTCTCCTTCTTGTGCCACAAGGCGCCCCAAACGGTCATGACGCCCCCTGATGATGGTTTGCATTTCATTGAGTTCACCCGCTTGAAGAAAAGAGCGCCTGCCATAAAACACCACGCTTTGTTGTTCATCTTTGCCGACCGATCTATCAATTGCAAAGGGTAAGCCGCTTTCATGTTTCATGTTAAAACCTCAATAAAATCTTGAATTGTTCGCGAACATCAGCACGCAAAGAAATGTTGATGGGTGTTTTAAGGATCTCCACTCCACCACGTAGTTCATCAGCCCCTAACCAAAGTTTACCAAGGGGTGTTTGTTCTACGAGAGAGCCATGAATGAGAAGGGAAACAGAGGCAGCTTGTTTGTCATCAACATCCTCAAAATCTGTGCGGGCAGCAAGAAACAGCATGGTACCAGTTGGGGAAGGATTAAATCTGTTACCGCAATGGCTGTAGGCGCCATCGATCGCTTGTTCAATAGGCTGGACAATGTTGCATCTTCGATAGCCAATCAGAGTATTTTCAACGTCTCTTAAAGCCAAATAAAGGGGACGGTTTTGGAACCACTCTGCCATGAGTATATCGCGTTCGTGTTTTTTGACCGAACACCAAGGAAAATTTGCCAACTCCCAAGGGTAATCGATTTGGCTCCAGCTTAACTCCTCATCTGTGTCATCAATCCAGTTGCCAATGCGTTTGCCTTCTTCTTTTGTGAGCGTGTGTTTGATTTGTGTTGTGCGTCCAAAGGAAAACAGTGTGTCACGAGCTGTTAAGCGCACGCCACTTTCAAAATCCAGCATGCTGTCATCAAGGTGTGACATATCCCCCTCTATGGCTTCCACATCATAACCATAGGTCCCACGGCGGAAATCAGAGCGAAAGCTTTTGGAAAGGTCGACAATCGCTCCAATGGTTTCAAGGCTGCTTTGTTCAGGCAATTGATCAAAATCAAGTTGAAAGGAATTCCACCATGCACGCCCAGACCATGCGGGTGTAAAGTGCGCGGAAATCTCTAACCATCTCAACCCCATCTCTATTGCTGCAACAGAGCCGCGCAGGCGCTGCCATGCAAGCCCTTGGTCAATCAAATCATAGAGGTTTGGAACATAAGGCGAAAGTTCACCAAGTCCATATTCTTCAATCAACCATGGCAAAAAGCGGGGAGGGCGTGTGATTAGTTTTGCACGTGAAATCCCCAAAACAGACCCATCAACATCTTGATGAAAGTCGCAAGCATCGGCAAGGCGTTTCTCAAATTCTGTTGCATGTGAAGGGAGAAGCGAGCCAACCATTAGCGCGCCCGCCCTTTAAAGTTTAAGGTGATTTTGCCAATCGATAAGATTTCTTCATCACAAACCGCACTGTCCTTTGTGGGTGTAATGGCAATCACTTTCTGGACACCAGGGATCATCAGTTTTGAAACCCACCACGAGAGGCTTAATTCGCGACCAATGGCTTGTTCTTGTTTCCAAGCTGTGCGTAAATTTTCCTCCATTGTCGTGAGAATTTTCAAAGATGCTTCTGGAAGCAGCCAAACATCGGCTTCTAAGTCTAGCGCTTTTTTGACAGCAGCATGCACAATGATGGTATCATTGGTCATGATGATATTTTTTCTGTGAAGAGCTTGTGAAACTGTTTGTAAGAGATCTTCAGAGGCTGTCCCTTCTTCATTGTTGCCAAAAACAGCAACATAGATGGTTGGATCTTTGCCTTTGCGGTAAATAATGGCATCTTTCACACGACTATCGGCTGTTAAGGCGATAAGCTTGTAATAGGGTTCTGTTCCACTTCCATTTCCCCCACGGGCATGAAGCTGTATGCGTTCACGATACCTCTCATCACTCTCACCCTCTAAGCGGGCAATACCGTGCCAGTTTCCCAAAGCATCAAGGGATTCACCGGTGGCAAAATCAAGAATATTATTGCGTGCTGCCTCATTGATACGCTGTCTTAAAAGCAGTTCTCGATAGCTAAAAGCCTCAATAACTTTTACGGCTGGATCACTTTCCAAAAATGTATATTCGGGTAAAAGCTCTTTTAAATGGGTAAGAACAGCAGCGCGGATTTCCTCAAAAGAAAGTTCTGTAATAATTTCCGGTTTTGCAAGCACTCCATTCATTGTATCAATAATCCTTCCATGGTAATGGGCTTTCCTGAGGGCAAATACATGCCCTCAAAGGACAGAGAAACTTGTCCGGTTCCAAGCATTTTAAAATCAATCTTTTGGAGCTTAAAACGTGGTTCCCATTTGTCTAAAGCCTCAGCAACGGCGGCATAAAGAGCAACAGAAAAGCTGCTGTTAACCGGTGCATCAATGAGTTCTGCAATACGTGAACCATAATCACGTCGCATCACCCGTGTGCCAATGCGTGTTGACAAGATATCAATAATCGACTGTCGCAAATGCTCTATGCCAACCAATGGCTTTCCTGTTGTACGGTCCATTCCACTGTTCAATTCGGACCTCCTGTCATGGAACCACCAGGGAAAACACCTCCATGAACATGGGTTGCTCCGACATTGGTGCTGTTATGCTTTAATTCCCTTGAATTGATGGAAACCTCATTGCTTGAATGAAGAGAAATTCCATCTTGTGAATGGAGTGAAATGTTGCCCTTTGCTTTTAAACTCAGATTACTTTCTGAAGTGATTTTGATGCCTTCTGGTGCACTAAGCTCTAGCTTACCAGCATCTCCTTTGAGTGATACGCCATCAGAGATGGTTAGGATAAACTTTCCTCCCGATTTTATATTAAGGGCATAGGTGTTTTGTTCATCATCATATTCAAGGCTGGTACCATCGGGATAAAGTGTCTTATGAATATTGCCTTTATCAGCTGCTTGGTTCGCATCGGTATGAATAGAGCCAACAATCACCCCTTGTGATAAATCGCCTGATGATGAGACAACAATGACTTGTTCTCCAACATCGCGCCCTTCATAAGAGCGTGTTTTACCAGCACGCGCTTGGGTATCTGGAATCCAATCACTGATAAGATTTCCAGTTTTTACTCGATAGCGTGCGTTTTTATGGTCAACATGGCTAATTTTACCCACCATAACCATATTGGCCACGCGTCTTTTTAAATCCGTGATCTCTTTATCGCGTCGCTCTAACATGGTCACCTTCAATTTTATGGTATTTGTCTTTGTTTCCCATACCTGTTTCGGGTTTAAAACCGACAAGGGGTTCAACAACTCCTACGGTTGCATTTCCTTCATCAGGGTAGGGGATATTGGTTATGTGCGTCACGTCAAAGGTTAAAATTGCACCGTGGAGCGCTAGGGCGCCATTATCACCAAAGGCAAAAGCAATATTTTGCAGGCGGCATGTCTCAACGGTGTTGTTAAGATTGGGGTTGGTGTGGAAAATCTCTTCAACTTCCCACGCTAATTGGTCAACAAAGCGTGCACCCTCTTCACATGTTGCATAGCATTCAACGTCTACTGTTAAAACACGCCGCCTTAAGCCAAAATCATGTCCATCTTCAATGGTTTCACTTTGCGTTGAGATATTAATAGCGGGCATTGTTTCAATAAATAAATTGAAGTCACGCATATTGAAAACATTGTCACCAGCCACTGTTTTTGCTGCCTTTATCAAAGCAACAAATGTTTCTCTTATCGTCTCGCGGGGATGCATGGGGGCTCCTGTTCAATTAAGTGTATAAAGTGATTGACTAGGATTAATAATGATACTATTATTGGTTGTGAGTAATAAAGTTGAAAAAATAATCAGCTTGATGAAAGCATCACCAAAGAACATTAAGTTTTCAGATTTGTTGGCTGTATGTGTCTATTTCTTTGGAGAACCACGGAACAATGGTACAAGCCACTTTGTTTTTAAAACACCGTGGCTTGGTGATCCTCGTGTGAATATTCAAAAAGATTCTGGTAATAAAGCAAAAGCTTATCAGGTTAAACAAGTCTTACAAGCGATAGAAAGGATGAAACATGAACAATAATCATTATACATATCGTGTTTTGTGGTCGCAAGAAGATGAGGAATATGTCGGATTATGTGCAGAATTCCCATCCCTTTCATGGTTAGACGCTCAAGCAGAGAAAGCTTTAAAAGGCATTATGGATCTCGTTTCAAAGGTTGTTGAGGATATGCAACACAATGGAGAAGAGGTTCCTGTGCCTTTGTCACATGGTAAATATAGTGGTAAGTTTCAATTAAGAATTCCACCAGAACTTCATAGAAAACTAGCAATTCAAGCTGCCGAAAATGGTGTAAGTTTAAATAGATATATTTCTTCTAAACTTTAAAGCTTTTAAAGGCAGCTTATACGCACCAAAAAAAGATTAATTTTTATGGAAACCTCTCAATTAAAACAAATACCCGTTTTCAAAACGGATGAAGAAGCAGAAAACTTCGTTGATACTGCTAATCTTACGGATTATGACTTAACTGGTTTTAAACCCGTTCATTTTGAATTCTTACCTAAAGAAGCTTCTATAAATATTCGCTTGCCTCAAGCACTTATGAAAGCTTTAAAGGAAAAAGCGAAAAATCAAGCTATTCCTTATACACGCTATGTCAGACATTTGATCGAAAAAGATTTACGAACAAGTCACTGTAATTAACTTTGCGCCTATTATTAATAATAGAGCAAACAGAGAGACATTAAAATGTGTTATAGTATAAACAAAAGCCTTATAACCCAACTGCTTTACGTAAAATGTCATCGACTTTTGATTGCCACCCACGACCCAAGGCTTTAAGTTTTTTTAAAACATCTGGTGACAAACGAATTGATACTTGCTCTTTAGGGTTATCAATTTGTGGTCGCCCTCGAGAACGTTTAATGCTTTCAGCTAAATCAGGAAATACTTCTGCAAATGATTTTGCTTGAGCAATTTGTTCATCTGTCGCTTCTGGAGCGTCTGGATCATATGCAATTTCTTTTTGAATTTCAGCCTCTTCTTCATCGGTGAGAGGTTTAATATATGGATATTTCGTCATAATATTAAACTCCTTTCTTTTTTGCTCGCACGTCTCATAGAAATGATAGAAACCGCTTCATCGCCAAGTGTAGCAAAAACGACTGCAATAACATTATTGGTAAAAACATTAATAGCCATAAAACGTCCTTGCTTTGCTGGAAGGATGATCGCTGTTTCAAAAAATTCTATTTGAAGATCAGCAAAATCAAGCCCATGTTTTTCAATGTTTTTGTGTCGTTTAATTTCATCATAAGTAATAATCATAAATTAATGTATTACATTTATTCAAAGAGGTCAATAATAAAAGTGATACAAAATATCTTTAGTGTTTATTTCCTTTAAATTTCTCTTGGTAACATCAGCGTTCCTGTGCACGTAAAATAAGCTTATACATGCCAGATTCCGAAGCCTGTACATCCGTCACAATAAAATGCTCTTGAGAAAAGCTATCTTTCGTACTTTCAAGCGTCATAACTACAACGCTATCTTGAGGTTTTGGTGGTATTCCCCCGATATCATTGATACAAACATCAAGTTCCTTTTTTGCGATTGTGGTGGGGATTCTGCCACCAGCCTCCGATTCCGAATGCTTAATGGTGTAAATCGCTGTAATTTGAAACGATTGTTGATTATCCTTTCGCGTGTAGATGACGGGTTGCCCAAAGGTGTTGCGCACATCTTGAATCATTTGGTTTAGCAACCCGTGCCATCGCATGTTATTTTCCTCCACTGACCGCTTTAAAGAGCATTTCAGGGCGTGTGCAGATGTAAAGCGGATAGCTATAGACCTCCGGTTTTACCCATGCATTACGGTCGTGATCAACGATCAGCATGGTGTAGAGAGGTTTTCCAACCGTGTTGGCAAAATCCAAACTTTCTCCAGGAGAAAAGGTTTTTTGGAATACACCAGGCGCATCAACAGGAAAGAATTGACATTCATCCGGCTTAATGCCTATGGCACGCTTTGTTCCAGCCTTCGCACTCACATTATAGTTGTGAATACTCCGGTAATTAATGAAAGTAACGCCCGCAAAGTCAAAACTGCCAAAGCTCCCAGAACCAATTGCACTTGGTGTTGCAACACCTCCGGCGCTATTGAGTGTTTGTGCTAAGGCTGTGTTGAGATAGGTCTCACGAATTGTTTTATGGTTTTTCAACTTGGAAAAGAATTCATTTCCACAAAGCCCAATAATCCGCGAACGATCAGAAAACGCTCCCTTTGAAGCTTCAATCATTTTCATAATGACTTGATCAACATGGTCCGCAACATTGGTTGTCTCATTATTTAATTTAAAGTCAATCGGCTTTGGTGGTGCGATTTCCCATTCCTTGTACCAATCGACAATGACAGAGCCATCGGCATCAAGAACCACCCCTTGAACAGCGCCAAGTTGCATGTTTTCCCATGTCAATTCGATTTCAGAAATCAGTTTCTTTTGTTTTCTGGCAATATATTTCATTGCTGTCTCGAGTTGATCTTCTGTCCCAAATTCACGTCGGTTTTGGATTTCCTCTGATTTCACCGTGTCACTTTTGGCAATCCGTGTTGTTTTGAAAAACCGAAGATTACGTCCATCTCTATCACCTTCTGCCAAGGGGGCGCCACGTTCACTGGTTTGAATCAAGGACAATGTATTGTCACGTCTTTCAATACCAACCACTGTGGTGCTTGTTTCCACTTCCTCAAAAAGATTAAGAGAACTAATAAGCCCCGGTTGAAACTCATAGTTTTCAATCGCTTTCATCATGGTGGTGGCTGAGAAAGCATCATGTTTAAAAAAATTCATATCCATGTGCGCATTCTCCTATCGCAACAGAATTTTATTGTTGTCTTCTAAAGACTGAATGGCTGCCATCTTTTCTTGGTCAAGTATTGTATCTGGCCATAGCAATTCAGAAGCTTTTACAGTGCATAAGCGTGCTGTAATCACGGCGCGTTGATCTGCTTCTGTTGCGTCAACAGTGGCAAAAGAAATCCCTGCCGGTGTTTGACTGCCATCCGATGCTGCTGGATCAAGAGGGACATATTTTTCCGTTTCAGTCACCTTTCCCATGACAGTTCCCGCTTCAATGAAGGCTCCTGATGCAAACACCACTTCTTCGTTTGACATATCGGGGTCGTAGGGTCCAAGATAAGCACCATTGCGTACGTCGTCATAAATAATATTCGTCATTTCACTGCCCTCCAAGCTGTTTCCCATTTTGCATGAATCTTTGCCTTACTGTTTTCATCAGCATGAGGCGCATAAGGCGATACTTTCAAAGACGCGCTTTGAGAGCTAGCAGCCGTCAACACGCACTGGCGTGCTTTCTCGATGCTCATACCGTTTTGAATAGCTTTTGCTGCGTCAAAAGAAACGCCTAAGTGCTTTGCTTGCCTTTCAAGGGTTGTTAGTGCTTTTGCGCGCTTTCTTTCTTTTTCAAGCACGGCTTTCATATCTTCGCGCTTGTTTTCTTTGTCCTCATTGTCTTCGTCCTCATCTTCGTTTTCTTCGTCGTCAAAGATTTCGGCGTTTTTGTCGACGTCATTATCGTCTTCGTCCTCTTCCTCGTCATTGATGATGTCGACAATCTTTTCGTCATCCTCTTCCTCAGCGCGGATTGTGTGCGTGCCATGTGTTTTGTCCTTCTTTTGTTGTTGATGTTGGGTTTTGTGATATGGAATCCGTTAAGGCTTCCAAAGCTTGCGCAAGGGTGCCTTGCACATCTGCTAATCCAAGTTTGAGAGCTTGGCTGCCTATAAAAGTTTCTGCTTTTGTGTCACGAATTGCATCAGCATTTAAGCGTCTGTTTTGCGCCACCAAATCGACAAACAT
>NZ_JAQITG010000024.1:0-17673 GCF_028618615.1 Bartonella sp. AU15XJBT
ATAAATCATTCAATTTTATAAAAATTTATCGCGAAACCGCTTCCTATCTTCAATATATTTCGACTGAAAATAAACATTTATTTATTACGCTCGTTGGCTCGGCATTTGCTATTCTCTTTACGGGGGCAATTTTAAGATTTTTAATTCCAGCTTTTGTTCTGTCTGTGGGGGGAGAGGAAAGATTTGTGAGTTCACTTTTTTCTCTCATGGCTGTTGGAACGATTGTGGGTGGTTTGTCCTATCGTAAAATTATAGTCAAGGTTACATCATTAAAGCTTATGGTCTTTTGGCTTCTTTATGGGTCTGTTCTATTTCTTATGCCTTTAGCTTCAATGCTTTATTTAAAATTGCTTCTCGTGTTTGCCTGTGTTTTAGGATTTACGGGGGCATTTGTGGATATTAGTTTAGTCTCTGCGCTTCAATTATACTCTCGTCGTGAAGATTTTGGTAAGAGTTTTGGAACCTTTTCAACTTTAGCAAACTCTGCTGAAGCCGTGTCTGGCCTTATTGCTGGGCTTTTTGCACTGGTAGGATTGGTGAGCTCTTTTTTAACGATGTCTGCCTGCATTATTTTCACTGGAATGATTGGTGTTATAAAAATTAAGAAAAATAAAGCATTAACACCCCCTGATACGACAGGAGAGGATGATCATTGATCTCTTTGATCTCTCCATGCCATTTTTTTCAGATGGTTCGTTTCTTATTTTATCATGCTATAAACCACTGATCTTTATGGTTCGATATGAGGCATGTGGATTTTATGCATTGGGGTGCTTTTTTGTACAAGTGTGTGTGGGGTTGTTTATCGCGCCTTTTGAAGGACTTTCCTTTGAGGGGCATCAATTTTACCAAAAGGGCTCTATGAGCGAATAATGTTGAGTGGTGCGCTTTGGCTTAATCAGAGAGCAACCATAAAATGGCTTTCTGCTTTTTAGGCTTGAGCTCTCTAAAGTTTTTTAAAAGCAAATATTCTTTTTCGCTATAGGTGTCTTGATTATGGTGTGAGGGGTTTTCTTTTGTCGCAAGATCGGTGGCTGAAAGATCCGCATAAAAAAAGCTTATCGGCACTTGCAATTTTTGAGCAATTTCAAGCAAACATCCTGCGCTGACACGATTTAAACCTTTTTCATATTTTTGGATTTGTTGGAAACTCACACCGAGAGTGTTTCCTAATGCTTTTTGAGAAAGCCCCATTGAAATTCTTCTATGACGAATTCTTGTGCCTATTGAAATGTCAATAAAATTTGAATTTTTGGTTTGAAAATGTGGATTTTTAGTTTGCACTTTGTTTCCCCTCCGGTTGCGAGCGCCCTCGCATTGGTATTCCGGGAGTAACAAGTACTGAACCCTAGTCAGCTTTTTGCTTTTAGTGCTGAGCGCACTTGGACATAGCAAAAACTCCCGGAATCCCGGGACACCCACAACAGTGGGTTCAATGGTACGCTAGGGTTTAGGGCTTGTTTTCCCTCTTGATCGGTGCGTAGACGATCAAAATATCCTTTAGATGATAAAGGAATTTCAAAAGATTAGCAAGAAAAATGAAAATATTTGGAAAATGAAAAATTTTTTTGTATCGCAAGAATTATCTCTTTTTTTGTGAAAAAATGTTCTTTGAGATCGATATTAGGGTATGGAATACTTAGCGAGGATATTTTGACAACTAATTGGGCATTCCTTTGCTGTTTTAAGAAAAAGGTGGAGGATGCTAAAACCTACGGCCTCATCATTTTTTTTCAATGGTGCGTGTTTTTCTGCTTTAAAAGCTTTTCCTATTGATCGCATTTGTGTTAGTGGATAGATGAAACATGATCATCTTCAATTCTACACATTCTCCTATGCCATAAAGCACCGTTGTTTAATGCAGGGAGGAGTTCAAGGTCTCCTATTTTTCGGGTGTAATCAGATATTGCCGGTATGAAAACGAATATATCTTACAATTCCTCATGTTCAGGATCTGCCCTATAGTGCTTTGGCAATTTTAAAAAGTAATTGAATTTTTCATTATTTTTTATATATACTTAATAACGATATCTATATTAAGAGGATTTTTCTATGCCTTCACTAACTGTTACAGCAAAAGGACAAGTGACGCTGAAGCGGGATTTACTCCAGCACCTTGGTGTTAAACCAGGAGAGCGCATCAACTTTGAAAAGTTACCAGGTGGTGAACTTCGTATAAAAGCAGCACAGCCTACAAGCACAATTGATAGCTTTATTGGACGATTTGCCGGAAAAGTTAAAAAAACACTGACTGTGGAAGAAATGAACGAAATTGCTGCCTCTGGTTGGGCGAGGAAAAAGTGAAGATTTCTGTAGATACAAATGTTTTAGCCCGCGCTGTTTTACAAGATGATAAAAAGCAAGGTGAAATAGCAAGTAAGATCTTAAGAGAAGCTTCTCTCATCGCTATTTCTTTGCCTTGTCTTTGTGAACTTATTTGGATACTCCGCCGCGGGGCAAAATTATCAAAAGAAGAGATTGCTTTGATGGTTCGTAATCTTCTTGCAACGCGTAATGTCGTCATGAATCGACCAGCTGTTGAAGCCGGGCTTGCTATGCTTGAGGCTGGTGGAGATTTTGCTGATGGAATTATATCTTATGAGGGACATTGGCTAGGCGGTGAAACCTTTGTTTCATTTGATAAATTAGCAATAGACCTGCTAACGCAAAATGGGCTCTCAGCAAGACTCCTTTCTTAACCTTGTCAGTTAAGATCGTGATGGTGTCATTGTTATAGGAATAATGGGGCTTACTTTTTAAGCTTAGCGCATTTTTCTCTTCTATGATAAATTTATCCTATCATGCCCTAAAACACTGCTCTTTGTGGGGGATGGGAATTTTAAGCTGGGGTATTGACAAATATAACGTTTGAGGGTGCTTTTACCTAATCAGAGAGCAACCACAAAATGGCTTTCTGTTTTTTCGGTTGGAGTTCTCTAAAGTTTTTTAAAAGAGCATATTCTTTTTCGCTATAGGTGTCTTGATCACGGTGCGAGAGATTTTCTTCTGAGACAAGATCTTCTTTTGTCGCAAGATCGGTGGCTAAAAGATCCGCATAAAAAAAGCTTATCGGCACTTGCAATTTTTGAGCAATTTCAAGCAAACATCCTGCGCTGACACGATTTAAACCTTTTTCGTATTTCTGGATTTGTTGGAAACTCACACCTAAAAAGCTTCCTAATTCCTTTTGAGAAAGCCCCATTGAAATTCTTCTATGACGAATTCTTTTGCCTATAGAAATGTCGATAAAATGTGGATCTTTAGTTGGCACTTTGCACTCCCTCCGGTTGCGAGCGCCCTCGCATTGGTATTCCGGGAGTCTAAAAGTACTGAATCCGAGTCAGTTTTTTTGCTTTTAGTGCAGACAAGCACCTGGACATAG
The DNA here is from genome assembly GCF_028618615.1 of Bartonella sp. AU15XJBT. Taxonomy (NCBI): domain Bacteria; kingdom Pseudomonadati; phylum Pseudomonadota; class Alphaproteobacteria; order Hyphomicrobiales; family Bartonellaceae; genus Bartonella; species Bartonella sp. AU15XJBT. Next base: position 3,383 of record NZ_JAQITG010000024.1, read on the forward strand.
CAAAAACTCCCGGAATTCCGGGATATCCACAACAGTGGGTTAAATGGTACGCTCGGATTTAGGGCTTTTAGTTCCCTCTTGATCGGTGCGTAGACGATCAAAATATCACTTTAAATGATAAAAGAATTTCAGAAGATTGGCAAGAAAAATGAAAATATTTTGGGGATCGCAAGAATTATCCGATCATACTGTAAAATACTGATCTTTGAGGTTGATATTAAGCATATAGATTTTACTCATTGGGATGCTTTTTTGTGCGCGTGTATGTTGAATAGGGATGGAGTTGTTTGTCGCATCTTTTAGCCTACTGAACTGTGAGGGGGCATTAATTTTACCAAAAGGGCTCTATGAGCGAAGAATGTTGAGGGGTGCACTTTTGCTTAATTAGAAATTAACCATAAAATGGCTTTCTGTTTTTTCGGTTGGAGTTCTCTAAAGTTTTTTAAAAGGGCGTGTTCTTTTTCGCTGGAGATGTTTTGATTATGGTGTGAGGGATTGCCTTCTGAGACAAGATCTTCTTTTGTGGCAAGATCGGTGGCTAAAAGATCCGCATAAAAAAAGCTTATTGGTACTTGCAGTTTTTGAGCAATTTTGAGCAAACATTTTGCGCTGATACGATTTAAACCTTTTTCATATTTCTGGATTTGTTGGAAACTCACACCTAAAAAGTTTCCTAATGTTTTTTGGGAAAGCCCCATGGCCATGCGTCTATAACGAATTCTTTTGCTTGATCAGAAATGTCGATAAAATCTGGATTTTTGGTTGGAAAATGTGGATTTTTAGTTTGCACTTTGTTCCCCCGCCAAGTGCGAGCGCCCTCGCATTGGTATTCCGGGAGTAACAAGTACTGAGTCCGAGTCAGTTTTTTTGCTTTTAGTGCAGACAAGCACCTGGACATAGCAAAAACTCCCGGAATTCCGGGATACCCGCAAAGCGGGATAAATTCATGTATTAAGCTTTCGGGCTTTTAGATCCCTATTTGACCGTTGCGTGGACGATCAAAAACATAAGCCTATCAATAAAGTAATTTCAGAAGATTGGCAAGAAAAATGAAAATATTTTGGGGATCGCAAGAATTATCCGATCATACTGTAAAATACTGATCTTTAAGGTTGATTAGACATATAGATTTTATCCATTGGGGTGCTTTTTTGTGCAAGTGTGTGTTGAGTGTTTTAGGGGTGGGCTTGTTTGTTGCGCCTTTTGCACACTGTCCTTTGAGGGGCATCAATTTTACAAAAGGGCTCTATGAGCGGATAATGTTGAGGGCTGTGCTTTTGCCTAATCAGAGAGCAACCATAAATGGCTTTCTGTTTTTTAGGCTTGAGTTCTCTAAAATTTTTTAAAAGTAAGTATTTTTCTTTAACTAGATAGACTTTCATCACCACGATATGAGACATTTTCTTTTGTTGATATATCAGTATAAAAAGAGTTTTTCTTAGAGCTTGAGAGACGCTAGATTGTTATTAAGTCAGGTGGAGATAGGAAATTTACGGCGAGCATGTACCACAGAGGTGATCTCTATTTGTGTTTTCGTTACTCTGTACAATATAAGATAGTTTGGATGGGCTAAAACTTCTTGTAATCCCGGGACTTTCTCACTTTGGCGGTATAGGTATGGATGTTCAGCTAATGGGAGTACAGAATCTTCTAAAAACTTCTTCATTCGTCGTGCAGCAGGTGGACTTTCATAAGCAATGTAAGTTAAAATTTTATTTAAATCATCGCGAGCACAAGCCAACCAGATAATGGGTAACATTAGGACTTCTTTTTTTCAGCTTCAATTTGGTCTATTATATTATCCATTTCAGCCATAACTTCGTCGTGTGAGATAGTAGGATGAGGATTTGCAAGGCTAACTCTTACCTTTTCACGCAACCACGCGGTATAATCCGTTTCCTCTTCCACGGTTTCGAATTCTGAAATTAGCGGAGAAAGAACAGTCTTCATGGTCATCTTTCCTTTTTACTCTCTCTGTTAAATGTAATTACTCTTAGTTGTATTGTCAATGTTAAATGTAATTACTTTTAGTTGTGTGATCAGTTGTAACTCATTAAGAATATTGGTTTTTATTCTGTTATGCCGTAAAAGCACTGACGTTTGAGGGCGATATTGAGCAGATAGGTTTTATCCATTGGGGTGCTTTTTTGTAAGAGAGAGTGTTGAATGTTTTAGGGGTGGGTTTGTTTGTCGCGCCTTTTAAAGTATGTTCCTTTGAGGGGGGCTGAATTTTACCAAAAGGGCTCTGTGAGCGAATAATGTTGAGGGCTGTGTTTTTGCCTAGTCAGAGAGCAACCATAAAATGGCTTTCTGCTTTTTAGGCTTGAGCTCTCTAAAGTTTTTTAAAAGCAAATATTCTTTTTCGTTGGAAATGTTTTGATCACGGTGCGAGAGATTTTCTTCTGAGACAAGATCTTCTTTTGTCGCAAGATCGGTGGCTAAAAGATCCGCATAAAAAAAGCTTATCGGCACTTGCAATTTTTGAGCAATTTCAAGCAAACATCCTGCGCTGACACGATTTAAACCTTTTTCATATTTTTGAATTTGTTGGAAACTCACCCCTAAAGAATTCCCTAAAGCCTTTTGAGTAAGCCCCATGGCTATGCGTCTTTGACGAATTCTTTTGCTTGATCAGAAATATCAATAAAATGTGGGTTTTTAGTTTGAAACTGTGAATTTTTGGTCTGCACTTTAAGCCCCCTCCAGTTGCGAGCGCCCTCGCATTGGTATTCCGGGAGTCTAAAAGTACTGAATCCGAGTCAGTTTTTTTGCTTTTAGTGCAGACAAGCACCTGGACATAGCAAAAACTCCCGGAACCCCGGGATATCCACAACAGTGGGTTAAATGGTACGCTCGGATTTAGGGCTTTTAGTTCCCTCTTGATCGGTGCGTAGACGATCAAAATATCCTTTAAATGATAAAAGAATTTCAGAAGATTGGCAAGAAAAATGAAAATATTTGGAACATGAAAGCATTTTGGGGATCGCAAGAATTATCTGATCATGTGGTGAAATGCTGATCTTTAAGGTTGATTAGACATATAGATTTTATCCATTGGGGTGCTTTTTTGTGCAAGTGTGTGTTGAATGTTTTGGGGGTGGGTTTGTTGTTGCGTCTTGTGCACACTGTCCTTTGAGGGGGAGATGATTTCGAGAAGGGGGGATGGGGTGAGCAAGAGGCCTAAAGTGTAGAGAATTGTTTACAGAGCGGTGTGGCGGTGTGAACCTTTCATTTGTTAATTTCTGTAAAAATGTAAAAGCGTAAAAACGTGGATCCGTAAAAAAGAAGAGAAAGTGAAGGAGGTGGAGGCTTTATGCGTTGTGGAGGCTTTGGTGCGTGTTGGGCTTTTGTCATGGCGTGGAATGGGGTCGAGAGGATTGGAGAAACAAGTCTTGTGAATGGAGGGTAAGATGGGATGGAGAGCACTGTTGGTGCGTGAGTGGAGGAGGGATAAGTTGGGATGGAGAGGGGGTAAGTTGTAAGTGTGTTGATGGGATGGTGCGTACAAAAGGCGGTGGTGCGAAGGGATCTCGTGAAGAATAGCGTGAGAGAATGTGGCTTGTCTGTTGTGTCTGATGAAATACCGTCGTTTGAGGGGAATCTTTGAAGGTGGCGGTGTGGGGCAAGAAGTTAAGTTGTCGTTTATAAAACAGAGGGTATGGGGTGGGAAGTTTGGTTCTTTGGGGGAATTTTTGTAAGCAAGGAGATTATTCGGTGGTGATTTGGAAGTCTCGTTTGGCTTTTTTCTGTAAAGATGTAAAAGCGTAAAAACGTGGAGCCGTAAAAAAGGGAAATTAAAGACGTGGAAGGTTTATGTGTTGTGTATGTTTGTGGGGAAAGGATTTGGGGTATGTTGGGCTTCTGTCATGGTGTGAAATGGAGGGGGAGGATTGGGGGAAGCGCGTCTTGTGAATGGACAGATAAGTTGGGGTGTTAAGTGCTGTTAAGTGCTGTGGCGCAAGTGGGGAGGGCGAGAAAGTGTTGAAATGGGAGAGAATGCGTATGGAGATGAGGGGACGAGAGTATGTTGACGAGAGGGGAATAGAGGATAGAGTATGTGAGGGAATGAGGCGGCTTGCTCGTAAGCTTTTATGAAATGATGTTGTTTGAGGCGTGGGGAGATGAGAAAATTCTTATGCGTAAGGATGGGGCATGTTGGCAATATGTGGATGGTCGGATTGCTTTTTATATTTAAGCGTGACGAGGCAAAAAAGTGGGAAGAATAGAGAGTGTAAAAGTGTTGGTGCGAAGGGATGCGTGAAGAATAGCGTGAGAGAATGGGGCTTGTCTGTTGTGTCTGATGAAATAACGTCGTTTGATGGGATCTCTGAAGGTGGCGGTGTGGGGTAAGAAGTTGGGTTGTTGTTTATAGACCTTTGTTTACAGAGTGGGGGAGAAGTTTTGTTCTTTGGGATAACGTTGCTTTTTGAAGAGGAATTGATTGCTGCTGGTTGGGAGCTTTTGGGGAGCTTTTTTAGGCGTGGGGAGATGAGAAAATTCTTCATGAGCCAACAGATGTAACGTTGGCAATAAGTTGAGGCTGGCTTATTCCTTTTATAAAAGTTGGTTTCTGCGAAAAGATGTTGGTTGATCGGTGGTTTGAAAGAGTGGGAGGATGGGGAAAAGCGCGTCTTGTGAATGGAGAGATAAATTGCGATGAAGAGCACTGTTGGTGCGTGAGAGGGAATGAAGGAACAAGCGCGGAGCGGGGGACGAGAATGTGTTGACGGAATGGGAATGGAGGATAGAGTGCGTGAGAGGAAAGGAAGTGAGGAAAGGAAGGACGTGAGGAAATGGGGCTTGTGAATGTTATGAGGAGATGGGGAATGGAGCGATTTATCGCAAGGGTTGAGGTCATTTTTTGGGAAAGCTTTTTTGAAAAATCTTAGCTTTTTATCTTCTGGTTCTATAATGCTTTTCGCATGCGTTTCTTGTTCTTGTTTTTTCTTTCATGTTTTGCTCTTGCACTCGTTTAGATCAAAACCCATATTCATTTTAACACGACAGTTCTTCATGCTTCAACGTTTCTGGTGTTCGTGTGGTGGGGCGGTTTTTATGACATGCTGGGGAGAGCTTTTGGTGGGTGTTTAGAGAGAGCAAAAGGGCCGTGGCGATGACCAAGAAGTTGTGCCTAAAGGGTTGCCCCAAGAAAGGAAAAAAATGAACCTGGAAAAATATAGCGAACGCGTGCAGGGGTTTTTACAATCAGCACAAAATAATGCTCTGGCTTCGGATCATCAGCAGTTTATGCCGGAGCATTTCTTGAAAGTGTTGTTAGACGATGCTCAAGGATTGGCGGCGTCACTTATCCAAAAAGCAGGAGGGGATCTTAAGCTTATTCAAAAGACGCTTAAAGAAGCTCTTGAGGCTTTGCCAAAAGTACAAGGGGGAAATGGACAACTCTATCTTTCACAGCCGGTGGCAAAAGTCTTTGCGCTGGCTGAGGAGCTCGCGCAAAAAGCCGGTGATCAATTTGTCACTGTGGAGCGTATCTTGCAAGCGCTGCTTATGGAAAAGTCCGCAAAAACAGCCGATATTCTCACAAAGGCTGGGTTAACCCCGCAAGAGCTTAATCAAGCAATTAATGCACTGCGCAAAGGAAAAACAGCCACAAGCCCCCATGCCGAAGGTCAATATGATGCCTTGCAAAAATATGCTCGTGATCTCACAAAAGATGCACGCGAGGGAAAACTCGACCCTGTCATTGGGCGAGAAGAAGAAATTCGTCGCACCATTCAAGTGCTCTCACGGCGGACGAAAAATAATCCCGTGCTGATCGGAGAGCCGGGAGTGGGAAAAACCGCCATTGTGGAAGGGTTGGCGTTGCGCATTATCAATGGCGATGTCCCGGAAACTTTGCGTGATAAACAACTTTATGCGCTCGATATGGGGGCGCTTATTGCGGGGGCAAAATATCGGGGGGAATTTGAAGAACGCCTTAAAGCCGTGCTGGCTGAAGTGCAAGCCGAAAATGGACAAATTATCCTCTTTATTGATGAATTGCACAATCTTGTGGGAGCAGGAAAATCCGATGGTCCTATGGATGCTTCAAACTTGCTAAAACCTGCTCTGGCACGTGGAGAACTCCATTGTGTGGGCGCGACTACCCTTGATGAATATCGAAAATATGTCGAAAAAGATGCTGCTTTGGCACGCCGTTTCCAGCCTGTTTTTGTTCCAGAGCCCTCTTTAGAAGATACGATTTCTATTTTGCGCGGTATTAAAGAAAAATACGAACAACACCATAAAGTGCGTTTGGCAGACAGTGCTTTAATTGCTGCAGCAAAGCTCTCTTCCCGTTATATTACGGATCGGTTTTTGCCGGATAAAGCGATTGATCTGATCGATGAAGCAGCAGCACGCTTGCGTATGCAGGTTGATTCAAAGCCGGAGGAACTCGATGCCCTTGATCGGCGAATTTTACAATTAAAAATCGAACGGGAAGCTTTGAAGACAGATGTAGAGCCAACAGCAAAAGAGCGTTTGAAAAATGTGCAGGAAGAACTCAAAACATTGGAACAACAGTCTGCGGAAATGACAACGGCTTGGCAGGCTGAAAAACAAAAATTAGGGCATGCTGCCGATTTGAAAAAACAACTCGAAGAAGCACGCAATGCTTTGGCTATTGCACAACGTGATGGACAATTCCAAAAAGCTGGGGAACTGGCTTATAGTGTTATTCCGGAACTCGAAAAACAATTGACTTTAGCGGAAAATGATGACCAGCAAAATCATCTCGTTGAAGAAACAGTGACCGCTGAACATGTTGCGCGGATTGTTTCACGCTGGACTGGAATTCCTATGGATCGGATGTTGGAAGCAGAACGGGAGGCACTCTTGCGCATGGAAGATGAAATTGCAACCCGTGTCGTGGGACAAGGTGAAGCGGTTCAAGCTGTTGCACGTGCTGTACGGCGTGCGCGTGCCGGATTGCAGGACCCCAATCGTCCGCTTGGGTCTTTCATGTTCTTGGGACCTACCGGTGTGGGGAAAACCGAACTAACCAAAGCTCTCGCCGCTTTTCTTTTTCAAGATCCAAATGCCATGTTGCGCATTGATATGTCGGAATATATGGAAAAGCATGCCGGAGCCCGGCTCATTGGGGCGCCGCCCGGATATGTCGGATATGAAGAAGGGGGCGTGCTCACCGAAGCCGTGCGAAGAAGACCTTATCAAGTTATCCTCTTTGATGAAATTGAAAAGGCACATCCGGATATCTTTAATTTGTTATTGCAAGTATTAGATGAAGGGCGCTTGACTGATAGTCAAGGAAGAACGGTCGATTTTCGGAACACTTTGTTGATTATGACTTCAAATCTTGGGGCTGAATTTTTAACCGCTTTGCCTGAAGGACAAACGGTGGATCAAGCAAAAGACGATGTCATGAATGTGGTGAAAACCGCTTTCCGTCCGGAGTTTTTAAACCGTATTGATGAGATTATTCTCTTTGAGCGGTTGCAACGCAAGGATATGGAGGCGATTGTTGATATTCAGATACAGCATTTGCAAAATTTGCTGAATGAACGCAGCATAACCTTGCATATCAAACCAGAAGTACGAGAATTCCTTGCTGATAAAGGTTATGATCCCCTTTATGGGGCACGTCCGCTTAAACGGATTATCCAAAAGGAAATCCAAGATCCTCTTGCAGAAAAAATCTTATTTGGAGAAATACAAGACGAAACAGCGGTGACAGTGACAAAACAAGGTGATCGATTAGCGTTTTTATCTGAAACATAAGGGGAGGAAATGCTCCGGAAAAGGATGGCGATGATCCTCTTATGCCATAAAACACCATTGTTTGAGGTGTTCTCCGGTGTGCTGATCGCGCTCTGCATGGTTGATTAGAGGCGTTTTCCTTCTTGTAGATCAGTATTGTGGGAACTTTCATTGTGTGTCCCCATGGGGATGCGTGTAAGAATATTCAAGAAAAGTTTGCTTGTCGAAATTGATGGAATGCTGTTGTTTGAGGAGCGCTGAGGTGTGCTGATCGCGCTCTGCATGGTTGATTAGAGGCGTTTTCCTTCTTGTAGATCAGTATTGTGGGAACTTTCATTGTGTGTCCCCATGGGGATGCGTGTAAGAATATTCAGGAAAAGTTTGTTTGTCGAAATTGATGGAATGCTGTTGTTTGAGGAGCGCTGAGGTATGCTGATCGCGCTCTGCATGGTTGGTCAGAGGCGTTTTCCTTCTTGTAGATCAGTATTGTGGGAACTTTCATTCTGTGTCCCCATGGGGATGCGTGTAAGAATATTCAGGAAAAGTTTGTTTGTCGAAATTGATGAAATGCTGTTGTTTGAGGTGTTCTCTGGTGTGTTGATCGGGGCTATGCGTGGTTGGTAAGAAAGCTACTACCAAGATGTTAGATGCTTGACAGAGCAATGTGAGATGCTGGGTGGGCGTTTTATTTGACTGTGTTCTGTCAAGATATAAAAGCGTAAAAATGTGTAGCCGTAAAAGAGAAATGAAGAATTTATGCCTTGTGCGTGTTTTTGTCTTGGCATGGAATGGGGTAAGAGGATTGAGGAGAACGCGCTTGTGAATGAAAGGGTAAGCGGAGATGAAAAAGGGGGGGGAAATTTGTTGGTGGGTTGATGAGAGGAGGGAGAAATGGAGAATAGAGAGAGTGAATATGGATAGGTTAGAGGAGATGGTGTGTAAAAGAGTTGGTGTGAAGGGGTGCATGAAGCATGGTGTGAGGAGATAGGACGTGGCTTGTTGCACTTAAGCTTTGTTTGTGGGGTGGTGTGATCTGGAGTCGGTCAGGGGCGCTGTGTAAAAGGCCGGATTATCGTTTAAAGATCTTTGTTTACAGAGCTGTGTGGGGTGATGATTTGGAAGTTTCATTGGGCTTTATTTTGTAAAAATGTAAAAGCGTAAAAACGTGAAACTGTAAAGAAGTAAGAGGAAGTTAAGGACGTAGCGGATTTATGCGTTGTACGTGCTTGAGGGCATGTGGGGTTGTTATCATGGCGTGGAATGTGTTGAGGAGGGAGAAGAGAAGTGGAAGATAGAGAGATGTGGAGAAGGCTGGAGCTAAGAGGGGAGGGAAAAGTGGAAGATGGAAAGAGGGGAAAGAAGCGTTTGTCAATGGAGAGATGAGTTGGGGGGGAAGAGGGGGCGTGTTGGTGTGGTGATTGGAGAGATAGGAATGGAGAATGGAAAGCGTGCGTGTGGATAGGCTCGGGCGTGTACAAAAGGCTGTGGTGCGAAGAGATGAAGGATGGCATGAGGAAATAGAATCTGCTTGTTGCATCTGATGAAATACTGTCGTTTAAGGGGGCATAAATTTTTACTGAGGGGGGCTTTGTTGTTGGATATATGAGCGAGTCATGTTGAGTGGTGCGCTTTTGTCTAATTAGAAATCAAACACAAAATGGCTTTCTGTTTTTTCGGTTTGAGCTCTCTAAAGTGTTTTAAAAGGGCGTGTTCTTTTTCACTATAGATATATTGATTACAGTGTGAGTGATTTTCTTTTGTGGGAATATCTGCTGTTGAAAGATCCGCATAAAAAAGCTTGTCGGAACTTGCAGTTTTTTAGCAATTTCTTGTAAACGTCCTGCGCTGACACAATTGGCGCCTTTTTTATCCTTTTGGATTTATTGGAAACTGACACCTAAAGAGCTTCCTAATTCCTTTTGAGAAAGCCCCATTGAAATGCGTCCCCCATGGCAATTCTTCTTTGATGAATTCTTTTGCTTAATCAGAAATGTCGATAAAATGTGGATTTTTAGTTTGCACTTTGCTTCCCCCACCGGATGCGAGCGCCCTCGCGTTGGTTGGTATTCCGGGAGTCTAAAAGTACTGAGCTCTAGTCAGCTTTTTTGCTTTTAGTGTGTCGATACACCTGGACATGGCAAAAACTCCCGGAATCCCGGGATACCCACAAAAGTGGGTCCATTTTACACTAGAGCTTAGGGCTTTCAGTTCCCTCTTGATCGCTGCGTAGACGATCAAAATATCTTTTAAGTGATAAAGGAATTTCAGGGGATTGGCAAGAAACATTAGAACATTTTTTATCTTGTTATACTGTAAAACATAATCTTTTGAGGAGGGGGAAGAGAGTAGGAATATTCGGGATAGGGCAAGGCATGCTTTAATAAAGCACTATCGTTGAGAGGTGGCGATTTGAAAGTGAGGGCCGCAGTGGTAAGAAGTTATGTTGTTTACAGAGAGGTTGTTTACTGAATGGCGCGGGGTGGTGAATATTTTGTTTGCTTATTTTTCTCCTTTCAAGAGATTTACAATTGTCTTTAGAAAACACATAAGACAGCTTATGATGAGAGTAAATGAGTAACTATAAAAAAATGTTAGCGGTAGAAATTGATAGCTAGTGGGAAAATTCGGGATCCAAATGGCCTATAAAAACCTAAACATTCAAACAATAATGACTATTCCCTCAAGTGATAATTTCAATGTTATGGGGACAAAAGATGTCATTTTATCTGCTGAGAGAGTTACCCAATAGACGAACTTCCTTACTGATAAGTCCGTTTTAAATCCTATATTCGTACAGAATATCAGGAAAAAGTGTATATATAGGATATGTATACTCTCTGCCTTCCATGGTTTTGTGTATTTTTAACATATACACTTTGTATGTTAAGCATAAGCTTTGAACGCTATTAGAGATGCTGGTCGTTTTTTAAAACGCGTGAAAAATCGATTTACGATCACTTGATTACAAATGGATACATGGTTAATATCATTCTTAGCAAGGTTGCTGCTATTTTTGCTGTAGGAGCTTCTCAAGAGAGGGTACAATTGATAGGGGGTAAGATGTCAAAATATTTATTACCATTACCGCTTGTATTGGTGGCTGGTTGTGCATCTTTGAATTATTCATCAAGTTATGTTGATCGAAATATTACAAAGGATGATATAAAATTAATTGCTCATGATTTTGTTCGCAATCTTAAACAATCTTTACCGACAGCTCAAACAACACTTATTGTGAAAAAAAGTAAAATAGAAGATAATTTTACGCCTTTATTTATCGATCTGTTGCAACGCAATGGATACCGCGTGATCTATACTGATCAACCAAACAAACAGCAAAATGGTATCAATTTGACTTATCAAATAATGCCAATAAATATAGGTATCTTGTCTACTGTCTATTATGATGAGGCGGGAGTAACGCGTTATTATGTACGTACTTATAATAGATAAAGCCCTTTGCCAGTTCGTCTAAAAGGAGCAGATAATGAGGAAATATTGGAAGAAAAATCTGCTTAAGAAGTGAAATTATCGACCAGTGAAGTTAGATGTAATTCTGGTGAGAATGGTGAAGTATCTTCCCAAGACTTTGGTGTTTGTTATGCTATGTCGTAAAGCATTGTCGTTTGAGATCTGGTGATATCCTACTATGCCATACCATTGTTTGGGGGCTGGTGAGATCAGGGAGGGAAAATTTTAAGCAGGGGGGAAATGGGTATATGAGCGAATAATGTTTGTGTGCGCTTCTGTCTAATCAGAAATCAACCACAAAATTGCCTGCTGTTTTTTCGGTGTGAGTGCTCTAAAATTTTTCAAAAGTATGTGTTCTTTTTCGCTATAGGTTTATTGATCACGGTGTGAGAGATTGTCTTTTGTGGGAATATTCGCTGTTGAAAGAGCCGCATAAAAACTCATCAGGACATCTCGTATTTGGCAATTTCCTGTAAATGTCCTGCGCTTACACGATTGTAGCTTTTTTTATATTTTTGGATTTGTTGAAAACGGGTTTCTAAAGAGTTCTCATATTCTTTTTGGGAGAGCTCCACTAAAATTCGTCCCCCATTGCAATTCTTCTTTGATAAACTCTTTTGCTTAAGTTGAAATGTAAACCTTTAGTTCACACTGCAAGCTCCCCACCGGCTGCGAGCGCCCTCGCATTGGTATTCCGGGAGTTAAAGGTACTGAACTTAATCAGTCTTTTGCTTTTAGTGTTTCTCGCACTTGGACATAGCAAAAGCTCCCGGAATTCCGGGATACCTGCAAAGCAGGTTCATTTTACGCTAGAGCTTAGGGCTTTTAGTTCCCTATTGACCGTTGCGTAGGCGGTCAAAAACATAAATCAATCAATAAAGGAATTTCAGGGGATTGGCAAGAAAAAATTTAAAATTTTTATTTTGTTATGCCGTAGAAAGGGTGTTTGAGATGTGGTGAGAATGGTCCATTAGAGTAGGGATATGCCATTAAAGGGACCTTCAAGCATATAAATTTATAAGGTGTTTTTTTGTGGGAATGTATGTTGAATATTTTAGGGTTGTGAAGTCCTGCCCTTTGAAGGACGGTGATCTGATGTCAGTGGGGGACAGCCGCTAGGTAAGAAGCTGGATTATAGTTTACAAATCGGTGCGGGGGGAAGCTTTATCCTCTAGAGGGAAATTCGCTGAAGACGTGGAGTTGTCGATCAATGCTTGTAGGAATTTTTTCTCTTTAAGGTATCGTCATCTCTCGTATACTTTCAAGAGCATTTTGTTGTTGGCTTTATGAGCGAATAATGTTGATGTGCTCTTTTGTTTAATTAGAAATCAACCACAAAATTGCTTTCTGTTTTTTAGGCTTAAGCTCTCTAAAATTTTTTAAAAGGGCATATTCTTTTTCGCTATAGGTGTCTTGATTACGATGTGAGGGGTTTTCTTTTGTCGCAAGATCGGTGGCTAAAAGATCCGCATAAAAAAAGCTTATCGGCATTTGCAATTTTTGAGCAATTTCAAGCAAACATCCTGCGCTGACACGATTTAAACCTTTTTCATATTTCTGGATTTGTTGGAAACTCACACCTAAAAAGCTTCCTAATGCCTTTTGAGAAAGCCCCATTGAAATTCTTCTATGACGAATTCTTGCGCCTATTGAAGTATCAACAAAGTTTGAATTTTTGGTTTGAAAATGTGGATTTTTAGTTTGCACTTTGCACCTCCCGCCAAGTGCGAGCGCCCTCGCATTGATATTCCGCGAGTTTGAAAACACTGACTTGACTCAGCTTTTTGCTTTTAGTGTAGACAAGCACCTGGACATAACAAAAAATCCCAGAACTCCGGGATATCCGCAAAGCGGGCTCATTTTTACGCTCGGATTTAGGACCTTTAATCCCTCTTGATCGGTGCGTAGACGAACAAAATATCCTTTAGATGATAAAGGAATTTCAAAAGATTAGCAAGAAAAATGAAAATATTTGGAAAATGAAAAATTTTTTTGTATCGCAAGAATTATCCTCTTATTCTGTGAAACACCACTTTTTGAGGTTGATATTGGGTCTATAGATTTAAAAATTTAAGTGTTTTTTTGTGCAAGTGGGTATTTTAGGGGAGGGTTGTTTATCGCGCCTTTTGCAGTACGGTTCTTTGAGGGATGGTGATTTGACGGTGGGAGCTGTTGGGTTAAGCTGTTGGAGGGGGTGAGAATTGTTTACAGAGCGGCTGTTTACAGAGTGGTGCGCGGGGGTGCCACTTTCGTTTGGCTTCTTTTTAGTAAAAATATAAAAGCGTAAAAACGCGGATCTGTAAAAAAGAAAGGGAAAGTTAAGGAGGTGGAAGGTTGTTGTGTAGGCTTTAGGGTTGGTTGGGCGTGTATCATGGTGTGGAATGGGGGAAGACGAATTGGGGGAACGAGTCTTGTGAATGGAGGGGAAAGCTGGGGTGAAAAGGTGTGTTAAGTGCTGTGGCGCAAGTGGGGAGAGGGAGAAAGTGTTGAAATGGGAGAGAATGCGTATGGAGACGGGGAGATGAGAGTGTGTTGACGAGAGGGGAATGGAGTGCGTGAGGTGTCGGAAAGGATGGCGTGAGGGAATGGGGCTTGTCTGTTGTGTCTGATGAAGTGCTGTCGTTTGAGGGATGGTGATTTGACGGTGGGGGCTTTGGGTTAAACTGTTGGAGGGGGTGAGAATTGTTTACAGAGCGGCTGTTTACAGAGTGGTGCGCGGGGGTGCCACTTTCGTTTGGCTTCTTTTTAGTAAAAATATAAAAGCGTAAAAACGCGGATCTGTAAAAAAGAAGAGGAAGTTAGGGGCGTGGAGGCTTTATGCGTTGCAGAATTTTTTAATTGTGCTTAAACTTTAAAAACTGAAAGACAGAAGGGGGAATCTATGAACAAAATCATTAGAACAGCATTGCTGCTTTGCACTGTCATGGTTGCTGCTGATTTTATTATCATTGATGATGATCATTTGCTAAGTTGTCAGAAGATTCTTGATGCCTTTAAGGCGCAAGAAATTCTTGATGTCTTGAGGGTGCAAAAAAGAAGCAACAATCCAATCAGCTCTGCGGACGAAAAAGCAGGAGTCGTATTTTGGCGCAAGTAGATGC
>NZ_JAQITG010000025.1:0-15932 GCF_028618615.1 Bartonella sp. AU15XJBT
TTGTCTCTATTGATGGGTGGATTAAAATCATCAAATCTAATTCTCAATTCGATGGCATGACTTTTCAAGATCAACTCGATAAAGACGGTAATTTGATTGCTATCAAATGTGCTATTCGTCTCAAAGGCATTAAAGACCCTATCGAGGTTACCGAATATTTAAAGGAATGTAAGAAAGAAAACAGTGACCCATGGAGCAAATATCCAGCACGTATGTTGCGTCATAAAGCAACTATACAATGTGCTCGCTATGCTTTCGGTTTTTCCGGTATTTATGAAGAAGATGAAGCGGCTCGTATTAATAATACCACACAAGTACAACTTATTTCTTATGACATGCTTGAACAAATCAAAGAATTGATTAAAGAGACTGGAACCAATGAAAATAATCTTCTCTCTTACGCAAATGTAGAAAACCTAACAGATCTGTCTTGTGAAAAAGCACAAGAGGTTTTGGCGCTTTTGGAAAAAAGGAAAAACATTCAAAGAGAAAGAGCTCTACAATCTCACACGCAACAAGAGCAAATAAACGCGTCTATACAAGATGCCGAATATATTCATGTCCAAGATATTGAATATGCACCAACTCAACAAGAACAAGAAATGGCGGTGTGAAATGGAACAAAGAACAGCACAATGGTTTCAAGCCCGTTTAGGAAAAGTCACCGCTTCAAATATTTACAACGTTATTAGTAAAACAGCAAAGGGAACCCCTACAAGCAAATATGAAGACTATAAAATTAAACTCATTACAGAGCGCTTAATAAGCGAAGCAAGCCCCTATTATGAAACTGAAGATATGAGATGGGGAATTGAACATGAAGAAGATGCCTTGAGAGAATATGCATTCATTTATGATACTGACGTTACTCAATGCGGCTTTATCCAACACCCCACAATAAAAATGGCGGGGGCAAGCCCTGATGGTCTTATTGATAAAGACGGATTAATTGAAATCAAATGCCCAAGATCAACTACCCACATGCGTTTCTTTATCAATAATGAGATCAAACCAGAATATCTTGCACAAATGCAATTCCAAATGGCTTGTACAGAGCGAAAATGGTGCGATTTTATCAGTTATGACCCGCGTTTTACGGGGGATTCATCTCACTTGCGTATGAAAATCAAACGCATTCACCGTGATGAAAAGCAAATTGAACAGATTAATCAAGCGGTTGAAAACTTTTTAGCAGAAATAGAACAAGAGATAATAAAGATCTCGACAAAAGCCGCATGAAGTTATGGGGGTGCTACGCGCTACCAGCACCCCCACCCTTTCCTAACCATTTTTAATCAATTCGTGACTCACCACACGAGTGAATTGCGTCTCAATGTAAGGAGAAGAGATATGGCGCCTCGCAAAGCTATCATAACGCAAGCAGACATTGCACGGGCTTTAAGAGAAGCAAAAAAGCAAGGGTGCGAACTCATAGAAATCAAACCTACCGGTGAACTGCTTATCTATCTTAAAGCAGATATTCCAAGACTAAATTCCGTTAGCCACCCAGACACACTTTTAGATTTGTCAAAGAATGAATATTACGAAATCGCACTCTCTAAGATGTAAAATTGATTATGCCAAAACCACGCCCCCCTCATCTCGTTAAACAAGTTACTCAACATGGAAAAATCGTATGGTATGTACGTATTGGTCATGGAAAACGTATTAGAATACGCGGAACCTATGGAACGCAAGAGTTTGTTGACAACTACAAAAGCGCACTTGCCGAATTACAAGGCATAATCCCTCCAAAACCTAAAACCGGAAAACTGATTGAAGGTTCATTCGCATGGCTGCTTAAACAATATTTTAATAGTGTTAATTGGCATAGCCTAGCTAAAGATACAAAAAAACAAAGAGAACTCATTCTTATGAAAGTATGTGATACTATAGGAAATATTCCATACCGAGCAATTGAAAAAAAACATATTATAGCCGGTGTTGAACGCCGTAAAGAAATGCCAGCAGCAGCTCAAAATTTTCTGAAAGCCCTTAATTCTCTTTTTAAATGGGCGATTGAACAAGGTCTTTTAGAAAGTAATCCAGCTTTAGGCGTTAAAAAACCCCCTCTCAAAAACAAAGATGGGTTACCCACTTGGATAGAAGCAGACATAGAAAAATATTATCAACATTGGTCTTTAGGAACTCATGAACGCGTTTGGATTGATGTTCTTTTGTATACGGGCTTACGCCGTGGTGATGCCGTTCGCATTGGTTGGAAAGATGTTAATGATAATATCATTCATCTGAAAACAGAAAAGAGCCAATTTCAAACAGATGTTTTCCTACCTATTTTACCAGAACTCGCACAAACCCTTAAAACTGGTCCTATTGGTGACGAAACATTTATTTGTGGTAAAAAAGGTACAAAATTTACCAAGGAAAGCTTTGGACATGCGTTTTTAAAAGCATGTACCCAAGCAGGTATCAAAAAATCAGCGCATGGTTTAAGAAAATTAGCAGCAACACGCGCAGCTAACTCTGGTGCAACAGTATCACAATTGAAAGCACTTTTTGGCTGGACAGATGACAGTATGGCATCTCTTTATACCAAGAGCGCAGATCGTAAAAAGCTCGCAATAGAAGCAATTAAAAAACTTCAAAAAGATGAGGGATAGAGGCAAAAAAACGTAATAGAATCAATAATCTTTAGATTCCCTCATATTTGCTTAATATATTGATTTTATTATAACATAATATGCCCAGCAAGGCCATGTTGCTACGTCTTCCCACATAGACCAAATCTGCTCTGCACTTGCTTCTGTGCTAATTTCTTCACTATGTGTCCATTTAAACATGATAATCTCCCCTTTTTTACAAAATCACTTATCTTTAGTAACAAAGAGTAATATACCAATGACTCTTAAAACTGAAAAACGATAAGCTATTTAATATTCTTAAGTGTCCTTAATAGATAGTGATTAAATCAACAAGCGATATTAATAAAATAAACACACAAATGTTGCGTATAAATGAATATTATTGTCTACCTTAAATAAAAATATCTGTTTTTTTAAGTTCATACAATAATTTACGCACCATTTAAGATATAAATGTAGACTACATAGCTTAAAGCGTTCAACTGTTGATAAAATGTTGATGATTAATGTTCCACCGAAAGAAATGAGACAAAAAGGTATCATAACTGTTGTCGTGAAATATAGAAGAAACATTAATCGGTATTAAAGTTTATAATATACGAAAGCTTTGGCAATGTGTTTCGCTTTTAATACCGCTGGGATCAATAAATCAGCACATAACTTACAAAGTTAGCAGCAACACATGCTGCTAACTTAGCGTACAATACTATTTCTCAAAGTAATTTTGGGGTGAACAGAAGATTAGAGGACATCTCTCTATTATGAAGAGCATATATCGTAAAAGGTTCGCTTTTGGAGCTATAAAAAGCTTCAAAAAATAAAGAGATTGAGACAAAAAAGCGTAATGAAATTAAAACACATCAATTTCTTTAACTTTAGAATCTTTTATTGATTTTCTGCTTAATCTTTAAAGAAACCAATATAAAACAAAAGAAACGGTAAAGAAGCGTTTTTTTCGTCCAACCGGATAAAAAAACTCTCTCAAAATGTCAACGATCGTAATTTATAAAGACGTATTGCTGTCTCACCATAAAAACGCTCATCATCGAGATAAAACACGTCAGGTAAATGAATGATTGTATCTTTCTTTTCTTCCAACACGAAGAGTGTATCCGCTTTTGCCCACCCCCCTCGCAAAGCTTCTACAAAAGCACGTTCACCTAAACAACGGCTATAGGGAGGATCAGCACAGATAACATCAAATGGAAGCATTGTTCCAATATTGCCAAGTTTGGTTGCATCACGACGCAAAATTCGCCCAATAGACTGTAATTCAAAGGCTTCGATATTTTTTTGAAGCAATCCACGCCCCTCAACCGAGTTTTCAACAAAAACAGCCGCCTTTGCGCCACGTGAAAGAGCTTCGATGCCTAAAGCACCAGTACCAGCAAACAGATCAAGGATGCGTTTATTGGCCCAAAACTGTTCTTCACGGCTAGAAAGAATATTAAAAAGGCTTTCACGTGTACGATCACTCGTTGGGCGAATCGACTGATCAATAGGTGAAAATAAAACACGCCCAGCAAATTTACCGCCGATGATCCGCACGGGCCCCTCCAAATCGCTTCGAAGTTTTTGTACCATCACGATGTAGTTTAGATTTTTTCATAGCACCACTAAACGATTTTACTTTGTCCTTTCTCTCAAAAGAACGCTCATCAGGACCACCTTTTATCATTTTCTCTTTATCCTTTAAAAAGCGATCTTTCTTACCAAAGCTATGCGTCTCATCATAAGATGTTTTGCCACGTTTTTGAACAAAACTTCCCCTCTTCTCTTTCTGCAAGTGATGATCTTTTAGTTTTTCCTTGCCCCGATGAAAGGATTTTTTATCAGCCAAATCGCTCTTATGATCATGCGATTTCTCATCACTATAGGATGGTTTCCTACGTGCACTCTGCGGACGGGCACCAGGAGCCATCCAAACATTCGCGCGGCGAGAACGTGGTAGAAAACGCTCTGCTTTTCCTTCTTCACTTTTCCCCTTATTCATATTCTCATGAGACTTTGCTCTTAATCGTGCGCGATCATGCTCAACAGAACCATCATTTGATCTGCGCCGTATCACTCTTTCGCTTGAGAAAACCCAACCATCATTTGCAACAGAAACATCCTTCTGGCTTTGCTTTTCCGCAACAACTGGAGAATTTGAAAAGGGTTTCAGAATAGGAGCATCAAAATCTGCATTGGCCTGCATAATCAAACGCTCTCCCAACTGATCTCGTAACATCCGACCTTTTAATTCTTGTACGGCTCCTTCTTTTAAATCAGAGAGATGAAATGGGCCATAAGATACACGTATTAAACGATTAACCGATAATCCCAATGCCCCTAAAACATTCTTTATTTCACGATTTTTTCCTTCTCGCAAAGCGATAGAAAGCCATATATTAGCCCCTTGTTCACGTTCAATTGAGGCTTCAATCGAACCATAGAAAATACCATTAATCGCAATACCATTTTTAAGGTTATCCAGCGCGCTCTGCTTTACTCTTCCATGGGCACGAACGCGATATTTGCGAACCCACCCCGTTACAGGAAGTTCTAATACGCGCGCTAAGCCACCATCATTGGTTAAGAGCAAAAGCCCTTCCGTGTTAATGTCAAGCCTTCCAACAGAAACAACGCGCGGCATTCCCTTTGGTAAATGACTAAATACTGTAGGTCTGCCTTCAGGATCACGGTTCGTCGTGACAAGCCCTGCTGGTTTATGGTACAACCATAAGCGCGTTCGTTCTATCGGAGATAAAGGTTTGCCATCAACTTTAATAACATCAGAGCGGCTAACATTAAAAGCAGGCGTTGTCACAACTGTACCATTCACAGAAACACGACCTGCAACAATCATCATTTCTGCCTCTCGACGTGAGGCAACGCCAGCACGCGCTAACCTTTTAGCAATCCGTTCACTCTCATTATTTTCATTCATTTGCGTTTCAAACCAATCTTTGCCAGTATGTTCAGAAAATTATTCACATGCACCATACCGCTTATCCTGAAAGAGGAAGTAGCACAATCATTTATCATTTTCTATCCTTTAACAGCAATAACGTATCCATTGACTTGCAAGTTTGTTTTAAACACCTAAAAAAATAAAGGTATCCCTTTCATTATAAAAAAATAATAAATTACTCATTCCATAGTATTCCTTATCGAAAAATCTTTAGATTCTCTATACCCTCGTAGAAAGAACATGATGACTTTGACACCCATGGAAATAGCCCTTTTGGAAGCACAATGGGCTGCAAAAAAAGATGAGGTTCCCGTAGGCGCTGTCATTACACGCGGAAAAGCTATTATTGCACGCGCTGGTAACTTTATAAAATCTGCATATGACCCTACAGGACACGCAGAAATGCGCGCAATCCGTATGGCTTGTGAAGCATTGCAAAGCGAAAGGCTTCCTGATTGCGATCTTTACGTAACACTTGAACCCTGTGCTATGTGTGCTGCTGCCATTTCATTTGCACGCATACGACGTCTGTATTATGCAACGAATGATCCCAAAGGGGGAGCCATAGAAAATGGCCCACGCTTTTATCAGCAGCCAACCTGTCATCACAAACCTGAAATTTATTCTGGTTTTAAAGAAAAAGAAGCTGCTCAATTACTTAAAGATTTCTTTATTCAAAAGCGATCCTAAAAACAATTCTTCATCCATAACTTTCACTCTTTAGAAACTATCCTATTTTTTAAAAAAGACTCTTAATCCTTTTGATATCGCGAAAACTATTTTGAAGCATTTTCCCTCTAAACCTTTTTTAACACTGCATATTGCTTCTATGAGATGATGCATTATTTTGTATATAAAATATAAAGTCCAAAAATATCATAGAATACTCTCATTTCAAATCTGTTTATAGTAAACCAATAAAAAACTCTTTCTTGTACATCACAAGATGAATTACCGTCTGTATAAAAAACTATTTAGAAAAGACTAAAAATGTCCCTTATGAAGACTCTTGCAAGCGCAAAGGCTATCACAAAATTAGAGGCTGGCAAATACAATGATGATACAAGCCTGCTCTTTCATAAGCATAAAATGGTGGTGCACAATGGATTTTACGTTATACCATCCACACGAGCGAGGATGTGAAATGGAGTCAAAAACCTTGAGAGATATTTCTTTTGAGAAAAACGCAGAATCACTCTCTCGATGCTATTGCTATATCGCTATTTCATGGAAATAAAGATCTCCTTGCTGAAAAAGTAAAGCTCTGCGTGAACGAGAACTTGGTATTATAAGCAATAGGAAGAATACCTCAATACTTTAATCTGCTCCCTTTTCTCTAGCGACCAATAGGAGCTGTCTTTGCCGGCTGGCGATAACTTAACGGCGGTTCTGTGAGATAGCGACGGTATTTTGAACTTCCAACTTGTGCCCTCTGACGACGTAAATATTCTTGCCGTTGTTTCGCATTCAACTGTGAAGGATTTTCTGAACCACCCCCATTAACTGAAGACCCTTTGTGAGGAAAAGAAACATTTCCTTGATGCTGTTTCGATGCTGCTATTTTATTGACAGATTTATCTTGTTGTGGCAGCGGTAAAAATCCGCGTGAGCTAGGACTTGGTATCACAAGTTCTGGGCGAGGTTTCATAACAATCTGACTGCTATTATTCACTGGTGTTAATGAAGCAATATTAGCAACATCTTCAAAAAACTGGATCGAAACCGGTTTATTTGTCCCATAGGTAGGAGCAGATAAACTGCATCCCGTTAAAACAAAGCATATACTTAAAATCCCTGTTGGAAATATTTTTACTTCACGTTTTCTCACTGCTTATTCCATTTCCTCAGTATACGGCTGACTAATATTCCCGCTATTCATGAGAGAACGGTTCATACACAAATTTCCCCCCTGCAGATAAAACAACGGAATTTACTTCATACCACAAAAAACTATATTTATCAATATGGGAAAACTATTTGCGTTGCTTTCCCTTGATCTAAAATTTTAAATCTTGCCAAGAATTTTTAATTCTCGCAAAGCAGCTGCATCACGAGCAGAGACATCTGGATAAGTCGGATCACTCCCAACATCTTGTGTATAACGCCATGAGCGCGCACACTTTTTCCCCAAAGCCTTCTCTGGATATACACCAACGCCTTCTACATCATTCAAAGTAAAAGCATCGGAAGGTATTGTATCCTGCGTAATTGTGAGAGCACTGGTGATACAGATCTCCGCCATATCCACATTTTCTAATGCCTCTCGTAAAACTGGATTGGAAATAAAAACAATAGGAGCTGCTTCTAACGAAGATCCAATACGCTTATCAGCGCGTTCAAGCTCTAAAGCACCTGTCACAACTTTACGGACCTGCCGAATTTTTTTCCAACGTTCAGCCAAAGATTGGTTTTGCCATTCTTCTGGTACAGAGCGAAATTGTTCCAAATGCACCGATTGGCTTTCTGGATAACGCTCTAACCAAGCTTCTTCCATCGTAAAAGGCAACATTGGAGCAAGCCATATCACCATTCGTTCAAAAATCTCACGAACAACTTGCAAAGAAGCTTTACGTTTTTGTGACGAAGGTGCATCGCAATAAAGAGAATCCTTACGGATATCAAAATAAAATGCTGATAACTCAATGATTGAAAAATCTAATAATGCACGCATAATCTTTTTAAAATCAAATTCATCGTAAGCTCGATTAACCAACTGATCCAGTTCAAAAAGCCGATGTAATATAAATTTTTCAAGATCTGGCAGTGCGCCATAAGATATTTCTTCTCCTTCATCATACGCTAAAGTTCCAAGCATCCAACGAATTGCATTGCGCAGTTTACGATATGAATCCACATTTGTTTGAAGGATTTTTTTTCCTAAACGCTGATCTTCCCAATAATCTGTTGTCATGACCCAGAGACGAAAAATATCAGCACCAGATGTTTTAATGATCTCCTGTGGAACAACCGTATTGCCTAAAGACTTAGACATTTTCTTACCGTTCTCATCCAAAGTAAAACCGTGTGTGATCACTGTCTTATAGGGAGAACAAGCACGCGTACCACAGCTTTCCAAAAGAGAAGATTGGAACCATCCACGATGTTGATCTGAACCTTCAAAATAAACATCAGCAGGCCATTGCAAATCAGCCCGATCTTCTAACACAAAGCTATGGCTTGCTCCAGAATCAAACCAAACATCCAGAATATCATAAACCTGCGTCCAAGGCTCATGTGCACGCTCACCTAAAAAACGTTCACGTGCTCCTTCAGCAAACCACGCATCTGCCCCTTCTGCTTCAAAAGCCCGTAAAATACGCTCGTTCACGCCTTCGTCTTTTAGAACAACACCATCCTCATTGGCAAAAATACAAATAGGAACACCCCAAGAACGTTGACGAGAAAGAACCCAATCAGGACGATCTTCTATCATAGAAGCAAGACGGTTTTGTCCAGAAGATGGCACAAAACGCGTTTTTGAAACAGCTTCCAAAGCCCGACTACGTAAAGTTGAACCATCCCCAAGATCTTTATCCATTGAGATAAACCATTGCGGTGTATTACGAAAAATAACCGGTTTTTTCGAACGCCAACTATGAGGATAGGAATGCTTTAAACGACCGCGTGCAAACAATCGATCTGCTTTAATTAAAGCATTAATAACCTCTTTATTGGCATCACCCATTTTTCCATTATCATCAATAACACGTGCAGGTCCCCCTTCACGATCTGGTCCTAAACCCGGAACATCTTTCGTATAAAACCCTGCATCATCAACAGGAAACGGTATCGATGAATCAATCCCTGCTTGCTCCAGTAAGGACTTATAATCATTCCAAATTTCAAAGTCCTCACGCCCATGGCTTGGAGCTGTATGGACAAAACCTGTCCCCGCATTCTCTGTCACATGAGCGCCCTCAAGCAGCGCAATTTTATAATTATATCCTCCAGCCAAACCTTTGAGTGGATGAGACAAAACAAGAGCTTTCAATTCGTCAGCAGAAATAACACGCAAACGTTTCAAAACAAGTTTGGCTTTTTCAGCACAACTCATGGCTAGAACATCTGCAAAGAGAAGCTTTTCTCCCACTTGAGGACCAAAATCATTTTCAGCACTTTCAATTTCGTAAAGACCATAAGAAATCTGCGAAGAATAACTCACAGCACGATTGCCTGGAATTGTCCATGGTGTTGTTGTCCAAATAACGACATAAGCACCATATAAATCATCAAAATTTGCTTCAAAAATAGGAAACTTAACCCAAATCACCTCTGACTCATGATCATGATATTCAATCTCTGCCTCTGCCAAAGCTGTACGCTCCACAACAGACCACATCACCGGCTTAGAACCACGATAAATCTGATCTGACATAGCAAATTTTATCAATTCGCTCGCAATGCGTGCTTCTGCATGAAAAGCCATTGTAGTGTAAGGCGCCTTAAAATCTCCCATAACACCAAGACGTTTAAATTCTTCACTTTGAACGGTTACCCAATGCTGTGCAAATTCACGACATTCTTGACGAAACTCATTAAGAGGGACTTCGTCCTTATTTTTTCCTTGTGCGCGATATTTTTCTTCAATTTTCCATTCAATTGGAAGGCCATGGCAATCCCAACCAGGAACATAATTTGCATTAAAACCACGCATTTGAAATGAACGGACCACGACATCTTTTAGAACTTTGTTTAAAGCATGCCCGATATGAATATGGCCATTTGCATAAGGTGGACCATCATGAAGAATATAAAATGGACGATCTTTTGCTTGTTGACGCAATTGCGCATAAAGCCCTATATTTTCCCAACGCGCCATCAACTCAAGCTCTTTTTGCGGAAGCCCTGCACGCATAGGAAAATTTGTCTGTGGGAGATAAAGAGTTTTTGAATAATCTATTGTTTCATTTTTCACAGTCATTGTGAAATATTCCTGTCCACTTTTACGATTTCATTTTTGCATAACTTCCCTGAACCCTGCAACTCTGGTTTTTATCTATAAGGAAAGCCGAGCTTATCATTCGTATTAAGCAGCGATCAAGAAAATATATCATCACACTCTATGGCCTTTATCATGAAATTCACAAGAAAATAAACCAAAAAATGATCTTAAAAAAATAAAGGCTCCACCGATAGTGGAGCCTCTTAGAAATTTACTCTTAAAAAAATTAGAATTTATAAGCTACACCAACACGGAAATCATTGGTTTTGTAGTTAATTTCAAGTTTTTCCTTGGCAAATTTCTTTTTACCAAAATCGGAATAACGATATTCTGCACGCACAATCACATTATCCAGCACAGAGAAATCAACACCACCACCAAGAGTGTAACCAATCATGGTTTTTGTTTCATCGGTTAAGTTCTTAGAAGAAACAACTCTTCCCTCATCATCCTTAACAGATATTGATATAGTATCTTGGAACTGCCCATAAGCAATACCACCAGCAAGATAAGGCATAAAGCGATCAGCAGCAAAACCGATACGTACCCGTGTAGCACCACCCCAATTTTGTTTGAAAGTATGATTTAAAGTTTCAACCTCATCCTCTTGATCAAGACCAAGTTCAGAAGCCACCCTTTTCATTTGTTCTATACCATATACACTGGAATCGTTCTTATCCGCCGCTTGCGTACTCTGTACTCCATGTCCTGCCGCATTCTGTACACCATGAGGACGAGAAGCATGACCATGTGGATTACCATGTGCATGAGCTCCAGAGCCATGTCCACCTGCGTGAGACGCACCATGCGGATTAGAATGTCCACTACCATGGGCACTATGATGACCTCCATGCTGGGCTCCGCTTGTTCCATTGGAAGCTTTTGTCGCTGATCCATTAGATGATCCTGATCTCGAGAGTACAAGGCTCCCGCTCGGCACTGTTCTTTCTGCTAATGATGATTGTCCTGATGTAGTTGTTTTTGCTGCTTGTTGGCTTGCTTCTGATCTTGCCAATGATGACGGTGATGATTGCCCTGATCTTGGCTCTGTCCTTGAGGAGGCGGATTGTGCCTCTGGCAATTTAGATGGCGTGTTTGATGATGGTGTGGATGGTGGTGTTGAAACTCCTGAATTGTTCACTGTCATTGTAGAATTAACATTGCTAGAATTGCCAGTTGTTGCTAATTGATTTGATTGTGTTGCAGCAGGTCTTACTGCTGGAGTTCCTGCACCTGATACTGCTGGAGTTCCTGCACCTGCTGCTGGAGTTCCTGCACCTGCTGCTGGAGTTCCTGCACCTGCTACTGGAGCTCTCGCACCTGATGCTGGAGTTCCAGTACCTTCTGATGAAGTTCTTTGTGTGCTTGGTTGTGAGGTTGGAGAAGTTGGTGTTCCTGCTGATCTACGGGATCTTCCCACTGCACTTTCTACTGTAATGTTATCAGCTGCACCTATAGTGATAGTCTTTGTGTGTTTTTTCCCAGACAACATTAAATCCGTATCGACACCAAAAATAAAGCTGTCACCGAGATCAATATTAGACCCTGCATAAAAACCACCTGCAAAACCTGAAAGTTTAGGAGAGAACTCTTTATCCAATGGGAAACTCTTTTCTTGACCAACAAGAGCCATATCAGCCTTGCTCGAAAAGCCCCCGGCCTGGACACCTAAATAAAGACCGGTCCATGAAAAAGTAGGCGCAACAATGGCAGAAGAAGAAGTCGTTGATGCTGGCTGATGAGGAATCAGTACATCAGCAGCTAGCGCTGTAGACGCTGAAATTAAAGAAAAAATAGACGCTGTTATTAAACGTTTTGTGTTCATAAAATCTCTCCAAATATCCAAAATGAAATGTATATAGAGCATCTTTTTTAAAAGATCTGTAGCAAAAATGACACACTCACAAAAAAATAAAGCTTCTTAACTATTTAATTTTGCATCCAATGAAAATTTATCAACTAAATCATACTAAAATTATGTGTCTTATAAGTCGGATTCACTTTCATTAAATTTTCGCGTAACTGTTAATGGTAATATTCTTTATAAACTTCTTTTACCGAAATCTAAATAACGATATTCTGCACGTAACAGAACATCGCTTGTCATTGGGAAATCAATGCTAGCCTACTAGTAAAACCAATCATTGACTTTTTCCAAGTACCATCAGAGTTTTATCTATTTACCAGCATGGTCTATCTTTAATACTTTAATATTGTATCTTAAATTACAAAAAACAAAAGCGCAAAACAATATATAATCTTCATTATTAAAAAACATTAGATGCTTTTGAAAGCCGTAAAGCTGAATTAAAAGGAGATGGTAAAAATGGAGATTGGTTTGCACCTTTGCCGCTTTACATTCTCCCTAAATTAGGCTGTTTACCCGTTTCAGAGATTACTCAAACAGAGATACGCAATACACTTGCTCCTATTTGGCATACAAAAGCTGCAACAGCAGAGAAAGCATTGATACGTCTCAATCTTTGTCTCAAACATGCGGCTGCTTTGGGTTTGGATGTTGATTTACAAGCAGTAACAAAAGCACAAGCTCTCTTAGGAAAACAACTCCATAAAGCACAAAATATACCAGCTATGGATTGGAGAGACATTCCTGCTTTTTATAAAACACTTTGCCAAATAACAGCTATAACACAACTGGCTTTACGTTTGCTTATTCTGACAGGCGTTCGTACTTTTCCTTTACGTCATATTCATAAAGATCAGATTGATGGAAATATATGGACAATTCCTGCTGAAAATATGAAAGGAAAGCGCGATGCTACAACAGAATTTCGCGTACCTTTATCAACAGAAGCAATGAAAGTGATTGAACATGCTCGCTATCTTTCCAAAAGTGATTTTATCCTTTCTGCAACCGGTTGTGCTCCTCTTGGTGAAAGTAAT
Source organism: Bartonella sp. AU15XJBT (assembly GCF_028618615.1). NCBI lineage: Bacteria > Pseudomonadati > Pseudomonadota > Alphaproteobacteria > Hyphomicrobiales > Bartonellaceae > Bartonella > Bartonella sp. AU15XJBT. The sequence continues at coordinate 13,403 of NZ_JAQITG010000025.1, forward strand.
ATGGCAAGGTATATGCAAAAAACTGGACTAAACGCCTGCCCCCATGGATTTCGTTCTAGTTTACGCGATTGGCTCGCTGAAACAACCGATGCCCCCTATGAGGTCGCTGAAACTATTCTAAGTCATACGGTCGGGGGGCAAGTAGAGCGTGCCTATCGTCGTACGGACTATCTAGAACAGCGCCGTGTCTATATGGATAAATGGGCGGCTTATGTCACCGGGCAATCTTAAGATATGGGGTAATTTACCCCATCATCTGTGGATAACTTTCTCTCTCTTCTCTCTCATTCTCTCTCAATAAGACTCATAAATTATCACATCAGAAACTGTATGATAAAATATTGTTTTCTATAAATAAAATACCTTCAAAAATAAACCAAAATGTGCTTAATAAATGGGCATGATTTGTTTCCATTTTTTGAAAATAAAAGGATTTTAGAATGACAGAAAATGATATTCTTTTAACAGACCGTGAAAGTGCAAAATTGCTTCATATGAGTGTCTCAACTTTCCGCCGTCATGTTACCAATGGCTCTCTCCCAAAACCTTTAAAATTTGGTTTTTTATCCCGTTGGTTACAATCGGATCTCTTAAATGTAATCGAACAAGCAAAACAGCAACGTTATAACGACGCGGCATAAAAAAAACTTGTCATATAAGGACGGACAAGGCTTTCTCAAACTCATCACCCTAGAGAGTGCACAATCCGTCCTATGACGCAACGTTATAGGATTACTAAGTACATTCTACGCCATATTGCTTTACATACAATATTGAGATGTTAGATTGAGAAAACAATCCCGCCATTCCAAGCGAAGGCAAGGATGGCGGATTGTTGGTCATCATAAACAGCAAGACTTAAGGATAGCATTCATATTGTTCTGGATGTTTTTTACAAAAAGGGCTGTTCAAGCGCTTCTTGACACTGCGCCTCGGGATCACAGCACCTGGACGACAAATGGGCAAGTTTTCCGCTTTATGATTTACACACCATCCCCCCCCCCTTTCATCTTTATAGCGGAATCCTGATTGAACCATACAAGCATGAATTGTTGCTATTGCATTGTTGCTTAAATTTCTGTTTTCTGGAAATACATCATAAGGAGCTGGCATACCACATTCTAACAAAGCTTTTCCTACCTCAGTAAAATCAGTAACACCATTTTTCTCCCACGCGCTCAAATACCCTCCAGGAGTTTTATTAAACTGACATCCTGTTATGATCAACAAAGTTACCACACCTAATAGCTTTAGAATTTGTTTCATTTTTTTCTCCATGATCTAATTCAAGGTTTTTGTTCACGATGAGATGAGCCATAATTATAGCGACATTTTGGACTCGCATGTCCAAGACAAGTATGGGGACTTACGGGATTTGTGATCACTCTCCACCATTCTTTCCAAACGTTGCTGCCAGCAGGCACTGTCTCGTAGGTATAGCCATTGCCACCAATAACTCTGCTAACAAAGTCGTATCTATGACCATCAAAGCCTATCGTGGTTTGTTTGCCATCACTTACATAGCCTAACAGACCGGATGCAACTAAAACATTAAAGGCTGGTCCATAGAGATTGATATTCGTGTTTTCGTTGGCTATCCCGTGCACACCTTCTTGTTTGAAAGAGTACAGCATATTCCCCAATGTCATCGTCCCGCGACTATGTCCATAAAGTTCTAATCCTGTAAGACCATAGCTATACATCAAATCTTTTGCTTCTTGTGTTGAATTGGTCAATCCCCAAAAATTATTTTCCATAAACTTCTGGTAGCCTGCTACCAGAAGTTCTGAAATAGCAGAATCGGCTTCTGGGAACACCACAAAATAAAGCGGTGCATTTTTATCCTTCGCATGTTGAACCGCATAAACAGCGGCTTCCTCTGGTGGAGTAAAGATGCCATTAAAGGACACATGCACCTTGTCATCAGAACCTTCTTGCAAATGCTGCTTTTCTTCATCCGTTAAATAATGTGCGTGAGGTATTGGTTGTCCACGAGCGTCTTTGATATACTGTCCATTTGCATCTATTTCATAGATTATATTGCCCTGTTCATCACGGTCGACCACGGCAATGGGGTGTTCTTTGATAAACATGGTTCTATAGGAGTCATCGCTGTATTTAAACCCTTCTTCTAAGAGTTGTGTTGCCATTTCACGATTTTCATGGACGATTTGTTCCAGCTTGGCGACATCAAGCTGTTGTACCCCCTTATGGGCGTTGGCAGTATCACGGTTAAGGGAGGCGATGGCTTGTTCCACATCTTGTCCCGTCAACGCCTTTTGCCCTGCTTCATTTGTCAGCACAATGGTTCCATTGCTGATAGCGGATTTGGTATAGCCTTCCTCTGAATCTTTGGCTTTTGCATGATCTAAAACATTCTTGGCAATGTTTTTCCCGACACCATATTTGCCCTGATACATGGGGCCACCCGCAGAAATGCTGATCCCATCGCTGTTGGCTTGAGCATCAGCACTGTTGGTGATATCACTCGTTTTAATGGTTCCTGTGGTCAGTTTATTTTTGTTCGCCG
>NZ_JAQITG010000026.1:0-15741 GCF_028618615.1 Bartonella sp. AU15XJBT
TCTGAATGATTGTGATGCGGTTAGAGAGATCTTTAAGGATTTTGACTTTTTAGAAGTTGAGACTCTTTGGACAGCAGGTTTTGTCAAAAAAACGCCCCGAAAAGAACTCTTGATTCGTAATAATTGAGAGCACGCTACAAAATCCTATTCCCCAACTTTTATTTACGTATCCCTCACTGTAAAAAAGATATATAAATACAGTAAGTTATTTTTACATAAAACTTACATGTTATCCGTGAATGGTATAACGATGGAAACTATTGAGCATCAACGTCTTACGTTTATGAAGGAATGAGTCGGTTCTATCACATACACTTTGCCCGCTCTAAAATATTGTGACAACGCTTGGCATTTGAAATGTTTTAGAGGAGGTATTTTTATTTCCATTAATGACATGAATGTCATAATTAAAGAATGAATATTTTATTCATGTTTATTGATGAATGCAAAGAGGTTTTTAGATGGGCGCTGTTGTTGCATTGTTATATTTTGCTTCTGTTGTACGATCGTTGGTTTATTTGTGTGGTGGTCGATTGTTCAAGACTTGTCTAGGCAATACAAAACAAAGTACAGCGATGAAAAATTGACGTTAAATAATTCAAGCTGCTTGTGTTAGGTTTTATTATCTGATAACTTTCTTCCATTAGAGAGGGGTTTTGCTGCGTGTGAACTCCAGTTTTGGGGAGGATACTTAAGCTCAGACAGATGGGTATTCACTACATTGCTTCTTTAAATCTCTGTATGTTGCTCTTTGGAGCTAAACATTTTGTTACAGCATGTTGTTTGCTATTTTATTTTTATAGCTGCAAAGCAATGATGTACACTAAAGTTTAGAAGGATTTATATTCGTTATGTCTTTGGGGGAAATTGTGTCATGAATTTTGTTTTGATAAATGAGAAAGAGCATTTTAGTGTGTATTCTTTTATTACAAGCTTTATCTCTCAGAAGATAAAGTTTGGAAGGAATAGTTCTTCTCATTGTTCCTTTATCTTTGTTAATATGTAAGGTTTGTCCTTTTGATGATTAATTTGGGGGCTCATTTATTGTCGTATGCAAAGGGATGTCATGAAAAGAATGTCATATTGGTCAGCAAAACACATATTCCATGTTCGCTATGGTTTGATTGAGATGATCAGTCAATGGATTGATAAAATGAATGGAATTAAAAAGTAGATGACTCTGTATAGGTGATAAGAACGTATTTGTTCAATCTTTATAATTATAAATTTGCCCTTTATGATTATAGATTTTTCATGTCATTTCAGTGTCATTAATTGATAAAAAATAAAGGGGAAAGTTTATGAACTTGAAGAAAAAAATATTGCAAAGAAGTAGCTTCCTTGTTTCTGCTCTTATAGCATTGGGAATGGTTGTACAACAGGCCCCAGCGAAAACACCGGCTGATACCCTTGTAATGGCTTGGAACCTCGATGCTGTCAGTACCTTTGATCCTGCCCAAAGCAATGATGTTTATGCAAGTGAAATTATTGAAAATATTTGTGATAATTTGGTCAGTATAGCGACAGATGATCCAACGAAAATAGTTCCCGCATTAGCAACACATTGGGATGTTGCAAGCGATGATCACAGTACGGTGATTACTTTTCATTTGCGCGATGGTTTGAAGTTTAATGATGGGAGATCAGCCAACGCCAATGATCTTGTTTGGGGGATGAAGCGGGTTGTCAAATTAAAAATGGCCGATGCAGCAACTTTTAATGAATATGGAATTACAGAGCAAAATGTTGATGATGCTTTGCAAGCCGTTGATGAAAAAACAGTAGTGATGAAATTTGATAAGCCTTATCCAGCAGAGCTTATTCTTAATAATATTATTGCAAATCATGTAACTGCTTTGCTTGATCGTAAGACAATTATGAAGCATGAAAAAGATGGCGATCTGGGAAATCAGTATTTAAAAACGCATGCTGCTTGTGTTGGTCCTTATCAGTTAAAAAGTTGGCGTCCTGGAGAAGCTCTTTTGTTGCGTGCAAGCGCCCATTATTGGGGAGAAGCTCCGAAACTGAAGCAGATTCTCATTCGCCATGTTGCAGAGCCTGGAACACAACGTTTGTTGTTACAAAAGCACGATATTGATGTTGCTCGTAATTTAACTCCTGAAGATCTTGCAGATCTACAAAAAACAACAGATGTTAAAGTTGAAAAAGTGTTGGTGCCAAGCATGATGTATTGGGGATTTAACATGACAAATCCCATTTTGGCTAAGGAGAAAGTACGCTTGGCGATGCGCTATCTCATAGACTATGAAGGTTTTGGCAAGAAACTTCTCAAAGGTGTTGGTATTTCACGGGCAAGTTTTATTCCTCTTGGCAACTTTGGAGCTTTAGATGAAAAAGAAGGGCAACCCTTTAAGCTTGATATTCAAAAAGCTAAGCAGCTTTTAGCAGAGGCTGGTTATCCGAATGGATTTGAGGCAAATTTTCTTGTTTCAAATACCCCTTATACTTTAGCTCTTGCTCAGTCCCTTCAAGATAGCGCCGCACAGGCCGGGGTGCGTCTTAAAATTGAACGTGTGGCAGGTACACAGTTGTTTTCAAAGGTGGATGCCCGAGCTTTTGATACGACTTTTATCGGATGGAATAGCGGGTCTACGGATCCTCATACCATGGCTTCACGTCTTGTTTATAATCCGGATAATCGGTTTGAGGCAAAAAATACAGCCTATCCTAGTTGGCAGCATGGGTATTTTGATGCCAAGATGAATCAAAAGGTTGAAGAGGCGTTGTTTCAAAAAGATTCACAAAAACGGGCACAACTCTATGCTGATTTACAACGTGAATTGATGCAAAAGGGACCTTATGCGTTTATCTTTCAGAAATATAATGTTATCGCGATGACACCTGATGTCAAAAAGTGGGTTTGGAATAGTGCGCCACGTATTTTTTATAGTGCAATTGAAAAATAAGCGCGTCTTTTCGTATCGTCAAAGATAAAAAGAGCTTGATCATCATTGCATGATGAAAATATTCTCCCCCATAGAAGCCCTTCAGTTTTTTAAAGAAGGATGAAATTGTGGGGGATTGTGCCGTATCTGATTGAGGTCATTTTATAAGGAGGGATGAATATGGAAAGTTATATTGGGGAGAGTTTTTGTTTATGTTTATAGATCCTCTTCATCCCGAATATAGATTGATATATGAGAGAATTATTTTATAGATGCTTAGTTTGATTAAATGAAGTTGATGTTTGATAGCATGCTGATTAAAAGATGAAAGAGCAAAATCACAATCACTTTGCGTAAAAAAATACAAGAATACAAAAGAAAGAGATAAAATGGGGAAAAAAGAATGTTGAAAAGAATTTGTATTTTATTAAGCACAATGGGGTTTTTAAACGGGACTATCGTATCAGCATTGAGTGCCTCATCTAAAGATATATTGGTGATGGCATGGAATATTGATTCAATGAGTGGTTTTGATCCAGCGCAAACCGTTGAGGTTGTGACAAGTGAGTTATTGACGAATATTTGCAGTGCGCTCGTGCAATATGATGAGCATGATCCTACAAAAATTCGTCCGGCTATGGCAAAATCTTGGGACGTTTTAGATAATGGCAAAAGAATAGTTTTTCATCTTCGTGATGATTTAAAGTTTGATGATGGAAGAACAGCAACGGCGCAAGATCTCGTGTGGTCGATGCGACGGATTATTAAATTAGGTTTGAGTTATGCTCAGTCTTTAATGGACTATGGGTTTACCAAAGATAATGTTGAAACAAATATTCAGGCTCTTAATGATAAGACTTTACAATTAAAATTAGATAAACCCTATCCTATTCAGCTCATACTGACTGTTATTGGACAATCTTATGCTTCTGCTCTGCTTGATCGGAAAACAATTGAAGCGCAGAGTATTAACGGCGATATGGGAAATAAATATTTAGCGACACATTCGGCTTGTGTTGGACCTTATAAATTAGTAAGCTGGTCCCCTGGGGATAAAGTTGTGTTAGAGGCTACACAGCATTATTGGGGGAAAGTGCCTAAAATTAAGCAGATTGTTGTGCGGCATGTAGCGGATTCATCAAGTCAAAGACTTCTTTTGGAAAAAGGTGATGTGGATATAGCGCGAGATCTTTCTTCAGAGGATATTTTAGATCTTGAAGAAAAAGGTGGCTCAGTCAAAATTAGTCGTGTTTTGCGTCCGCAGATTATTTATCTATCGTTAAACAATAAGAATGCAATTTTTGCGAACGAAAAGGTCAGATTGGCACTTCGTTATTTGGTTGATTATGAAGGTCTTGGAAAAACTGTTTTAAAGGGGATTGCTATTCCACGGGCAACTTATATGTCTTTAGGTGTTCCAGGTGCTTTGGATGAAAAAGAAGGATTGCCCTTTAAATTGGATTTGGAAAAAGCAAAACAGTTAATTACTGAAGCTGGTTATCCTAACGGTTTTAAAGCTAATCTTCTCGTCGGAAGTCTTAGTTATATGTCATCTGTTGCGCAGTCTATTCAAGCGAATGCACGCAAAATTGGTGTTGAGCTTACAATTGAAAAAATGGCACAAAATCAATTGTTGAGTCGTGTACGGGGTGGAAATTATGATACTGCACTTATGGGGTGGGGGAGTGCTGATCCTGATGGACATCCTGCTTCATTGAATCACGTGTTTAATCCTGATCCAACATTTACGAAAAAGCATAATATGTATTTGGCTTGGCGTGCTGGATATTATGATGAAAATATTAATAAAATGGTGATGGATGCTTTGTTTGAGCAAGACCCTAATAAGCGTATTGTGCAATATCGTACTTTACAACATTATGTGCTAGAGCATGGTCCTATGGTTTATTTATTTCAAACATATTATACCGTTGGTATGGGACCTGATGTCAAAAAATGGGTTTGGAATAGTTACAGACTTTACTACAATGAAGCAGAAAAATAAAAAGAAGCATGTTTATGGAGAAGGATTGTAGAACATGCTTAATAAGAAGTTGTTTCATTCTATAAAAAAAGGTATTCGCTTTATGTTTTATCGCTACAGAGGGGATTTTTATAATGGTTTTGCCACTTTCAGAGACTGAAAGAGCTGTATCAGAAAAGCAGAAAAAATTATTTTTATGGGATTTTTTGTTTAAGGGATTAAAACTTCTTATTTCAGTTTTTATCACATTGCTTGGGTTGGTGACGATTACTTTTTTTCTTGGTCATCTTCTTCCTCTCGATCCTGTTCTATCTATTCTTGGTGATAATATCAGTCAGGAAGCTTATGATGCCATGTATTATAAGCTGGGTCTTGATAAGCCGTTGATTGTTCAATATTGGAAGTATCTTCATAATGTATTTTTATTTGATTTTGGAGATGCTTTAACGTCTGGGCGTCCTGTTTTAGCTGATATTATGCGCGTATTTCCTGCAACATTAGAGCTTGCAACGGTTGCTATTGTTATTGGCACAACTCTTGGAATTCCCTTTGGGGTTTTTGCAGCAATGTATCGCGATTCATTTATTGATTATGTTGTCCGTGTTTTTACACTCTTGAGTTATTCTACGCCGACATTTTGGCTTGGGCTCATGGCGTTGTTAATATTTTATGCCAAGCTTGGCTGGGTTGGTGGTCCAGGGCGACTTGATTTTCTTTATGAATATTCTTTTGAACCCAAAACAGGATTTTTTCTTTGGGATACTGCGAGCCAAGGACAATGGGAGGCTTTTGGGAATGTCTTTAGTCACATTATTATGCCTGCTTTGATCTTGGCTTTCGGTGCTATGGCTTATATTAGTCGTATGACCCGTGGATTTATGATTGAGCAGCTTAATCAAGAATATATCATTACTGCACGTGTAAAGGGATTATCGTGGGCGCGGACGGTTTGGGGGCATGCCTTTCGGAATGCTGCTGTTCAGATTATTACCGTTGTTGCACTTTCTTATGCTTTTTTACTAGAAGGGGCTGTTTTGACGGAGACAGTTTTTGCTTGGCCTGGTTTTGGACATTATTTGACAAATGCTCTTCTCGCTGGAGATATGAATGCTGTTGTAGGATGTACTTTACTTGTAGGATTTATCTTTGTTGCCATTAATTTATTTTCTGATTTGCTTTATCGCATTTTTGATCCAAGGACACGTTGAATATGACAGTCAGTAATCATCACAAATCGCAATCATCATCTTCTTTGAGTTCTTGGTTAAACGACCCGGTTCCACGGTCCATAATACAAGCAAACATACAAAGAATTTATCATGCACTGGTGAAGTTTTTTCATAACTTTTCAGCTGTATTTGGTCTGTTTATTATTTGTATTATTATCATATGCGCACTTTTTGCTCCTTGGATTGCGACGCACGATTTTTTGAGCAATGATCTGGGGCATCGGTTGCAGCCCCCCTCTATGGCGCATTATTTTGGGACAGATGAATTAGGACGTGACATTTTTAGTCGTCTTGTTTTTGGTTCTCGTATTACTCTTTATGTTGTTTTTCTCACAACAATTATTGTAGGTCCAATAGGGCTTATTGTTGGAACTGTATCTGGTTATATGGGGGGATGGGTTGATACTGTGCTCATGCGCATTGTCGATATTTTTCTTGCTTTTCCAGGGTTAATTTTAGCTCTTGCCTTTTCAGCCGCATTGGGACCAGGGATTGAAAATGCTTCTATTGCAATTTCAATTGCAGCATGGCCACCAATCGCACGTTTAGCACGCGCTGAGACTTTGACAATACGTTCTTCTGATTATGTTTCTGTGGTTCGCTTGCAGGGGGCTTCTCCTTTGCGGATTATTTTGTTTCATGTTGCGCCCATGTGTATTCCTTCAGTGATTGTACGATTAACTTTAGATATGTCTGGAATTATTTTAACAGCTGCTGGCCTTGGATTTTTGGGGCTTGGAGCACAACTTCCAAGTCCTGAATGGGGGGCGATGCTTTCTTCAGGTCGGGAATTTATGATGACAAATTGGTGGTTGGCGGCAATACCGGGCTGTGCAATATTATTTGCAAGTCTTGCTTTCAACCTTTTAGGTGATGGTCTTCGTGATGTATTGGATCCACGCAATGGGTAATAAATTATTAGAAGTAGAAGATTTACGTATTTCTTTTCCTACAACGCGCGGCGTTGCAGAAGTTGTGCGTGGTGTTAGCTTTTCTGTCGGAAAAGAAAAAATTGGCATTGTTGGTGAATCCGGATCTGGAAAATCGATGACAGGGCGTGCAATACTAAAGCTGAGTCCAAAATCAGCCATTGTTAAAGCTAAAAAAATGCGCTTTGAGGATGTCGATTTATTGCGTGCCAGTGAACCTCAGATGCGAAAAATCCGCGGTAAGCGTATTTCAATGATTTTACAGGATCCTAAATATTCACTTAATCCACTCATACGGATTGGGGAACAGATTATGGAGGCTTACCGTATTCATTACCGTGTTTCAAAAGCTGAAGCGCGGGAGCGAACCATAGCTATGTTAGAATCTGTTCATATTCGTGATCCTGAACATGTCATGCGCCTCTTTCCTCATGAAATATCTGGGGGGATGGGGCAGCGCGTGATGATTGCAATGATGCTCATTCCAAAACCTGATTTAATTATTGCCGATGAACCAACATCTGCGCTTGATATTACAGTTAGACGACAAGTTTTATCCGTATTAGATGAACTTGTGACAAAGTCTGGAACAGGGCTTATTTTCATTAGTCATGATTTGAATATGATTGCTGATTTCTGTGATCGTATTTTGGTGATGTATGCGGGCCGTGTTTTAGAAGAGTTACCTGCTTCTGATTTGTCTCATGCTTGTCATCCTTATACGAAGGCTTTGCTGGCGAGTTTGCCACGGCTTGATAATCCTGTTGATGTTTTGGCTGTTCCTGAGCGTGATCCTGATTGGTTGTATAATCCTACGATTGTTAATGGTGTTGAGGAGGTTCCTCATGACAAATTGTAAGAATATTATTGATGTTTCTAATTTATCTGTAACCTTTGGGCATAGACACAAGGCCGTAACGGTTGTTAAAAATGTTAATTTTCATATTAAGCGTGGTGAAGCTTATGGGTTGATTGGTGAATCCGGATGCGGAAAATCAACTATTTTGAATACATTGGTAGGGCGTATTCCAGAGTATAGTGGAAAGTTCCTTTTTGCTGGACAAGAAGTCGAAAAAAAAAGAAGTAAGGACTTTTTACGCTGTATTCAAATGGTTTTTCAAGATCCTTATGCTTCGTTGCATCCAAGAAAAATGGTCCATACGGTTCTTTCTGAATCGCTTAAAATCCATGGTATGGATAATCAAAGAGAGCGGGTGGAGGATGCTTTAGATTCCGTTGGTTTAGATGCTTCATTTCTTTATCGTTATCCTCATGAGTTGTCCGGAGGGCAGCGTCAGCGTATTGCTCTTGCACGTGCTTTAATTATCGAGCCAGAAGTTTTGTTGCTTGATGAACCAACATCTGCATTGGATGTGTCGGTACAAGCTGAAATTTTAAACTTGTTGAAATCGTTGCGCGAGAGAAAAAAGCTTACTTATTTGATGGTATCCCATGATCTTGCTGTTGTTGCACATATTTGTGAACGTGTTGGCATTATGCATAAAGGGATTATTCTTGAAGAGCTTAGCAATGATGAATTGCGTAATCTCCACGCGCAACACGATTATACAAAAGAGTTTTTTGAAGCGAGTATTGAGCCTATCGTTCATAGAGAGCAAAGAGCGTGATCAATTTTATAGAAGAGAAAATGCAATTTTATGTGTTTTGAAGTGTCTAGAAATGTTTGACGGCCTTGTTAAAAGGGAAGGGGGTAATAGGATTTTTTTTAGTCATGAATTTGCTGGGTAGTGTTTGAGCGATAATATTTAAAATCCTATAAGAACTTCCGTTTTGAAATATACAAGTGTCTTATAACATATATTCTTTGTGTGATATTATTGTACTGTTTTTTGCGTATAATTTTATTTTAAAAGTTTTATTTTGGGATTTTAAGCATTAAATTTGTGAGAAATAACAAAAGAGAGTAAAGCTGTATTTTCTAGAAAAGCGTCTCATTATTTTACAATATCATTTTGTTTTTATTTGTTTTCTTTTTTACAATTTTAGGCATTATTCATCGAAAAATGCTAAGCTTTATTCTTTATAAAAAAGAAGTTTTTGTAAAAAAATCCAATGGTCAATGACAGTCTTCAAATATTTTGCTGTTTTCTATTTAAAAAAGCGCTTAAAGAACAACTTATAATAAGCCAAAAAGGCAGCAATATGCCGCCTTTTTGTTAAATTGGATGGGCTATTTTTACAGTCTTGATTTAAAACTGATAGCGTATGCCGCCAGAAAAATTTGCTCCCGATATACCGGTTTTTTGCAGTTTTTGTTGATAACTCACATCACCATGAAGGGAGAAATTGTGAGACAGTTGTGCATTGATGCCAATACCGCCTTCAATTGCAGGTCCCATAGGATCTAGCTCAAAGTCTCTTCCAATATGAATGCTACCATCATCACCAAAGGTTTTGATCAAGTTTACTTTTCCATAGAAAGACATAGGACGGTTGTTTTCAGTGGAAATGGTTTTGGTCAAACGCCCACCAACACGGATCATCCATTGAGAAGGATTTTTCATATCAATGGTAAAGTTATCAGCATCTTCAATGGTGTTAAACATCAAGTGTTGATAAGCAACTTGTGCCTGCGGTTCGAATGTTACGCCTTGTATACCCGTTGCAAATTGTTTGCCAACAGTTGTGGAGATCGACAACATTTTGGCATTTTTCAATTATTCTCATATTGGCTAACAGCGCGTTCTGTTTAGCCATATTGGTTATAGAAAAGGGCATTTGGCATGATCAAATAGCTTTGTATTTAGGGCACAATGTTTTTTTCTGCTGAATCACTATCAAGAAGTACTGGCTGTAAGCGAAAATCCCAAAAGTTTTTATTTTCTTCTAAAAGGATTTTTTTAGTACTTGTTTTACTATGGTTTGATGTTGGCCCATAAGCTTTCAGTATATATTTATAAGGTGAACCATTTATTGTGATATAGCCATTGGCGAGTTTAAAAGAGTTCTGATTTGCTTTTCCAAAAACTTGAATTAGTGAAAAACCGTCCATATTGCTAGGAGCAGAAGTATTTGTTGCAATATTGTTCTTTTCTAAATGTCCAGTGACATAAACCAATGTAGTACCTGAAACATCACCATGAATTAGAAGACGATCGGTTTTTTGTTTTGCTATTGGTGCACCATCACTCCACAAAGTATTGAAGGAAATCTGTGCATCGCCTTTTGCGTTATAGACAGCTTTGGTATTTGTTTTTCCTGAACCTATATGCAGTGTATGGTAATGATCTTCTATTGGTTTTGCAAAAGAAATAGAGCTGTTTTCGAGATTTAGTACAGAAATATCAGAACGTGCTCTTTGAGCAATATCAAGAAGTTTTCCATCAGTGTCTTTTTCTTGCTTGCTGGTTTTCAATATCCATTGTGTACTGTTTTTCAGGTTAAAGTGTACGTCTCTCTTTGGTGCAATGTTTGCTTTGCCTTCTAATATGGAATGATCAGCGTTTAATGTAAGAATAAAATTATTTTTTTTAGCTGAATCTTTGGTTGCTAATAAAACATCGGCATGAATTTCTGAATTTCTGAGATTAGCTTTGCCGATTGATTCATTTGCATTAATTCCAGTACCATTTTTAATGTGAAGCTTTGTATTGGTTAAATTGATTTCGGATGTTTTATTGTTCTTGGATTTTTCAAATATCACACCTCTGTTTTCTGCTGTAGCAGACACATTTGTTACATCAATATGTCCATTATTGTTTACAACAAATGCATCTTTTTTAGCAATTATTGCTCCTCCACTCATTTTGGTTGTGCTACCATTTTCTGCATAAAGTCCGATCTCAGCATTTTTAATTGTTGTATTCCCATATAACTCAACCAAACTACCCATATCTTGGCTTACTACACCGGCGGTTCCGTTACCATCTATCGTTGTTAGAGTGACATTCGTGGCTTTAATATGTCCACCCTTTTCTGCAAACAACGTTGTGTTCCCCGTCACTGTTCCTCCCGTTATGGTGATGGTAGATTTTGAGTCTTTTGCATAGAGCCCACTGTTATCAGATGATGTAATTTGAGCATTGTCAGTTAAAGTAATAGTGCTGCCGTTTAGGGCAGATATTGCTGCACCTTTTGCGCTAAATGATCCTCCAGAGACGGTTATGTGAGAATCATTATTTGCAATTATGCTATTGATTGCTTGCTTAACCGTTACATTTTCTAAAGTAATGTTACTTCTTCTTGCAATTATTGCATTGATTAGTAGTGCATTGTCCTTACTATTTAATATTGTTACATCTTTCAGTTTGTTATTGCTCTTATTTTTTAAAAGGTGAACGCCTGCTTCGGAACTCTTAATGGTTCCTCCGATCATGTTGATTGTGCTATTGTTTTGCGCATCAATTCCGATTTTAACATTACTAATTGTTGTATTTCCAAGCAATTCAATCACACTGTTAGAGCCAGAGGCAGCTGCACCTGCAGCTACACCGTTGCCATCATTCGTTGCTTTTAGAGCAACATTTGTAACCGTAATATGGCCACCTATGTCTGCTTCTAAGGCTGTATATTTTCCTGTTACGCTTCCTCCTATCATGGTGATGGTCGATTTTGAGTCTTCTGCAAAGAGACCTGCTTCATCATATGATGTAATTTGAGCATTGTCAGTTAAGGTAATACTGCTGCCGTTTTGAGCACATATTGTTGCATAGCTTGAATCAAATGATCCTCCAGAAATTATTATTTTAGAATGATTATTTGCAATTATGCTGTTGCCTGTTTGAGTCACTTTTACATTTTTTAAAGTAACGACACTTTCTTTCTCTAAAACTATCCCTTTGCCTGAATTTTTCTCTTTGCCGGTCGATATTGTTACGTTTTCCAGCTTATTTTCATCGCTCTTACTATTTATAAAGCCGACGCCAGCTTTGGAAGCCATAATGGTTCCTCCAACCATTTTAATTCTGCCACTGTTACTTGCAAAAAGCCCGCCTTTAGTATCCTTAATCATTGTATTTCCATACAATTCAATCATACTATCAAAGCTATCGACTGCTGCAGCGACCCCATGGCCATTTGTTGTTAGAGAAACATCAGTGACCTTAATGTGTCCGCCGTTTTCTGCAAGTAATGCTACTTCTCCAGATATTGTCCCTCCTGTCATTGCGATGCTAGAATGTAATCCATTTGTATAGAGCCCTTTGCCATTTGATGATGACGTAATTTGGGGAGTGCCTTCTTTACTGCTGATTAAAGTAATTTTGCTGCCGTTTCCAGCATATACCCCTACGTCTTTTCCCTCAAATGATCCTCCAGAGATCGTTATTTGTGATTGATTATATGCAACTATGCTGTGTTTTGCTTGTGTAATGGTTACATCTTCTAAAGTGACGTTACTTTCTTTATCAGTAACTATTCCTGTAATAAGAGTTTTTTTATTTTTACTGCTTGATATTTTCACACTTTTTAGCTTGTTTTTATCACTCTTGCTGTTCGAGAACTTAGTGCCTATGCGAGAAACTGAAATGGCTCCCCCGATCATTTTCACTGTAGCACCGTCTTTTGCTTCAAGACCAAATAAAACGTCAAAAGCAGTTCCTTTAATTGTTGTGCCATCCAGTAATTCAATCGTAGTGTTAGAGCCTTCAGCTGTTATAGCGTATGCATCGTGATTGAGGTTTGAGTGTGTTACAGTTAAATGCTTACCGATGATTTTACTGCCGTTTTTTGCATGAAGTGCATCATAGGTTTCTCCATGTACTGTTACTGTTTTTCCATCAGAAACTTTAAGAGATTTAGCGTATGCACTGAATTGAACATTAAACAGTACGACCACTGCTGTTGCCATAGATGATAGAAGGAATTTTTTATACACAAATACTCTCCTTTTAAAGCCCCCAATATTCATTTCTCCGCAGTCTTCAAAAGAAGAAAAGAAAGAGTATTGCTTTTATTTTAATAATGCATCATTTTAATAATTTATTTTGCTTTCTCTGTCAAAATTAAAGTTGGATTTATATTTAAATACGCAATATGTATGTTTACTTTATAATGTATTTTTTTAGTATATTTATAAAGTAGTTTTTTTCATATTTATAGTAATATTATAAAGTTGTGATATTTTTATTGATAGCAAGATATTCTTTGATGCCAATATTCATTGGTATATGATTTAGCAATACATGAATAGAAAAGATAGTAAAAAAACATAATGTAAAAGAAAATATCAGTGTTTTAAAAGTTGTATATTTTTCCAAAAGGGAAAGAATTTTATCGTTTTAAAGTCGATAAGGAATAAATCTTTTTGTATGTAGTTTGACTTTATGTTTTATATTGAACGGGAAAAGATAAGATTAGGGTGGATATGTGATAATTTATTGTTTTTATGACTGTTTTTTTACCATTAAATGCGCGTTTTTTCAAAATGAATTTTGACAGCTAAAATTGCAAAAAAAGTGTAAAAAATAGCAGTTGAAATTTGGTAGCAAAAAGAGCGCGGTGTATCCCTTGCACAATTAGCTGCCCGTGCAAGGCATCTCAAATGACAATATGGTCTAGATGTTTTGATTATTGATTATATCCAACTCATGATAATCCATTCAAAACGCTCATTAGAAAACCGCGTTCAAGAAATAACAGCGATTATCATGGGGCTTAAAGCTTTGGCAAAAGAACTTAATATTCCTATCATTGCTCTGTCACAGCCCTCACGCCAAGTTGAAAACCGAACAGATAAACGTCCATAGCTTGCAGATCTACGAGAATCAGATTCCATTGAACAAGATGCCGATATTGTGCTTTTTGTTTATCGTGAAGAATATTATCTCAAAAAGGAAGAACCAAAAGAAGGCAGCGCTGAGTATAGAAAATGGCAAGAGGCAATGGAGAAAGCCAAAGGCAAAGTCGAGGTTATTATAGCTAAACAACGCCATGATCCAACAGGAATAGTTCCTCTTGCCTTTCAATCCGATTTTACACGCTTTAGCGATCTAACGGATAACGATAACTTTTTAGAAATGCCCGCTTAAAGCACTTTCTTATGAGTGACAATTATTCTTTCTGAGGTAAAAATTGTTACCTGATGATCAAGGAGCAAAATCCAATAGATTCGCACTCAAAATTACGAATCTTAAAACAGCCTTTGAAAGGTCTTTGAAGACCCTTTGAGAACCTCTTAAAAACCCTTTGTAGTTTGACACTAGGTTTTATACTAAGTGGGATTAGGTGGGATTAGATAGGAATACGTGGTAATTTGTTGTTTTTATGGTTATTTTTTACCATTAAATGCGTGTTTTGTCAAAATAGATTTTGACACTTAAAATTGTAAAAAAGAGCTAAAAAGAGCGAAAATTGGAATTTAGGGGTGAAAATGAAAGAAGGCTTTGAAAGGTCTTTGAAAACCCTGTGAAAAATTTTGAAAAGTCTGTGAAAGCCCAGAAAACCGCCTTTGAAGACCCTGTGAAAAAAATCACTCCAAAAGCTCAATTGACTCCAAAATCAGCCAAAAATAACCAAAAAAGCAAAAAAGATTTCCATATATAAGTGGAAATCTCTAAAAATTGAGTAAAAAGCATTTTTTATCAATAATTTATATAAATTTTTTAATGTAAAAAGATTTCCACTTTCATTTTTCATTTTAGAGAGGCATTAAGCCGTATTTTGTGTAGTTTCTAGATGTACTCTTTCAGCTTCTATTTGACGCTTTAAATGAATTTTAAGAAGAGGGAAAGTTGCTTCGATCTCTTCTATGTCGTTGATGTCTTGAACAAGCTCTTGCAGTTTTCTATAAAGTTCCGCCGCGAGTTCCGCTATATCTTCAGGGGGGAGTTTTATTTTAGCATCACGATAGGTTGTGTAAGCTATGCGACCAAGCTTTTTCATGAGTCCAGTAGGGATAGTTTGTGGTTTAAAACCTGCTGCTTTCGCTTTTGCCATGTCACTAAACATTTCACCTTCACCCGTAACAAGCCAATGAGGATTAATGTTATAGGCTGTATAATAGGCGTTAATTACTGAGGATGGAGGCTCATGTGCTCCGATTTCATAATTGGCAAGGGTATTGCGTTGTAAATTAAGGCGTTGCGCAAAAATGCCCCGCTCTTCGTTTCCGAGTATTCGTCGTACTTCACGCAAGCGTTTTGCCAGTTCTGTTTTTGGTTCTACTTCTGGACGTGCCAAAAAAATCACCTCTATACAAAATAAATTGTTTACAACACAAAATATTTGGTATACATATCTAATTACCGCCCGATATAGAGGGCAGATATTTTACCATTAACCCCACAAAAAACGGATGGTTTGAGCATCCGTTTGAAGCAGGAGCGAAAGTTATGACAACCACCCAAACATGCATTCAAGTATGGGATCGCCATAGTATTTTAGCTGAGCTACGCCGCCGTAATATGACCTTGGCGGAGCTCGCGAAAGCTTATCAACTCTCGTCATCCAGTGTTCAACATATCTGGACACGGTCTAACGAGAAAGCTGAACGTGCTATTGCCGATTTTATCGGTTTGCCCGTCGAGCAGGTGTTTAGTGACCGCTACCCCAAAAGTCGCCGTCGCATTTTTAAAGCAGCAAAACATGCCAATACAGATTCGCGTGCGCATTCTACTTTGCGCGGAAATGCCGCTTGAGCTTTGTTACACGGCTTTGCGTTTTTGCGCATTTGCCATGCATTTAGATACCATAAGATAAAGAGGTTTATCAATGTCTAAAGATCAATACGAAAT
>NZ_JAQITG010000027.1:0-15592 GCF_028618615.1 Bartonella sp. AU15XJBT
GCCTTTACTAATGTTGGTTTAGCCTTTGAAGGACTTGATAAGAATATCAAGACTGTGAATGATCGTATTAAGGAAGTCTCAGAGGGCGTTGCGCATGATTCCTTATTGTGGAATGATGAAGCCAATGCCTTTGTAGCGCGTCATGAAAAGAAGCAAGAAGAAAAAGGTAGAGCTGTAGCAACTCAAGAAAACAGCAAGATTACGTTTCTGCACGCTGGTGATGTTTCTAAGGATTCGACAGACGCTATTACAGGTGGTCAGCTTTATTCAATGGGCGGTGAAATTTTAAAGTATTTTGGCAGTGGAGCTAAGTACGAGAATGGTCAATGGACAGAACCCAGTTTCAAAGTTGCACAATTTGGTGCTAATGGCACAAAAGGTGAAGAGAAGACTTATCATAATGTAGCGGAAGCCTTTGAAGGAGTTAATAGCACTTTCACGACTCTTAATGGTGAGATTGGGGATGTAAGAGATAGTATCCTTGTTAAGCAAGCAACAGAAATTACTTTATCGCGTAGTCTGCGTGATGGAGGAGCAGGTCTTATCACGATTGGTAAAGGAACTGGTGGTAGCGAAATCAGTATCTTGAACAAAGATAATGGAGGGCGAAAACTTTCCGGTCTCATGGGTGGGGATCTCGGTGAAAATTCAAATGAAGCTGTCAATGGTGGTCAGATTCATACCCTAGGGAGCAGTGTTGCATCTTATCTAGGTGGCGATGCTGCATTTACAGAGGGTGTTTTTAAAGCTCCGACTTATAACATCTCTAATGTTTCTGATGATGGTACGGTAACGACTAAATCACATAACGATGTTGGTTCAGCCTTTTCTGATCTTGATACGAGTGTCAAGAATGTGAATACTCATCTAACGAATGAGGTCAAAAAGTTTGATGAAAAACTAACGAATATTACGCAAGAAGTCCAAGGCGATGCTTTGTTGTGGAGCAAAACCGATAAAGCCTTTGTAGCACAGCATGGATCAGGAGATACGAAAGTTAATAGTAAGATTAAGTATCTTGCCAATGGTACCATTGCAGCAAATTCAACGGATGCGGTCAATGGTTCGCAACTTTTTGAGACAAATAAGGCTGTTGCAACCTATTTAGGCGGTGGTGCTGGTTATAAAGATGGCGCATGGACAACACCAAACTTCAAGGTTTCGACTGTTAATTCTGATGGGAGTGCTGCTGAAGAGAAGAGCTATGAGAATGTAGCGGATGCGCTTGCTAGTGTAGGAAGTTCTTTGACGAATGTTCATAAAGAGATAAAGAATGAGATTAACCAAGTAGTGGGTGATAGTCTTGTTAAGCAAGATGCTGATACACATGTTATAACGATTGGTGGTGAAAAGAGCGGTACTAAAGTTACGCTTGCGAATACTGATGGTGCAGCACGGACCTTGTCTGGTATAAAGGAAGCAGCAAAGAATGATGAAGCGGTTAACAAAGGCCAGCTTGATCAAGAAATAGAAGATGTACGTTCAGTAGCGGTTTTTTATGATGAAGAAGTAGAGCCAAAAGATGTCAATCCCCTTATCAGGTCAGCGCGTAAAGTTAATAAAAATAGTGTGACTTTTGGAGATCCTAGCACGGGCACTGTTGCATTGCACAATGTTGGGAAAGGTAAAGTTGCAGAAAGCTCAACCGATGCCATCAATGGCTCTCAGCTTTTTGAGACCAATAAGAATGTTGCTAGCTATTTAGGTGGAGGTGCACGGTATGAGAGTGGCAAATGGGCAGATCCTAATTTCAAGGTTAAGCAAATTGGTTCTGATGGCAATATTACTGAGGAGTCATATAAGAATGTAGCGGATGCTTTTGAAAGTGTAGGTTCTTCTTTCAAGAGTATTCATGATGAGATTAGCACTATGATAAGTGATAGCTTTGTTAAGCAGGATGATACAGGTCTTATTACTATTGGTAAAGAAGTAGCCGGTGGTGAAATCAATATAGCCAATAAAGATGGTGGAGAACGGACACTTTCTGGTGTAAAGACAGCGCAGAATGATAACGAAGCTGTTAACAAAGGTCAGCTTGATCAAAGTTTGAAGGATCTTTCCAATAGTCTTCAGTCTGATGCATCAGCGGTTGTTCATTACGATAAAACAGGTGATGAAACTGATTATACGAGTGTAACTTTGGGGAAAGGTAAAGAAGCAAAAGCTGTTGCACTTCACAATGTTGCCAATGGTGAGATTGCCAAGGATTCACGTGATGCGGTCAATGGTGGGCAAATTAATACAATTTCTGGAGATATTGCGAAGTTTTTGGGTGGTGGTACAACCTTTACAGATGGTGTTTTCACGGGTCCAACCTATAAATTATCTAAGGTTTCTAAAGATGGTAAGGAAGAAGAGGCTGAATTTGAAAATGTTGGTATAGCTTTTGAGGGGCTTGATACGAGTATCAAGAATGTGAATCAGCGGATCAAGGAAGTTTCTCAAGGCGTTGCACAGGATTCGTTGTCTTGGAGCAAGGATGAGGATGCTTTTAGCGCGCAGCATGGAACAGGGGATACGAAAGCAAATAGCAAGATCACATCACTTGCCAATGGTACCATTTCTGAAACTTCCACGGATGCAGTTAATGGTTCTCAGCTTTTTGAGATCAATAAGAGTGTTGCGACTTATTTAGGTGGTGGGGCTGAATATAAGGAAGGTCAATGGACGGCTCCTCAGTTCAAGGTTAAAGCCATTAAGGAAAATGGTGATAAAGAAGATAAAACGTATCAGAATGTAGCGAGTGCTTTTGAAGGTATAGGTACATCTTTCGAAAATGTTAACACAGCGATTAGCAATGTAAAAAATGAGATTGCAAATGTGAAGGGCGACAGTCTAGTAAAGTGGGATGAAGAGCAACAAGTAGTCAAGATTGGAGCAGAAAAAGGTGGTAATACAATCACAATTTCTGATCAGGATAGTAAAGATAGAATCCTTTCAGGAGTTAAGGATGCAGAGCGTAGAAATGAAGCAGTTAACAAAGGTCAGCTTGATGATAATGTGACTAAACTTTCTGGGGAAATAGCAGATGTTCGTTCATTAGCAGTTTTCTATGATGAAGAAGCAGATTCAGATGAAGTTAATACTCTTTCCAGGTCATTACGTAAGGTTAATAAGAATAGTGTTACTTTTGGGGATCCAAACACCGGCACTGTTGCTTTGCATAATGTTGGCAATGGTTCCATTTCTTCAGAATCCCATGATGCGGTTAATGGTTCTCAGCTTTATTTACTGGGTACTGGGGTTGCTACGTTTTTAGGTGGTGAAGCTAGCTATGAGAATGGCGCATGGACAGCTCCTACATTCAAGGTTACAACTGTTAAAGATGATGGCAAAGAAGAAGAGAAAACTTATCAGAATGTAGCAGATGCTTTTGAAGGTGTTGGTACATCTTTTACGAACATCAAAAAAGATATTACCAACCAGATTAATCATCTTCAGTCTGATGATTCAGTGGTTGTTCATTATGATAAGAAGGACAAGGGTGAAATAGATTATACGAATGTTACTTTAGGAAAAGGAAAGGGTTCTACCGCCGTTGGTCTTCATAATGTTGCCGATGGTAGTATTTCTAAGGATTCACATGATGCGGTTACGGGTGGACAGCTTGATAGCATCACAAATGATTTATCAAAAGCTTTAGGTGGTAATGTATCCTTTGATGGCAAAAGTTTTAAACAACCACAGTATGATTTATCGACAGTTTCTAAAGACGGTCAGGTAGATGGCAAAACCTATAATGATGTTGGAACAGCTTTTTCTGGTCTTGATGACAATATTAAGAATGTGAATGCTCGCATTAAGGAAGTCTCAGAAGGTGTTGCGAAGGATTCTTTGAATTGGAGTAGTACTGAGGGTGCTTTTGTAGCGCAGCATGGAACAGGAGATACGAAAGCAAATAGCAAGATCACATCACTTGCCAATGGTATCATTTCTGAAACTTCTACGGATGCAGTTAATGGTTCTCAGCTTTTTGATAGCAATAAGACTGTTGCGACTTATTTAGGTGGTGGCGCTAAGTATGCAGATGGCCAATGGACGGCTCCTAAGTTCACAGTTAAGACAGTTAAAGAAGATGGCAGTGCCGTTGAAGAGCAGAGCTATGATGATGTAGCAAAAGCCTTCGCGAGTGTTGGTACATCTTTCACGAATATTCATAAAGAGCTTAAGAATGAGATTAGCCAAGTTGTGGGAGACAGTCTTGTTAAGCAGGATAAAGAGAGCAAGGTCATTAAGATAGGAGCAGAAAAAGGTGGTAACAGCATTAATATTGCCAATAGTGGCGATGCCCCACGGACTTTGACAGGCGTTAAATCAGGAGTTGTTTCGGAAGAATCGAGTGATGCGGTTAATGGATCTCAGCTTTATTCAATGAGTAATACACTTTCTAGTTATTTTGGCGGAGGTGCTAAATATGAGGATGGCAAATGGGTAGCTCCAAGTTTCAAGGTTAAAACAGTTAAGAAAGAAGGCGGTGCAGTTGAGGAGGAAAGCTATGAAGATGTAGTTTCAGCGTTTGCAGGGATTGGTACATCTTTTGAAAATCTTCATCAAGAGCTTAAGAATGAGATAAACCAAGTTGTGGGAGATAGCCTTGTTAAGCAGGATGATAAGACGCATGTTATTAGTGTAGGAGGCGAAAAGAGCGGTACGAAAGTTACGTTAGCAAATGTTGATAATGCTGCGCGGACCCTTTTAGGAGTGAAGAGCGGAGAGCTTTCAGAGACATCGACAGAAGCGGTAAATGGTTCTCAGCTTTTTGCGACCAATCAAAATGTCAGTACCGTATCTAACAATCTGCAAACAGCAGCTACGAATATAGCTAAGTCCTTTGGTGGTGGCGCTAAGTATGAAGAAGGGCAATGGACAGCGCCAAGCTTTATGCTGAAAGCTTTCAGTGCGGATGGTAAAGAAGGTGAAAACAAGACATATAATGATGTTGGTTTAGCCTTTGCAGGAATAGATACAAATTTCACAAATGTTAACAAGCATCTGACGAATGTTGTTGAAGATTTTAATAAAAAAATCGACGACATTACCAAAGAAGTTAAAGGGGATTCTTTGCTATGGAGTAATGCTGATGGTGCCTTTAGTGCGCAACATGGAGCAGAAACCAAAACGAATAGCAAAATTAAATTTCTTGCTGCTGGCGATGTTACGAAAGACTCGACAGAAGCTATTAATGGTTCCCAGGTTTATTCTTTAAGTGATAAATTTGCTAAGTATTTAGATGTTAGTGCTGGTTATGATGCAAAAGGCGAATGGAAAGATCCAAGCTTTAAGATTACAACGATTAAAAAGGATGGAGAAGAAGAAGAAAAGACTTATCCGAGTGTAGCAGATGCTTTTGAAGGTGTTGGTACATCTTTTACGAACATCAAAAAAGATATTACCAACCAGATTAATCATCTTCAGTCCGATGATTCAGCGGTTGTTCATTATGATAAAACAGATGGTGAAAATAGTGCTGTTGATTATGCGAGTATAACTTTAGGTGGTAAAGATAAAACCCTCACGGCTCTTCACAATGTTGCCGATGGTAGTATTTCTAAGGATTCACATGATGCGGTTACGGGTGGACAGATTAACACCATCTCTCAAGATGTTGCAAAGTTTTTAGGAGGTGAAGCATCCTTTAAAGATGGTGGTCTTACACAGCCAACCTATAAATTATCTGATGTTACTAAAGAAGGTCAGGTTACGGATAAGTCCTTTACTGATGTTGGTACGGCGTTTAGCGGTCTTGATGCGAATATCAAGAATGTGAATGAACGTATTAAGGAAGTCTCAGAAGGCGTTGCGAAGGATTCTTTAAATTGGAGTAGTACTGAGGGTGCTTTTGTAGCGCAGCATGAAACAGGGGATACGAAAGCAAATAGCAAGATCACATCACTTGCCAATGGTAACCTTGCAGAAAATTCAACGGATGCGGTAAATGGCTCTCAGCTTTTTGAGACCAATAAAAATGTAAGCACTATATCAAACAATCTTGAAACAGCAGCTATGAATATAGCTAAATTCTTAGGCGGTGGAGCTGAATATAAGGAAGGTCAATGGACAGCGCCAAATTTCAAGGTTAAAACCATTAAGGATAATGGTGACACTGGAGAAGGGGATTATGCGAGTGTTGCAGCTGCTTTTGAAGGTGTAGGCACGTCTTTTACGAATATTAAAAATGAGCTTAACAAAGAGATTACTAATGTAGTCAGTGATAGTCTTGTTAAGTTTGAAGAGGAGACAAATCTGATCAAGGTTGGAGGCGAAAAGGATGGTGCGAGCATCAATATAGCGGATAAACAAAGTAAAGATAGAATCCTTTCAGGAGTTAAGGATGCAGAGCATAGCAATGAAGCAGTTAACAAAGGTCAGCTTGATGATAATGTGACTAAACTTTCTGGGGAAATAGCAGATGTTCGTTCATTAGCAGTTTTCTATGATGAAGAAGCAGATTCAGATGAAGTTAATACTCTTTCCAGGTCATTACGTAAGGTTAATAAGAATAGTGTTACTTTTGGGGATCCAAACACCGGCACTGTTGCTTTGCATAATGTTGGGAAAGGTAAAGTTGCAGAAAACTCAGCCGATGCCATCAATGGTTCTCAGCTTTTTGAGACAAATAATAAGTTTTCTACTTACTTAGGTGGTGGCGCTGGTTATAAAGATGGCATATGGAGTGAACCATCTTTTACAGTAAAAACTGTTAAAGATGATGGCAAAGAAGAAGAGAAAACTTATCAGAATGTAGCAGATGCTTTTGAAGGTGTTGGTACATCTTTTACGAACATCAAAAAAGATATTACCAACCAGATTAATCATCTTCAGTCTGATGATTCAGCGGTTGTTCATTATGATAAAACAGATGGTGAAAATAGTGCTGTTGATTATGGGAGTATAACTTTAGGTGGTAAAGATAAAACCCACACGGCTCTTCACAATGTTGCCGATGGTAGTATTTCTGAAAAATCGCATGATGCGGTTACTGGTGGTCAGATTTATAACATTGGTGGAGATATAGCAAAATTCTTAGGTGGCGGAGCCTCCTTTAACAATGGAGCCTTTACAGGACCAACCTATCAATTATCTCAGGTTGATACTAATGGTAAGGTAGAGACGACAGAATTTAAAGATGTTGGAAGTGCGTTTGCAGGAATTGATACAAATGTTAAGAATGTGAATAATAATTTGACGAATAAGTTTAACGAACTTACTCAAAATATCACGAATATTACTCAAGAGGTTCAAGGAGATGCTTTGTTATGGAACAAGGAAGAAGAGGCCTTTGTAGCCCAACATGGAGATAAGAAAAGCCACAGTAGGATTACGTCCCTTGCCAAAGGTCACCTTTCGGAAGGATCGAGCGATGCCGTCAATGGCTCTCAGCTTTTTGAGACCAATGATAAGGTTTCGACCTATTTAGGTGGTGGGGCTGAATATAAGGAAGGTCAATGGACTGCTCCACAGTTCAAGGTTTCGACAGTTAATTCTGATGGGAGTGCTGCTGAAGAGAAGAGCTATGAGAATGTAGCGGATGCGCTTGCTAGTGTAGGAAGTTCTTTGACGAATGTTCATAAAGAGATAAAGAATGAGATTAACCAAGTAGTGAGTGATAGTCTTGTTAAGCAGAATGAAGAGACGCATGTTATTAGTATAGGTGGAGAAAAGAGTGGTACTGAAGTTACGCTTGCGAATACTGATGGAGTATCCCGTAGCTTGTCTGGTGTGAAGGCAGGAACACTTTCTGCAACATCGACAGAAGCGGTGAATGGCTCGCAACTTTATTCCTTGAATGAGACGCTTGCGACTTATTTTGGTGGTGGTGCTCAATATAAGGATGGTCAATGGGTAGCTCCCAGTTTCAAAGTTAAGGCCGTTAAGAAAGAAGGAGGTTCTATTGAGGAGGAAAAGTATGATGATGTAGCGGCAGCCTTTGCGGGAGTAGGTACGTCTTTTGAGAACCTTCATCAAGAGCTTAAGAATGAGATTAAGCAAGTTGTAGGAGACAGCCTTGTTAAGCAGGATGATAAGACGCATGTTATTAGTGTAGGAGGAGAAAAGAGCGGTACGAAAGTTACGTTAGCAAATGTTGATAATGCTGCGCGGACCCTTTTAGGAGTGAAGGGCGGAGAGCTTTCAGAGACATCGACAGAAGCGGTAAATGGTTCTCAGCTTTTTGCGACCAATCAAAATGTCAGTACCGTATCTAACAATCTGCAAACAGCAGCTACGAATATAGCTAAGTCCTTTGGTGGTGGAGCGAGTTATGAAAATGGCACATGGACAGCCCCAAGTTTTAAGGTTAAAACCATCAAGGATGATGGGGGTTCTGGAGAAGAGGATTATGCGAGTGTAGCGGAAGCGTTTGCTGGAGTTGGAAATTCTTTCACGAATATTAAAAATGAGCTTAAGAATGAGATAAGCCAAGTAGTGAGTGATAGTCTTGTTAAGTTTGATGACAAGAGCAGGGTTATCAAGATAGGATCAGAGAAAGACGGAACAGAAATCACGTTTTCCAATAGTGAAGGTATGGCCCGTAGCTTGTCTGGTGTGAAGGCAGGAACACTTTCTGCAACATCGACAGAAGCGGTGAATGGCTCGCAACTTTATTCCTTGAATGAGACGCTTGCGACTTATTTTGGTGGCGGTGCTAGTTATAAAGATGGTCAATGGGTAGCTCCCAGTTTCAAAGTTAAGACCGTTAAGAAAGAAGGAGGTTCTGTTGAGGAGGAAAAGTATGATGATGTAGCGGCAGCCTTTGCGGGAGTAGGTACGTCTTTTGAGAACCTTCATCAAGAGCTTAAGAATGAGATAAACCAAGTTGTGGGAGATAGCCTTGTTAAGCAGGATGATAAGACGCATGTTATTAGTGTAGGAGGAGAAAAGAGCGGTACTGAAGTTACGTTAGCAAATGTTGATGGAGCAGCACGGACTCTGTCCGGGGTAAAAGCCGGTTTGCTCTCAGACGGCTCAATGGAAGCGATTAATGGTTCTCAGCTTTATTCGATGAGCAATACGTTAGCGGGATATTTTGGAGGAGGCGCTGGTTATAAGGATGGCGGCTGGATATCACCAGAGTTTAAGGTAGCGCGTTTCAAGAGTGACGGTAGTTCTGATGATGACAAAAGCTATCATGATGTAGCGAGTGCGTTTGAAGGTATTAATGGAAGCATGTCTACGATCAATGATCGTATAAAAGAAGTTGAAAAAGATGTCTCTTCGAATGGTCTGAATTGGAATAAAGAGATTGGAGCTTATGATGGGAAACATAATGGTGCGTCGAGTAAGATTAGCAATGTATCTGATGGCCTTATAGAAGAAGGTTCACAAGATGTTGTGAATGGAGGACAGCTTTGGCAGACGAATGATAGGGTTAGCAAGGTTGAAAGTAAGGTAGATAGTATTGACCAGCAAGTAAAAGATATTGCGACTTCAACGGATGGAGCAGTTAAGTATGATAAAGATAAAGAAGGTCATAAGACGAATAAGATCACGTTAGTTGGAGGCAATGAGAGTGATCCAGTATTGATAGACAATGTAGCCGATGGAAAGATTGAAAAAGGTTCGAAAGAGGCCGTCAATGGAGGTCAGTTGCATGATTATACGGATCAGCAGATGAAGATAGTCCTTGAAGATGCAAAGAAGTATACGGATGAGCACATCAATGATATAGCCAACAATAGTGTTAGTGAGTCCAAAGCTTATACAGATATGAAGTTTGAGACGTTAAATTATGCCATTGAGGATGTCCGCAAGGAGGCAAGACAAGCTGCTGCTATTGGCTTGGCAGTATCGAATTTAAGCTATGACGATACACCAGGAAAATTAAGTTTTTCATTTGGTAGTGGTTTATGGCGCAGTCAATCCGCATTTGCTATTGGGGCTGGTTATATGTCTGAAAATGGAAGATTTCGCTCTAACATATCTGCAACAAGTGCTGGGGGGCATTGGGGGGTAGGTGCTGGATTTAGGATAACACTGAATTAACAATAGAGAATCCAAAATAAATTTTCCTTCTCTTATTAAATGCGTCATATGTGGTATTTTAAGAGAAGGAAAGTTATTTTCGTCATAAATGAATAGCAATAGAAGATAAGGGTGTATTTCGAGTAAAAATGTATTTTTTATTGTGAAATTTTATATGAAAAAATCGTTTATCATCTCCAAAAGGAATTATTTGAATAATCGATATTTCTTTTTAAGAGAGTTTTTTCCTTATAAGAGAAATATATATTACAATAATATTATTAATGAATGCGCATTATTTTCTTATGACAAGATAGGGGGGATTATTTTGCAATAATTCTACTTCTGATAAGATTGTTATTGGATTGTATAATGACATAAAAGGTGATCAATTACATAACAGTGCGCAGCAGATTAAGATAGTTTTTGGTGATGCGAAAAAATATACAAATAAATGTTTTGCTGAATCCATAGGATAATGCGATGAGTAATGGTGTTAATGATGTAAAATTTTACACGGATACAAAATTTGAAGCATTAAGATATGATATTAGGACAGCTCAGAAAGAAGCAGGATAAGCAGCGGCTGTTGGTTTAGCGTATCTAACTTACGGTACTTCGACGAACCAGGGTCTTTGAGTGTCTCATTTGGTAGCGGCGCATGGCGTGGACAATCCGTATTTGCTATTGGAGCTGGCTATACATCTGAAAACGGAAAAATTCGCTCTAATCTCTCTGCCACGAGCGCTGGTGGTCATTGGGGAATAGGTGGTGCAATCACTCTGAAAATAAAATAATACGAACAACGAAAACTGAACAAAATAATCACCCTCATTTATTGAAATGAGGGTGATTTTTTTTACAGACGCACAGTATTTAACTAGAGATAATATTTGATGACGCTATAAACTTTGAGATTTTATAGAAAATCTTTATATGCGTTTATTGCAAAAATATCACAATAGAATCCATATTGCTAAAAAGTCATATTTTTATGTTGCTATTTTCTTGAACAGTCTATAATAGTACAGAAATGTATATTAGTAAGACTCATTTTGATAAAATAACTTTCAAAGGGGGGATAAGCAGTGCGTAAAGATAAAAAGAATATCACAAAATCGCGCATATATCATTACATGATATTTTGAAAAGAGAAAACCTAACTAATAAGCCAATCATCCAAGGGAAACCATATCTCGAACATATAAAAATATTTTTTTTACTTTACTTGTTATTAAAAAAAATGCTTTTTAATAAAACTAAAGTCTATAATTAGGAAAATACATAACAAAACCTTTGTAAAACGATTTTATAGTAACAACTACCAAGTAAAAAGTAATATCAAATATGAAAAACCTTTTTAGTTAGTAAAAAACAGCACATTAAAACCCTTAGAATCTAAATGTGTCATATTTATGTCCGAAAAGCACAACCAAAAAAATATTTAGATCTCATTATAGAAAGCACAAACAAAACAAGATTAAAGACTCAAAATGTTCATGCTCTAAGCAATGATTCTCTAACTTCAAATTCAAGAGAAATCAATAATGCTGAAATGTGTCTTTTTTATGTTTTGGAGGTGTTTTTAGGTTTTTTCATTGGAGAGTTTGTTATGAAAAAATTATATGCCCCACAAGCAACGAGTGAATTAAAGCGTTCTCGTTTTTCTTTTGTTAAAATTCTTTCGTTGGCTACAGCGGCTACATTTTTATCGAGTGTTGCTCCTGTTTTTTCAGCAAATTCTGATTTTAGAAACGTATTTCTCGAAGGTGTTAACAGTGCTGGTATCTCTTATCCACAAAGCATTGTCTCTGTTGCTGGTTTGAATGCTTCTTCTGTTTCAAAAGAGGATTATTTAACAGTACTCAATAAAGCAGGAGCAGAAAAGGTTAAAACTTCTAGTGACTATGCAAATTTTTTAACTAGAACTCTGTCTGGTAAGAATGATGAGAGCTCTATAATAAATGTTTTGGTAGAAGACAGCGATTCTGCGCAAAGATATGTGCAAGATATATTAAAAGTTGGGAATGCTGCACTGTTAAAAGCGCCAAAAACATTTGTAAAAGGAGATTTTAATAGGGAAGAGGAATCTTCTGATGTTTTTGCACCAGCGTTTGACTACACCATAACAAAACGATTGATTCCTATTAATGAAATGCTGCGAGAGACAAGAGCTAATCAAGGTGTTATGCTGGGAGAGAACGCAAAAGCAACTGAATATTCGAGTATTGCAATAGGCAGAGAAGACCCCGAATGTAAAAATATAGAAGGTAAGCTTGGTTGCACCGCAGCGCGAGCCTTAGCTGAGAGAGCTATAGCTATAGGTTTAGCATCTGTCGCTCAGAATTTTCAAGGAATTGCTATTGGTGCTGTTGCAAACGCAAGCGCTGATAATGCTGTTGTCCTAGGTGCTTTTGCATCTGGACAGGGGAAAGGCAGTACTGCTTTAGGGCATTCCTCAAAAGCATTAGCAGAGGATAGTATTGCTTTAGGCCATATTGCAACCGCATCAGGAAAACAAGGTATTGCTATAGGTCTTTTGACAAAAGTATCAGGAGATCAAGGTATTGCAATTGGTAATGGCGCAAATGCATCAAAAGAGAAAGGTGTTGCTCTAGGTGCCAGCGCTTCTGCGAATGGGGATAGAAGTATTGCCCTTGGTGATTACGCAAAAGTATCAGGGGACATGAGTGTTGCTTTGGGTGCTGACGCAACGGCGTCAAAAAAAGATAGCATTGCTATAGGCCACAGGGCGCAAGCTTTGGGTGTAAATAGTATCGCAATAGGTAACTATAATGCGGGTGAAAGTATTACAAAAGCAGAGGGTGGTTTTGCAACAGTTGTGGGAGATTTTGCGACTGCTGGAAAAGATTATGCTACTGCTTTTGGTGCGGGTTCAGATGCATTAGGAACATATTCTGTTTCTATGGGATATAAAGCAAAAGCAGGAGCGGATAGCAGCGTTGCTATGGGTGTTTATGCAAGTGCATCAGGAGGGAGTGGTATTGCAATTGGTTCTTATGCAAATGTAACAGTTGAGGGTGGTGTTGCTATCGGGAACGACTCTGTGTCCGATAGGGCTGCTGGTGTTTTTGGGTATACATCTCTTCTGCAAGGGCCGGCTACAAACACCGAATCCCAATGGAAAAGTACGAGAGGCGCTGTGAGTGTTGGTAATCTTGATAAGAATATAACACGACAAATCACAGGTGTGGCAGCTGGTAGCAAACCTGTCGATGCAGTGAACCTTAGACAGTTGCAAGACTTAGAGGAAGTTGTAAGAAAACACGGCTGGAAACTGTCTGTTGGCGGTGAGAATGGCAAGACTGTTCTTATGGACAGCGATGTAGATTTTTCCACTGGAAGTGAAAATTTTAAAATTACCAAAGGTGATAAAGATAATAAGGTACAATTTGATCTGGCTAAAGACGTTACGTTAACAAGCTTAAAAGCAGGTACAAATACCTTAGATGCAACGGGTTTAGTGATTGAGAATGGTCCGAAAATAACAACGGGTGGTATTGATGCTGGTAGTAAGACAATAACAGGCATTAAAGAAGGTTCGCTCTCAGCAGAATCGACCGAAGCAGTAACTGGTTCCCAGCTTTTTGCAGCAAATAATGAAATTGCTGATGTAAGAGACAGTATTCTTGTTAAGCAAGTAGCAGAGATGACTTTAGCGCGCAGTCTGCGTGATGGAGGAGCAGGTCTTATCACGATTGGTAGAGGAACTGGTGGTAACGAAATCAGTATTCTAAATAAGGATAATGGAGCCCGGAAACTTTCCGGTTTACTCGGCGGGACAATCAGTGAATCTTCAGACGAAGCCGTAAGTGGTGGTCAGATTCATACCCTAGGGAGCAGTGTTGCATCTTATTTTGGTGGTGGTGCTAGCTATGAAAGTGGCGCTTGGACTGCTCCAAAATTCACTGTTAAGTCCGTTAAGGATGATGGCGAAACAGAAAACAAAGAATATCCTGATGTAGCGAGTGCTTTGAGTGAAGTTGGTACTTCTATCACGAATGTTCAGAATAAATTGACTGAACAGGTTAATAATGTGATTAACAAAGTGGAAAGCGAAAGCTTTGTTCAGCAAGACAAAACAACGCATCGTCTCACTATTGGCGCAGCAGTAGAAGGCAGTGAAATCAATATCTCCAATAAGGATAAAGAGGATAGGATACTTTCTGGTGTTGGGGAAGCGACAAAAAACAATGAAGCGGTTAACAAAGGTCAACTTGATAAAGGTTTGAAAGATCTTTCTGATAATCTTCAGTCTGATGAATCAGCCGTTGTTCATTATGATAAAAAAGCTGGAGAAACTGGCGGCATTAATTATGAGAGCATAACTTTAGGAAAAGGCAAGAATGCTGCCTCGGTTGCACTTCACAATATTGCTGATGGTAAGATTTCCAAGGATTCACATGATGCAATTACGGGTGGACAGATTAATAAAATTGGTGAGGATGTTGCGAAATTTTTAGGTGGAGAAGCATCTTTTGAAAATGGAGCCCTTACACAGCCAACGTATAAATTATCGTATATTGCTAAAGATGGAGTTGTAACAGAGAGTTCGTTCCAAGGTGTTGGCACAGCATTTAGTGGTCTTGATACAAATATCAAGAATGTGAATGATCGTATTAAGGAAGTGTCTGAAAGTGTTGCACATGATTCCTTGTTATGGAGTGATGACGCTCATGCTTTTGTAGCGCGTCATGAAAAGAGCAAAGGTGAAAAAGGTAGAGCTGTAGCAACCCAAGAAAACAGCAAGATTACATTTCTGCACGCTGGTGATGTTTCTAAGGATTCGACAGACGCTATTACAGGTGGTCAGCTTTATTCAATGGGCGGCGAAATTTTAAAGTATTTGGGTGGTGGAGCTAAGTACGAGAATGGTCAATGGACAGAACCCAGTTTCAAGATTAAAAAATTTGCATCTGATGGTAGTACAACAGATGAAAGTTATTCAAGTGTAGCAGCTGCTTTTGAAGGTGTGAATAGTTCTTTTTCAGATCTTCATAAAGAGATTAAGAATGAAATTACCAATGTAAAAGGTGATAGTCTTGTTAAGTGGGATGAAGAGAAACAACTAGTCAGGATTGGTGGAGAAAAAGATGGTTCTGCAATCAATATTGCAGATAAGGGGAATAAGGATAGAATCCTTTCAGGCGTAAAGAAAGCAGAAAAGTCCAATGAAGCCGTTAATAAAGCGCAGCTTGATGAGAACGTGGATAAACTTTCTAAAGATATTGAATATGTTCGTTCTGTGGCGGTTTTTTATGATTACGATACAGAAGAGATCAATCCACTTATGAGATCAGCGCGTAAAGCGAAACAAACCAGTGTGACTTTTGGAAATCCAAAGGAAGGTACTGTTAGTTTGCGTAATGTTGGAAATGGTAATATTGCCAAGGATTCAAATGAAGCAGTAAATGGTTCGCAGCTTTTTGAGACAAATAGTAAGGTTTCTACTTATTTAGGCGGTGATGCTAAGTATGAGAATGGTCAATGGGCAGCCCCAAGCTTCAAGGTTACAACAGTCAAAGATGATGGCAACTCTGAAGAGAAGAGTTATGGAAATGTAGCTGAAGCTTTAGCGGGTGTTGGCACTTCCCTCACAAATGTAAAAAAT
>NZ_JAQITG010000028.1:0-13894 GCF_028618615.1 Bartonella sp. AU15XJBT
AAAATGCCGCACCTGAAACGGCTATCCCCCGTAAAGCCCCCACAAGTAAAGTCATGGGGCGAAGAAGACGCAGCGCACTCCCACCAAGCCCTGCTGCCATTAAACCCAATGAGCGCCCTGAAGCGACTAAGCCGCGCCAACTTGCTTTCAGCGTGCGGCTAACAGCACCCATCTTGATAAAAGAGCCCATCAATTGAAGAAGCCCAAGGCGGGTTCCCGCCATGGTAAAACGTACAACCCGCAGAGCAATATTAAAAGCCATGAGGGCGGCAATGGTCTTGATGATCACAGCGGTTAAAGTTGGATGCGCATTCGCCCACGCCATCAGTACATTGACAAATCCCCCAACACTTTCCATGAGACTGTTGAGAGGAGGCAGGAGCACTTCACCAATGGTGATACCTAAAGCCACAATACGGTTTTGCAACAACTCAAATTGCCGCATAGCACCGGTTGCTTGTTTGTCTGCCTCTTGCTCTACAGAACCTTTAAAGACTTGTGGATCTTTCACATACTCTAAAGCTTGCCCTAACAATTCGGGGTAGCCCACCAATTTGGCAAAATCACCGGTAAAATCGCGCCCTGCAATGGCAATCAGAGAACGCATCCCTTGTTCGGATTTGCCCAACACATTAAAAAAGCGCACCAAGGTACCGGTGGCATCTTTCTCTAAATCTTCCATAAATTTTTGGCGGGAGAGCCCAATATTGCTAAAGGCATCTTCAATATGTTTGACCCCTGCTTGAATGCGCGCACTCATCGTATTAAAACCACGCGCTGCACTCTCTGGTACAATTCCTGCAGAAATCATCGCTGTACCAAAGGCTGCGGTTTCGCGCGCGGTCAACTTAAACATGGTAGCCGCACCGGTGGCACGATTGGTAAAATCAGACACCTCACTGGCCTTTGCTGCCATATGGTTAGAGAGATGGTTGATCGCATCCCCTAGATCTTCAATGCCTGCTTGATTAAGCTTAAAGACATTGCGTAATTTGGCAAAGCATTCCCCAATCTGATCCCCGCTCATATCAAAAGCAACAGCCGCTTTGGCCGCATAAATGCTAAAAGCCTCGAGATCTTGTTCACCAATGCCTGCTTGGCTGGCACTGGTCATCAATTCTAAGACTTCACGCGCTGCCAAAGGGATTTTTGTGGAGGTTTCCAAAGCAAAATGGCGCAATTGTTTTAAACGATCAAGGGGGGCATCCAGAACCTTTTCCAAGCCCTTCATTGATTGATCAAATTGCATGGCTTTATAAAGAGGGGCAATCAAGGTTGCGGTTTGAGCAACCGCCCCCACCATACGCCCACGCGCATGAATATAAGCATTTTGCGCTTTTTCTGTAGATTCCTTCAAGTGCTCAGGGTCAAACCACCCTTTAAAATGCTTTCGTGTCTGGCTTTGGAAATGCGCAACATCTAAACTAAAGGCTTTTAAGTCTCGCTTGGCAGAAGCGATCCCCTCTTGCAGATGATTAACAAAACGCACAACAAGAGAAACATCCATGATCGCATCTTATCCTAACATTTGGCTTTCATATTCTTGAGCTTTCAGGCGCGCGAGTTCTTCTCGATAAGCAATCCATCAAGCCAATCCATCTGGTTAATCTCTGAAGGCGCCCAGTGATAATAAAGGGCTAGTTCTGCCCCAAATTGTCTGGCAGAGAGGATTGGCGTGTGGGAAAAAAAGCAAAAAATGCCTTAAACACTGCCATAATATCGATAACATCAAGACGATTAATAAGTTCAACAGATTCATGAGACATATCGGCTAAAAGCACGGCTATTCCTTCCATCGCCTCATGGGTAAGCAAAGCCTCACAAAGCTTGAGAATGAGAACAT
This sequence comes from Bartonella sp. AU15XJBT, assembly GCF_028618615.1. NCBI lineage: Bacteria > Pseudomonadati > Pseudomonadota > Alphaproteobacteria > Hyphomicrobiales > Bartonellaceae > Bartonella > Bartonella sp. AU15XJBT. The sequence continues at coordinate 1,844 of NZ_JAQITG010000028.1, forward strand.
CATTGCTCAATGTTGTTTTATCCTCTTCTACAGCAGGCAGAACGAGCTTTGCCAGCTGCGGTCCAATCAACACCGCTAATTGGCGTGCTTGCTTGAAGGTGGGGCGATAAAAGGTCAGTTTTTTGCAGAGAGATTCTTTGCCATTTTTGTCCTGATAAAGAATGGGAATAGCTAATTCCACATCAAGACTGGTTTGTAAACTTGTCATGATCAATTCCTATAAATGAGAGCCCTATCAATAATGAAAGCTGATAAATTGAGAATAGAGCGGCGGCGAGAACCGATCTCTTGCCCATTGCGCACAAGCCAACCACCCCGTTTAAAAGAAAAGCGGTGCAAAACAGAACCATCCCAAAATTCCGTATAATCCCAAATATTTTTGATCTCGCAATCATAGCCCGTTGCTTTTCCAGCGGTTAAGCCTTCACTATCCACTTTGACCAAGCGCCCTGTGACATCAATGGAATGTTCATGTTCGCGCCCGTCTTCTTCAGAGATCACATGTTTTTTGCCAGTGAATTTATGACGAAGACCAGGAGGACCACCAAAGATACCGATAATTTCGGGGGTGTGGCTGCGAATTTTCATTTGCATGCTCAGAGCTTTCACACCAAGACCGCTCACATCAATTTGCAGATCAGAGCCCCCGGGTTGATAGGTTTCGGTGATTTCTTCCAACGTGGGCAGTTTTAATGTCTCAAGATCAAGGTGAAGATTCACATCATCATCAACAATCAGCGTAAAACCGCGTACAATGCGTAAAGTCATGCTTTAACTCCTTGCTGCTTTGCGATAGCTCTCCAGCGTATCACCAAATTGATAAGTCATTTTCTTTTGGATATCTTCAGCCAATCGATCAAAATAAGCGCTATTGCGCCGGCTGCCGAAACTCAAATCTTCTAGAGGAGGTACTTCTTCTGCATCAAACTCGACCCGCAATTTTCCCAATTGCAAAGTGCTGTTGGAATTTAAATCACGGTCAAACCAAACCCGCCCACCAAGCAATGCTCCACGTGCAATCAGATCATCAAGAAACTGCGTGAGGCTGCGAGTAATAGCAATGACATGTTGACCGGTCAGATTCTCATCATTCGCCCAAGGGCGCAAATTGTTGATGATGGTTTTTTCCAAGGCTGAACGGGTGCGCACTACATTAACAAAGCGCCAGAGTGGATCACTCGAGGTGGTGTGATTGCCCCATAAAATGCGCCCATTGGCAGCAGTTTTCCCATGAGCATTTTGGCTAAGGCGGGCGGGAATAAAGGTGGCAATATCGGCTTGATTGAGACGATTAGCCTCATGATCAATTTCCCCATCAAAATAGCTAATGGGGCGTGCGGTGCCTAAAATGCCTTTGACATCTTGATTGGAGGGAAACCAAAAAACACCACCCCTTTGCTTATCACGTTTGATAAACATAGCAGCCACAAAAGGACTTGCGGGCTTTATACTCACACCTCCCTCACGATTTGCCACCCGTACAAAGGGATCAATCAGATAACAAAAGCGTGAGGAGAAATCTGCACGATAGGCAAGGCTTTCTTGCGTATTTTTACCCCCCGTATCAAACACAGCAATGGCTTGTAGCTTTTCTGCCACTTGTTCCAAAGCATCTGCCACAGGGTTTTTGCCATTATCAAGGCGCCCTGCACTATAAGCCGGAGCAAGTAAAATTCCAGGTTCCACACCCAAATGCCCCCGCGCATGAGCCAAGGCATGCACACCAGTCAAGTGAGTATTGGATCCCACCATTTCAGCTTGTGTCTCAGCTATGGTTGACTTTTCTTCCACCCGCACAAAGATCACTTGTGCCTCAATCCCTTGCGCGCGCACGGCATCAATCACATCAAGGGCTGTGCCCCGTGTCCCAAGCTTTTGGATTTTGTCTGTCTCATGGGTGAAGACCAACACGGGCTCGTTAAGGGGATAAATTTGTGCATCCGCATCAGGGGCTGTAACAACCGCCCCAAGGGCGGTTTGGCTAAACATCTCTAAGGGTCGAGATGCTTGACCATCCTCAATGAGGCGGATACCATGATTAAATTCTATTGCCATTTTGCTCTCCAAATCAATGGAGAGACAATAACAACACTCATCCTCTCTCATAAGTCTGACACTGTCAGTCAAAAAGGACTTTAAAGGGCTTTGAAAGAGCGATAAAAGGACTTAAAAACATATAAGCCTGCTTATAGAACAGCTATCCATTTGACTTCTGTCATATCTTGGTTACTTGTACATCCATTTATTCTTTCCATAATCTTATAAGAACAGCGCCATCAGCACCAGCACCGCTTGGAGCATCAGTTCCATGAGAGCCCGCACCGCCACCACCAAAACCACGCCCTGCTTTTCCTGAACTGTAGGAACCTAGTTCTATCCCTCCAGCGCCTCCTCTTGATGTATCACCCCCAGCATCATATGCACAAACTCTTAAAGATAATAATTTTAGCGCTTGTCGTTTTAATTTTTCCAAATAATTATACTGTATTTTGGTACTTAGATATTGTTCTTTGGTACTCTTTTTTAGTTTGTTCATTCTTTCTCACGTTGCGTACACGTAGTCTAATAAATATATCGATTTACACAATACAGTCGTCTATTAAAAAGACAGAAAGCTAGAAAAAGCGCTTGATATTCAATTTGGTAGGTATCAAAATGAAAAAAGTGAAAAAAATTGCAAAGTCGCTTGACAGTGAGAATGGATTGTCTTAAGAGAATCACAAGTGCTGAAAACACTTAGCGTTAAGCGGATAGGTTACGAAACAGCCTCTCCCATGCCTTAAATATTGATTGTCTTTTATGCTTATTGAAGCGTATAGTGATTTGGGTCGGGTGTGCTATGCCATATAATACCCTCATGGGAAAAGCATAGCGACGGACTTAACGCCGTGTTTTCAACGCCCGGCGCCCTTATAGGGTGTTAATTGAAAACTTTATTACGTTAAGGAAACATTCCAATGAAAAAATATGAATTTACAGATGAAACGATTGTAGCAGGTATTCACACGTTACGCCGTATTAGAGCTGTTAAGGATTTTGCTGATGTAAAAGCAGGTGATTTAGGTGGTTTTATAGAAAGTAGTATACACCTTTCCCATGATGGCGACTGCTGGGTTAGAGATAACGCTCGTGTCTGTCAAAGAGCTCGTCTTTATGGCAATGCGCAAATATCTGGCGATGCATGGATTTATGGTGATGCGCGTGTTTATGATAATGCAAAAATTCACGGTAAGGTTTGGATAGATGGTCATGTTTATGGCAATGCTGAGGTTTTTGGTGAGGTACAAACTCTACGAACCACTCGTATTTTTGATAATGCTAAGGTCTATGGAAAAGCAGATGTTAGAGGCAAGGTTTATGGGAATGCGCATGTATTTGGCAATGCTAGCGTTGATATGTATGCTGAAGTTTATGGCAATGCCAAAATTTGTGGTCAATGTTAGCATTTGTGACAATATCATAATCGATGGTCGTGAAAAAATTTTAGAGCAAGTTGCCTAAAAAAGCAGCGTAACTAACGGTGCAGGGCGGCTGCTTTATAGCAAAAAATAAAGTCGTGTCTTTAAAGGACGCGGCTTTATTTATTTTACACGTAAAAATGCAAGCGTTTAAATGATGTAAAGTAGTATTAATATTTATATTCAGTTAGTTATAATAACTATTTAAATTTATGAATACCATTCATACAGATAATACATTAAATATATTAATTATCTTATTGAAATAATTGAAAAAATAATAAAATTATACTAAGATTTTTCACATATTTAAACACAAACTTAAGGTAACAAAAAACATGCTGAATAAAGTGATGTTAATTGGCTATTTAGGGGATGATCCCGAAAGCAAAACAATGAATTCTGGTGCCGAAATAGTCAATTTTAGGTTGGCTACTTCTGAAAGCTATACTGATAAAAAGACCCATCAAAAAGTAGAGAAAACCGAATGGCATTCCGTAGTGGTTTTTAATCCACATTTGGCAAAAATTGCTCTTCAGTATCTCAGTAAAGGTTCAAAGGTTTGTTTACATAGAAGGCAAATTACAAACCCGTAAATGGCAAGATAAAAACGGTCATGACCGTTACACAACAGAGATTGTCTTGTCACAATATAAAGGCGAGTTGTATTTGCTTGATGCAAAGAAAGAGCAATCTGCACACCCCTCACCCATTACTTCTCAAAATTATGCTATCGTCTCTGGTGCCTCCGATTATAGCGCATCTCTTAATGATAGCGTCCCATTCTGATTGAAAAAATATGGCTAAAAGAAAAAAACATGCAAAACGTGGACGTCCACGGATTAAGGGATGTACCAGAGAACCCAATGGTCGTATCTCACGAGCCAAAACACCACATGAACCCATAAATAAATTGGCAATAGAAATGCGTGCCAAACGCTTTGGCTTGACCATAGAAGAAGAAAAAAATCCACTTTCCGGTACTTATATCGGACGGCTTTATCTGAAAGGTGTGATTAATCAAGATCAATACGATGTTGCACAAAAATATATTGAAGTGAAAAACAACTATTTATGTGCAAAAGGATTACATAATGCAATTTATGATAAAATGCCCTCATCTTCTGATGAAGCAGCTAGAAAAAAATGGGTTGAATTTGCAACAAAACAATTTTTGAATATGCAAGAGGTAATAAAAGAAACACAATACCTATATAAACAGCATAATTTTTATGCTGCGCTACAGTATCTTGTTAGTGAAGATCAAGAATTACCGTACCTTGTACCTTCATTGCGGATAATCCTTAACGCTCTCCAGAAACATTGTGGTTATTAAAAACATTGACTTAAAATAAGAAAAAGTATAGTGTATAAATATATACACATTATGAGATTAGGGAATGAAACAAAACAGCCGAAAGATAATTGCAAAATTAAAACGCGATGGCTTTGAACTTGTAAAAGTAAAAGGTTCGCACCATAAATTTAAAAAAGACGGTAAGGTTGTTATTGTTCCACATCCTAAAAAAATCTTCCAATTGGTACAGCGCGTTCTATTGCACAACAAGCAGGCTGGTTTAAAAAAGGAGAAGAAGAATGAAAAGATTTTTTGCTCTTGTTCATAAAGATGAGGATTCTGCTTTTGGTGTTCAATTTCCTGATTTTGAAGGTCTATTCTCTGCTGCTGATGAAGAAGAAAATCTTATCATAAATGCAACCGAAGCTTTACAACTTTACTGTGAAGATATGGATACAGTGCCTGTTCCTTTAAAATTTGAAGAAGTGATACAACAGAAAGCTGTCAAAAAAGCTTTGTCAGAAGGAGCTTTTTTAATACAAGTTCCTTTTATTGAAAATGATTCAGAAGTCGTACGTACAAATATATCAATTGAACGAGGGCTTTTGCGTGCAATTGATAATTGTGCACAAGAGAGAGGCTTAACAAGATCTGCTTTTTTGGCAACAGCAGCCCGTCACGAGCTTAATATTTAGCCCATCAATATGGAGAAATTTCTCACTCTAGATTTTTTTGCAAAAGCGTATAATTACATATGATATACAAAATATTAATGAAAATCAAAAAGCGGCAGGCAAACAAAACGCTATAGTCAAGAGTGATATAACTATCATTGATATCATATACACGGCATCTAATATTTCTGGACCTGTCATTTCCTTTCTCTCCTATACTGCTCAATATTTATAAATATTTAGATAAAAAATACAAAATATAGATTTTTTCTATTGACAATGTGTGAAAAATTTTATTTAATGGTTTCACTGTACTAGTTGTATTGTATCTAAAATTCAAAAATATCCCCTAAAATTTGATAAAATATTAAGCTTTCAAGAGGGCTTAAAGTACTGTTTTTATTGATAAAACAGACTAATCTATTTTGCACATATCAAACGCCATTCAGTAACCAATGATGTCATTAATTCATTGCCTCAAAAGGAGCGAAGATGAAAGCAATCATCACCAAGCCAATGTGTGTTGTTGGCGATAATAAAAGCACTGTTCGTTTTGAAACTTCAACTCCCAATAATCCATTTGTTGAGATTTCTAATCAAGTCTACGCACGTCTCAAACGTGCAAATGCCGCTAAACCTTTTGTTGATGTCAAAACAAAAATAAAACCCGACAAGACAATTGAACAGATTAAGCAGGTAGAAAAAGAACCCAACCAAACATCATCTGAAACAGTAACAGAGGAACCCTCGTTCGAAAAACCAAAAGCACCTAAAGCTTCCAAGCCATCAACATCTACCCCCCAAAAGGCTTAAAAGTTGAAATTAATTATCCACCAAAAATGGTATCTTCAACAGGTAAAAGATACCTTCACAAGCCTTCAAGCCCCTCGCCTTAATTGGGCTCTGCGTAATGCTCTAAACACTGCAGCAAAACAAGTTGAACGCTTTACTGAAAAGCAAGTTACCGACATCTCATCAGCCCAAATAAAGCGTATAAGAAGAGGTGTTTATATTAAAGAAAAGGCAACAGCAAGGTTTCTTGAGACAGATATCATTGGTTCTGGAACACCAATACCTCTTAAATTTTTTAAAGCAAGAGAAACAAAACGCGGCGTAACTTATACACTGTTTAAAAAGAAAGAAATCTTGCCCCATGGTTTTATCATGGGAGGCAGTTTTCCCAAACGTGTTGAGTTAAAAATGGGAGGGAATGTGTTTCAAAGAGATGATGGAGACCAATTCCCTATTGCAAAACAAGAAGGACCATCAATTGCTAAAGTGATGTCCAAGCCAGATATTGCAAGTGCTATTGCACAATATGCCAATGAAAGATTAACCAAAAATATACAGAGACAACTTGCTCGTCAAGAATACGCTGCTAATAAAAAAGGCTAGATCATGTTCTCAAGCTTTATCTCTATATTACATATATTTATGAGTTTAAGCATTCCCTATTCTTATTGTAATTTTAAAAAAAGATCATCACTTATGCTTTGTTTTTTCCATAAAAAAGTCAATAAAATCAATGCAAAAGGTACTTCCCAGCGGGGTGGCTTCGTTGCGGAGCAGACCAGCGCGAACTATCGCTAGCGACAGAATTTTCAAATCGACTGTACATTGTACACATAACACATTGATAAATAACAATTTCAGTATGTTACTGTACAATTGTGGATTATTTTTTAGAAAAAAAGTCTTTATCACTTGACAAGGCAGTGACGTCATGTCTATTGTCGAATCAGGTGCCTAACGAACACCTTAAACCAATAGCGGATAGATTGCCGAAATAATCAGTCTTCCGCACATTGTAAAGGCTTTGACTCATTATACGCGTATAGCGTATACTGGTCTTGTCGGGTGTGGTTATGCCATAAAATACCCTTTCGGGGGAAAAGCATAACGACGGGCTTGTTGCCGTGTTTCTTAGCACCCGGCGCTCTTTTGGAGTGTCATTAAGAAACATCTATCAACAAGGAGTTCACATGAACACTCTTATTCCGATATCAGAACAAACTATTGATCAGGAAACTGTTCAAACGGTAAATGCATGTGACTTGCATGCGTTTTTAGAAGTAAAAACCAGCTTTAAAGACTGGATTATCAGACGTATTCAAGACTGTAAATTTAAAGAAGGGTATGACTTTTGCTCTTTTTTGAGCGAAAGTTCAGGTGGACGTCCTTCTAAAGCATACCCCACATTACCTTAGACATGGCTAAACACCTTTCGATGATAGAGCGTAATGATAAAGGACATGAAGCACGTCAATACTTTATCAAATGTGAACGGCTTTTGAAACAATTAGCAACACCGCAAATAAATCTTGCCAATGCTTTGGAAAATCCTCTTACGATTAAACAGCTCTTTTAGAGAGTATCAATCAATTAGAAGACTTAAGAAATGAGGTGAGTACACTCAAGCCAAAAGCAGAGGCTTTGGAAGGCTTAAAGCGTTCTGATGGTCTGTTTGGTTTAATCGAAGCAGCGAAGATATTAGAGGTGCGACCAAAGGATTTAACGGATTACTTGCGTAAACATGATTGGATCTATCGACGGGCTCCAGGAGCGCCTCTGTTACCTTATCAGGATAAAATCAAGAAAGGATTCATGGATTGCCCTGCTATCACCATTCAAAGACCAGATGGTACAGAAAAGGTACTCCCTTCAACAAAAATCACATCCAGAGGATTGGCATGTTTGAGAGAGCAAATTCATGGAGGTGTACAATGAAGATAGATACTAACTTCTTATGCGATTTGTGGTTGGCATTATCTCAATTTTCTAGACATGAAAATATGAATGATAAAGATTGTACTGCTCTGGTTGATACTATGACTGTCATAGAAAAAGCTTTGATTTCAAAACTTCAAGATGAGATGCCAAGTATACTTAAAATCTTAACAGTTCTCACAGATTTTGGCGATTCAGAGTTACCGCATAGCATGGATTCTTTGTTGTGCGCTTATGAACCGAATTTCGAGAGCCCCATTAAAAAGGTTGCTTAGGTAAAATATATACCCCCCTCCCCGTTCTCAAAAATGGGGAGGGATTAATTGACATTACAGATTAAGCTGTGAATGAGAACCAAGACGCACTAAAATTAGCCTATCTTGACCAATCAAGCGATAGATCAAAACCAAATCAGGTCGAATATGACAATCCCGATAATCTTTCCAATTTCCAGTTAATGCATGGTCATGATATCGAAGCTCTAAAGATTGATCATTTGCTAATGCTGCGATGACTTTGCGTAAATCAGTATCTAAAAGATGCCGATATTGTCCTTTCATCTCACGCTTGAAATCACGTTTGAAGATAGTCGTACGTTCAATCGTCCGCATAGAGATCATCAAATAATTCGTCTACGGAATGAAACTTTTTTAAGTTGCCTTCATCAAGTTCGGCAAAAGCCGCTATGGTTTCTGCATTGGGTTGAAACAAAAAAGAAGGAATAGCTTTATCTTGCGCAATACGTGTCATCAACACTCTCACGACATCACTTACTGACAAACCAGAGGCTTGAATAACTTGACTAGCGACATTTTGAATTTCTTCCGGTACACGTGCTTGAACCATGCGACTGGTAGCCATAATGATTTCTCCTCTCTCAACTGTATTTCAATGTAATACAATTGAAGTTTAATTTCAACTGTAAAGCATTTTTTTTAAAGTGGAGAGATCGTTTGGCTTAACAACCGCTTTCTTTTTTTAAGACTTCACCCACGTGTATGCCGCTCTTCTGTTACATACTTAAAAAAGGAGGCTGGTAAAACGTCTTTAGCTGGCTTTAAGCCTGCAAGTTCTTCATCTGTCAATGGTGGAGAATCCACGGCTTCCAAATCTTCTTTTGTGTAACTGCATCTTATGTCAAAGTTTTTTGTGAAAGCCAATAATCCTTATGCGACTTGAAGTGTATCCATTTGCATGCCAGAATATAGACCCGATTATACCGGATCGTCAATTATCTGTTAGGTCGTAAAACCTTATAAGTGGAAAGATCATTAAACCCTACATTCAAATTTACTAATTTTGGAAAATTCATCTGCTTTTTCAACTTGTAAGACACTAACATCGTAAGCAGCTTGCATGTTAAGCCAGAATTCAGCTGTTGTATCAAAAAAATAGGCTAATCGTAGTGCTGTATCAGGAGTTACCGGACTATTTTCTGCTACAATACGTTCTATCCGAGTGCGTGGAACATTCAAGGCTTTGGCAAGAGCATAAGCAGAGAGAGCATATTCTTTTAAATATTCTTCCCGTAAAATTTCTCCGGGATGAATAGCAATGTAATTTTTCATCTCGACCTCCTACGGATCAATGATAATCGACGATTTCAACTTCATAGGCGCCATTAGAACGCCACTCAAAACAAATGCGAAACTGGTCATTAATACGAATAGAATATTGACCTTTACGCTCTCCTTTCAAGGCTTCTAAACGATTACCCGGAGGACTGCGTAAATCTTTGAGATCAACTGCTTTATCCAGCATAAATAATTTTCGTTGGGCTATACGCACGAGAGTTGTGGGAAAACCTTTAGGTGGATTGCCTTCTAAAAGATCTTTACACTGTTTATCCGCAAAAGATTCAATCACCAAGTCACCTTCATTCGTTCTTTTATGTATCATAACATGATACTAATCTAAAGAAAAGAATGAATATTGAAAAATATCTAGCAAAAGAGGTGGAAATGGCAAAGAAGCATCGTGAGGGTTTATCGCTTCGTGCCTTTGCCAAAAAGATGCGTGTTTCTCCTAATGCGGTGGTTTCGCGTTTTAAAACTGGAAAATTTGATAAGGCTCTTTTTGAAGATGGTTCTGTTAATGAAGCGCTTGCAACAGCTATCTGGAATGAGAATCCAACAAAACGCCCTGCTCCATTTTTAGCACCGGATGGTCAACCGCGGACAAAGATCAAACAAGTCTCTACAGAGGCGGCCAATGAATACAAGATTAAACTGGAGCGAATGCAAGTTGCCCTTGAAAGCGAAAAGATTGCCCTTGAACGCTTACGCGAAACAACCGTTGACCGTGAAGAAGTCAAGAGAGCAGCGCGTGAGTTTGGAAGAGCACACCGTGACGCTATGTTGAATTTTCCTCATCGATTTGGTGCAAGCATTGCCGCACAAGTTGGATGTGATGCTGCAAGTCTGATCGGTGCCATTGATTATTACATACGAAAGGCTTTGCTTGAAGCTGTTCATATTCCAGTTCCTTATCATGATCCTCAACCTCCAGAATGAGAGCGTTTTGGGGCGAGCAAAGAATGAATAATGGATGAGAATGCTGTTACAGAATTTTTCGCCCATGCCAATGATGCAAGACAACCGGACCCACCATATACGGTTTCTCAATGGGCGGACAAGAATAGATACCTTAGCACGGTAGCCAGTGCTGAACCTGGATTGTGGAGAACAAAACGCACCCCCTATTTGCGCGAAATCATGGATAATCTTTCTTCTCACAAACCGATTGAAACAACCATTGTCATGAAAGGAGCGCAGGTTGGCATGTCAGAGGCAGGATTGAATTTCTGCGGTTATGCTATTCATTATAGTCCAGGACCTGCCCTTTATGTCATGCCGACCGTTGAGACAGCCAAAAAGCTTTCAAAGACGCGGCTTGATCCCATGATTATGGCAAGTCCAGTTTTAAGTGAACGCATAGCCCCAGCGCGAGCACGTGACAGCGGGAATACCATGTTTTCGAAAGAGTTTGATGGTGGAGCACTGATGCTTACAGGAGCAAACAGTGCAGCTGGTCTACGTTCTATGCCTATTCGTTATCTGATTTTGGATGAAGTAGATGGTTATCCTCTCAGTGTCGATAATGAAGGTGATCCAGTGATGATTGCGGAAAAGCGCACATCAACCTTTGTACAACGAAAGATCTTTAAATTGTCCACTCCCACCCACCGTGACACAAGCCGTATTGCCAAGGATTTTGTGCTAGGAGACCAGCGATATTACAACGTGCCTTGTGATGAATGTGGTACACTCCAGCCGATTGTTTGGTCACAAATCAAATGGCCAAAAGGAGCACCCGAAAAAGCTGTTTTTGTTTGTGCGCATTGTGGTCATGAACATGCCGAGCACCGAAAAACAGATCTCATGTGTGAAGAAAGAGGTGCATGCTGGGTCCCAACCAGTGAGTCAAGCAGACCGAATTTGCGTTCTTATCATATTTCGGCACTCTATTCACCTTGGCTTACATGGGGGGAATGTGCAAGAGAGTTTTTAAATGCCAAGGATGATCCAGCTCTTCTACAGCCTTTTGTCAATACAGTGCTTGGAGAGCCGTGGGAGGATAGAACAGGCGAAGTTGTTGATCCAGACAGCCTCTATGCAAAACGCGAAGAGTATCCTTTAGCACCAGAACAAGCCGTCGTGTTGACAGCGGGCATTGATGTGCAAAATGACCGTTTAGAGCTTGAAGTGGTGGGATGGGGGCGTAGTGAAGAAAGTTGGCATATTGATTATCAAGTTATCCTTGGTGACCCCTCTTCTTTTGAAGTGTGGGACCAATTGGATGAATATCTTGCAAAACGCTGGCCGCATCCAGGCTATAAAGAGGGTATCAGAATAACAGCGGCTTGCATTGATACCGGTGGTGGACACACACAGGC
>NZ_JAQITG010000029.1:0-926 GCF_028618615.1 Bartonella sp. AU15XJBT
CATCATTGCCCGCATGGAAATTGGACGGCGTATTCGTCTTTTCCCATTGATCGCCCGTATCTTTATTGCTCTCAACCCCAACACCCACAGAAGCACCACTTTTGTTCTTTTCAAACTGAATCCCAAAACCTGTACGTTCTTCCTTTGAGCTTGTGCTATGGCTATTGTGACCAGGCAAAACATTGATATCATGGGCTGCCGAAACATTAATATTTTCCTCTGCGGTAAAGTCAGAACCTACCACGTTCACATCTTCTTTTTTGGCGGTGATGGTAATATTTTTACCATTGAGCGAAGAGCCTTGATGTTCAAAACTTTCTTCATTCTCTGTCTTTGATTCACTCCCAAATATCGAAACAAAGCCCTTGCCTGATCCCACACCAAAACCCGTTTCATGGGTTTCTGAATGGCTCTTATGATGATCTGTCATGCCATCAATCGTCACACTTTCTCCGCTCACATTGATATCTTGACCGGAAAGCAGATGAGAAGCAGAAATCTTGGCTTCTCCTTGTGCGTCTAACACGATGTTGCCCGTTGCATCCAGAACAGAGGAGACCGTTGTGGTATGCGATTGAGATGTATCAGAAGATTCCTCATGCAAAAAGCCACTTGAAGACGATTGTGCTTGCTGATCCAAGTGTTCTTGGGCGCCTTTGATGACAATCTTTCCCCCAGAGTGAATGGTAATATCCGCTTGTTTCTGTTCTCCTGGTGTTTTTTCTCCCTGTGCGTTTTCTGCTAGTGTTGCCTCTTGTTTGCCAGCAAGCAGCATAGAGCCAATGATTGTTGTATCTTTTTCCGATTCAATCGCAACGCCTTTGCCCCCTGTTATGAGTGAACCCACAACTTCTGTCGCATCAACCTTGTTATGCTCAGATTTGCTGCTACTAAATGCTCCTCCCTCTTTGTGGTACGACATTTCA